>NZ_AP028067.1:2221377-2538717 GCF_030297155.1 Vibrio sp. FE10 | reverse complement strand
CTTGCATTTTCACAAACTTGGGAGAGAAAGCGCATGAAAGATGTACCGGCGCTGGACATAAAGGATCTACACAAAACGTTTGGTCAAAATGAAGTTTTAAAGGGAATTTCACTTTCTGCGCATAAAGGCGATGTAGTCTCGATTATCGGATCTTCAGGATCGGGTAAAAGTACTTTCCTTAGATGTATCAACCTCTTAGAAACACCTACTGCTGGCGAGATTTGGGTTAATGGCGAATTAATTCAGATGAAAAATAACCGCCAAGGCGTTTCCGTTCCTGCAAATGAAAAACAAGTTCAACGAATCCGTTCTCGTTTGGCTATGGTTTTTCAAGGCTTCAATCTATGGTCTCACCTGACCGTTCTCGAAAATGTTATCGAAGCACCCGTTCATGTCTTAGGCGTACCTAAAGCACAAGCGATTGAAAATGCTGAGCTACTACTGAAGAAAGTAGGACTGTATGAACGTAAAGATTACTACCCAGGCCATTTGTCTGGCGGACAACAACAGCGTGCTGCAATTGCAAGAGCGTTAGCGGTTGATCCTGAAGTGATGTTATTCGATGAACCAACATCTGCACTTGACCCTGAGTTAGTTGGGGAAGTTCTTGGTGTAATGCGCGACCTAGCAGAAGAAGGAAGAACCATGCTTGTGGTAACACATGAAATGGCTTTTGCTCGTGACGTATCTAACCATGTGATGTTCCTGCATCAAGGTCTGGTGGAAGAACAGGGCGATCCAGCTAAACTGTTTACGGCACCTGAATCTGAGCGTTTACAACAATTTATCTCATCGATTTACTAATCAGAATTGAAATATCGTTGCCAAGGTAAACAGCGACGGTGTGAACAATAAAACACAACAAGTAAGTTAATAAGTAACAACAAACACAATATTAAAACTAGCAAAACATAAAAACCTAAATCACAGGAGTAGGGATATGAAAAAGTGGTTATTAGTAGCGGCACTTGCTGCAACTGCTGCAACGGGCGTAGCTCAAGCAAAAGAATGGAAAACAGTACGCTTCGGTATTGAAGGTGCTTACCCTCCATTTAGCTGGACTGAAGCTGATGGTTCACTAAAAGGCTTTGATGTCGATATGGCGAACGCACTTTGTACTGAAATGCAGGTTAAGTGTAAGATCGTAGCGCAAGATTGGGATGGCATTATTCCTTCTCTACTTGCTCGTAAATATGATGCGATCATCGCGGCAATGTCGATTACAGAAGAACGTAAGAAAAAAATCGACTTTACTGGTAAGTACGCACTTATCCCGAACAAATTCATCGCTAAAAAAGACGCTGGACTTAACTTTGATGACCTAAGTGGTCAAAAAATCGCAGTTCAACGTGCGACAACTCACGATAAGTACCTAACAGACAACTACGGTGACTCAGTAGAGATCGTTCGTTACGGTTCATTCGACGAAGCTTATCTTGATCTAGCAAACGGCCGTGTTGTTGCTGTACTTGGTGATGCGTCTGCTCTTGAAGAAGGCGTATTAAACAAAGCCGGTGGCGAAGCTTATGAGTTTGTTGGCCCATCACTAACGGATCCTAAATGGTTCGGTGAAGGTTTTGGTATTGCACTACGCAAGCAAGACAAAGATCTGACTAAACAGCTAGATGCTGCAATCCTTTCACTACGTGAAAAAGGCATCTACCAAGATATCGCGGCTAAGTACTTCAACTACGACGTATACGGCAAGTAATCTCTAGCGTCACTTCTTAAGGGAGAGGTTCTCCTCTCCCTGTCTTACCAACTTTTTCGCAGTTCTGTTGGAATTCATTATGTTTGATTTACAAGGATATGAAGCTTCGATCCTGAAAGGGGCGGTGCTTACAATCGAAGTTGCCTTGCTGTCGCTAATTTTAGCTATGGTTCTTGGTATGCTAGGTGCCTTAGCAAAACTGGCGCCGTATCGCTGGGCTCGTGCTATCGCAACCCTCTACACAACCGTTATTCGAGGCATTCCTGATCTCGTATTGATGATGTTGATTTTCTTTGGTGGACAAATCCTTTTAAACAACAGTTTGTATTCCATCAATGAGTGGCTCAATGAATGGTTCACGTCGAGTGACCCTAACCATGAGTGGACTGCTTACTTACCTGATTACATTGATGTCAGCCCATTTATTGCTGGTGTATTAACGATTGGCTTTATCTTCGGTGCTTACATGGCTGAAACATTCCGTGGCGCCATCATGGCTGTTGATAGCGGTGAGATGGAAGCGGCAAAGGCCTATGGTATGGGCCCTGTATTAGCGTTCCGTCGTATCCTGCTTCCGCAAATGATCCGTCATGCTTTACCGGGTTTCGGCAACAACTGGTTAGTATTGCTTAAAACGACCGCTCTGGTATCCATTATCGGCTTAGAAGATATGGTACGTGTTAGCGCGTTGGCAGCAGGCTCAACCAAAATGCCATTTACCTTCTACATGTCAGTGGCGCTTATTTTCTTATTCTTCACTAGTGTATCGACAGGGCTACTCAAGCTTGTTGAACGCAAATTTAGTATCCACGCGAGGTAGTTATGGACTTTTCATTGATAATTGAAAGCCTGCCAATTTACCTTAGTGGTTTATGGACAACGGCTTGGATGGTTTGTGTTGCTTTGGTTATTGGCTTATTCGTTGCCATACCATTAGCTATCTCTCGTAACAGCCCAAATATGTTGATTAACGCACCAGCGTGGTCATTTATCTATTTCTTCCGTGGTACGCCGCTGCTGGTTCAGTTGTACCTGATTTACTACGGAATGGATCAGTTCTTCCCTGTAAAAGATACACTATGGGAAAATGCATGGTTTTGTGCTTTGGTGGCATTCATCCTTAACACATCGGCATACACAGCTGAAATCATTCGCGGTGCGATTAACGGCTTACCAAAAGGTGAAGTTGAAGCAGCAAAAGCATATGGCATGAGTACACCGAAGACATACCGCCGTATCATTCTGCCAAGTGCTCTTCGTCGAGCGTTACCGGCTTACAGTAATGAAGTTATCTTCATGCTTCACGGTTCAGCAGTTGCAGGTATTGTAACGATTATGGATCTGACGGGTGCAGCACGTTTGGTTAACTCACGTTACTACGCTCCATTCGAATCTTTCTTAACAGCAGGTCTGTTCTACATGGCGCTCACGTTTATCATCATCGCGATTTTCAAATTCGCAGAGAAACGTTTCCTAGCTTACCTAAGACCGCTTAGCTAATAAGTACACAGCAACAGTTTCAGTTAAACAAACGGCGCTTTCATAGCGCCGTTTTTTATGGATGAACTCGTCTGTTCTTAAGCTATTTAAACGTCGACCAAATTGGCGCGTGATCAGATGGCTTTTCAATGCCACGCAGTTCGTAATCGATGCCTGCTTCAGTACATTTATCAGCAAGTTTCTGAGTCGCAAGTACTACATCAATTCGTAGGCCGCGGTTGTCCACGAAACCTTTTGATCGGTAATCAAACCATGAGTACTGGTCATTTACTTCAGGGTGTAATAGACGGAAGCTGTCCACAAAACCCCAATCCATCAGTGTTTTCAGCCATTCGCGCTCTTCTGGTTGGAAAGAACACTTACCGGTTTTCAACCAACGTTTCGCGTTAGGTTCACCGATGCCGATGTCTGCGTCGATAGGACTGATGTTAATGTCGCCCATCACAATGACTTGTTCATCTTTGTTGTGGTAGTCATTTAGGTAAGTCATCAAGTCTTTGTAGAACTGACGCTTGTATGGGTATTTAGTCTCGTGCTTGATGTTATCCCCTTGAGGGAAGTAGCCATTAAGCACGGTAACTTTTTCACCGTTTTCGTCTTCAAAAGTCGCCATGATCATACGCTTTTGATGGTCTTCATTGTCTGTAGGAAAACCTTTCTGTACAGAGATAGGTTCTTGCTTACACAACATAGCTACACCGTAATGCGCTTTTTGGCCATGGAAGTAAACCTTGTAACCCATCGCTTCAACATCAGCGAGCGGGAAGGCTTCATCGTGTACTTTTATCTCTTGAAGACCAATCACGTCAGGTTGGTGTTTGTCGATAATCGCTTGCAGTTGGTGAAGGCGGGCTCTAAGGCCGTTGATGTTGAAGCTAATTACTTTCATTTGTTTTTATACCTCTCGGAAACCTTTGTCACTGTTTGTTCTAAAGGTTTTTTGATTTGGTTGATTTCATGGTTCATCGTATTTAACCATGCTTAATAATTTCTGTCGCCATTTTGTAGTGACTAAATGGCGACGTAAAATTGTGTGAATACCTACAGTTACACGGAATCTATTGAGTCTTTAGCAAGTCTAAAAAGAAAGCGTATTCAAGTGCGTCTTCTCTCAATCGTTTAAATCGACCAGAAGCACCACCGTGACCGGCTTCCATATCGGTTTTGAACAGCAGTACATTGTTGTCTGTCTTCATTTCACGCAGTTTCGCCACCCACTTCATTGGCTCAAAGTACTGTACCTGTGAGTCATGCAGACCTGTTTTTACCAGCATGTTCGGGTAGTTTTGTACCTTAATGTTGTCGTATGGCGAGTAACCCAGCATGTAATCGTAGTAGGTTTTATCGTTCGGATTGCCCCATTCGTCGTATTCGTTTGTGGTTAGAGGAATCGATTCATCAAGCATGGTTGTTACCACGTCTACAAACGGAACATGAGCACCAATACCACGGTACAGTTCTGGTGCTTGATTGATGATTGCGCCCATCAGTAGACCGCCAGCAGAGCCGCCCACCGCAAATACTTTATCTTGAGCACCATAGCCTTCTTCAACAAGCCCTTTGGTTACATCGACAAAATCGTTAAATGTGTTTTGTTTGGTCAGCTTTTTGCCGTCCTCATACCAAGGGCGACCAAGCATTTCTGAACCACGAATATGTGCGATCGCATAAACGAAGCCTCGATCAAGTAGGCTTAGACGAGCTGAGCGGAAGGTCGGTTCAATCGTTGAGCCGTATGAGCCATAGCCATATTGGTAGATTGGGTTAGTGCCGTCTTTCTTGAATAAGTCTTTGCGATAAACCAAAGAAACAGGTACTTGCTTACCATCGCGAGCCGTCACCATGATTCGCTCTGATTGGTAGTTATCCGCTTCGAAATCACCTAATACGGGTGTTTGCTTCATTAGCTCGGATTCACCTGTATTTAGGTCGAAATCATAGTAAGTACCTGGCGTGGTTAAGCTGCTGTAATAGACACGAACTTTTGAGTTATCTAATTCATTGTTACCAGTCAGGTAAGCGGCAAAAGCGGCGTCATTGAACTCTAGTGGGAACTCTTTCCCCGTTGATAGTTGGCGTACTTTCACTGTAGATAAGCCATTTGCACGTTGCTCGTAAACAAGATGGTCATCAAACAACTCGAAATCAACAAGTTGAGTATTATCGTCGGCTGGGATGACATCGACCCATTTTGAACGGTCGTGCATGTCTTCGGTTGTGACTTTCATTAAACGGAAGTTGACGGCTTGGTAGTTGGTGTAGATGTAGTACCAGTCACCCAGTTTAGCGATGCTGTACTCAATGCCCGTTTCTTGTGGGTAAAAAGGTTTCGCTCTCGCGTGTGGGTCGTTGGCATCTATGACTGAAACACCGCTGGTTTCTGTGCTTGAGTGCCAAATGTACACCTGTTGGCCATCTTTACTCTTACTTAAGCCAGTGTAGTAAGCAGTGTCGGTTTCTTCGTAAATCAAATCATCGTTTGTCTGAGGTGTGCCTAAAACATGGCGGAAAACTTGATAACCCAGCAACGTTTGCGGATCTTTCTTGATGTAATAGAAGGCTTGGTTGTCGTTTTGCCATGCAATTGAACTCGAGGCACCTTCAATTTCATCCGTTAGATATTTACCGGTCGTGAGGTCTTTAATCTTGATGGTGTAAACACGGCGGCTCAGTGTATCTTCGCCATAGGCCAGTAAGTTTTCGTTTGGGCTGATCGTTAAGCCGCCAATACTGAAGAATTCGTGTTCTTTTGCCAGAGCGTTAACGTCTAAGATGACTTGCTTGTCTGTGCCTGCAAAGTCTTTTGAACGTAAGTGAACTTCGTATTCGTTGTCACCTGTGACTTCATTTGAATAGTAATAGCTGCCTTTACGAACCGGCACCGAATTGTCATCTTTCGCGATTCGGCCTTTGATCTCTTCAAATAACTGTTTTTGTAATGCATCAGTGTGTTTCAACACGGTCTCTGCGTACTGATTCTCTTGCTCAAGGTGTTGCAAGATCTCTGGGTCTTGGCGTTCGTCATCGCGCATCCAGTAATAATCGTCGATTCTAGTGTCACCATGAATCGTCATTGCATGAGGAACTTTCTTAGCAACGGGGGCTTGGGTTTGCTGAGCGATAAGTTGCGATTGAGAGTAGTGGTTCATGGTTGGTATTCCTTGATTGCTGCATCCGGCGACAAGCGCGACCGATACGGCTAATGTGGTTAAAGCGAAACGCATCTGTATATCCTTAGTGTGCACCTTACTCGTTTTAATGCCAGCATCCTTGTAGTGGTTAGTTTTCTTCCAGTGATATTATTTATAATTGGATTCTGGATATGCACTTTCAACGTAAGTGTCTGTTATTGTTTTCAAAAAATCAAAGTAATGTTAAATGAAATTGATGACAGAGGTGGGGGGGGGGGGAAACGTGCAACGAAAAAGGGACACACTTTTCAGCATGTCCCTTTTCTTTGTTTGGGCAGAAATAGATTCTTATTTTAGATTGCCAATGGCATTTCGTTTGAATGGTCATGTTTACGATTGACCCAACGTAAACCAAGCATCACGATAAATGACATTACGATCATCAAACAACCGAGTGGCAACTGATCTTGAGCAGGGAAGAAAGATGCCAATAGTGTTGCGATGCCAGCACCTAGGTTCTGCATGCCACCTAAGATCGCTCCTCCTGTACCAGCATGGTATGGGAATGGTGACAGTGCCCCTGTTGTTGCCGCTGGGAATAAGATGCCAGCGCCCAAGAAGTAAATCGTTGCACCGCCAATCAAAGTCAATGCTGTCGTTTGACCAAACAGCCCTGGTATCAAGACCACTGCTGAGCCTACCAAGATCGACACTAGGCCAACATTCAGTGCGCGGCGTTCAGAGCGACGTTGTGCGATGTAACTAGATAAGCCTGCACCCACTAAGTAACCCGGAATGGGTAAGACAAACAGCAAGCTTACTGTGGTTGCAGGTAGGCCAAGTACGCCGCCAAGCAGTACGCCTGCCGCTGCTTCAAATACAGCTACGCCAGCAAAGGTTGCGACCAGTATTAGTAAGAAGCCTTGGAAACGTTTGTCAGACAGAACGAATTTGTAGCTGTTTACAACTGACTCGTTTTTGCGTCGTTCTTTAGGCAGAGTTTCCATCATGCTCGTCATCATGGTGATAACAACAGCGATACCAAACAGTGCAAGGAACAAGTAGCTAGAACGCCAACCGAAAGCTTCTGTTAAGTACCCGCCCAATACAGGAGCCATCAATGGTGAGAAAATCACACACATGCTGATTAAGCTGTTTGCTCGGTGCAGTTTTGCGCCTTCAAAACAGTCGCGAGTCAATGTACGAGACATCGCACCACCACAACCGATGCCCAAGCCTTGGATAAAGCTACCTGCTAAAAACCATTCATATTCGTGAGCAAATAATGCAACCAACGTACCGATGATATAGATGATCAAACCAGCAACGATGATGGGTTTACGACCTAGGCGATCAGAAAGCGGGCCGTAGACAAATTGTGACAGACCGTAAGGGATCAGGTAACACGCCATCACCGCTTGAAGTGAAGATGCAGAAACCAAGAACTCACCCGACATATGACCGATAGAAGGCACGTACATCGTTTGAGTCATTTGACCTACGGCAGTCAGAATTGCGATTAAAAAGGTAAGTTTCGCTAATGGAAACGAGGCAGACATTTGCGTATCTCTCCAAAAATTAAAGACGTAAAAAAGCCTTAGCGCTCCTTTGAGGAGAGCCAAATGAACAAAGTATTCAGGGAATCTAGGCGCGAGATATTAGAGCTTGAATGGCGACTTAGCAATCAAAAAGTGTGAACTTGATCAAGATAAAAATCTATAGTTTGGATTAGAAAAAGTAATTCGAAATTGCTGAGTTTTAAAGATGCGAAGGGGCGGTAAGCTTCCTTGAAATATCGCAAATAAAAGATGCTCGGATAAAACAACATTCTCTTTAATGGTGATAGTTTAAACGTCTCTCTAAGTCGTGAGCATAGCAAGTTGGGCGTTCTGGCTTCAATAACTTAACTTAGAGCGACAAGGCGAAAGCTCTTGAAATCACAGAAACAAAAGACAAATGACACGACTTATTAACATTTCTATAAACTTTCGTTTTATATGTGTGCAATTTGTGATGTAATCATCGGCTAAGCTATTCATCTCATTTATTTACATTGTGCCCTGGAATTGAGCATCAATGTGATAGTGACGGTCATGGAAGTCTTTTGGCTTAAATAAGGATATTAAATGCGCTCTCTATCGGTACAGTGGAAAATCACCCTCTTAGCAGGTTGTTGCCTAATCATTACTTCACTGTCTCTTATTGGTTTCTCGATCTACAACGCGACGAGTAATCAACAAGTCATCAAATCTCAAAGTTCAGAATCAGTTATCAATAAAACTCAGCAATTGCTCGCGTCTGTTTCTCAGCTCAATGCTCAAGAAACTCAACGTTATGTCGATGAAGCTATTTATCGCGCAGAAATGCTAGCTTCTAGTGCTCAGTTTCTAAAAAACAATGCGGATGAGAACTTTACGCCAAGTGAAGAACTTCGTACTGCATTAGATGAAATGGTACGTCGCTCAGTTTTAAACTTTGATTCGATCCAAGGGGCGTACTTAGTCTTTAAGCCAGATTTACTTGATGGTGAAGATGCGAACTATGTCGATGCCGATTATGTCGGATCTAACGAAAAAGGCCGCTTTGCACCTTACTGGAAGGTTGCCGATAACGGTGAGAATGTTCTGTCGAATGTGCTTTCAGAATCGATCTTAAGTGATGGCAGTAATAGTGAACGTTTTTACTGTCCTCTTTCTTCTGGGCAAACTTGTATCAGTACGCCTAGAGTCGTCAATAGTGGCGGTAAAACATTACTTACCTCTTCAATCTCTGTGCCTATTTTAGTCGATGATATGGCGATTGGGTTCTTAGGCATCGACCTAAGACTAGACGGTTTAACCAATGTGGTAACTCAATCGGATCAAAGCTTGTTTGATGGTGCCGGTGCGGTCTATGTAGTTAGCCTAGACGGTTCTGTTATTGCTTCTGATGATTCAAGCATTGCTGTTGGTTCAAGCTTTCAAAGTGACAATACAAACAGCGACTTGATGACCGACTTTATCTTTGGTGGTGAAGTGACGACTCAGTGGAGTGAAAATGGTGAGTGGTTACTCGCATTTGCTCCTGTTGTGGCTGCCAACCAAACTTGGGGTGTGCTGTTTGAGATCCCAAGAGAGAGTGTGGTTGCCGATGCAAGTCGACTCGATTCTATTATCAGCGCTAAGTTGAGCGAAGGTATAAAAACCGAAGTGATCGCTGGTATCATTTTCATTGTTTTCGGACTGGCAATCATCGCCTTTGCTTCATTGTCTATCGTTAGGCCTATTCGCCAAGTTGTTGAGAGGCTTAATGACATTGCTTCTGGTGAAGGTGACCTTACTCAGCGATTGGAAGTTAAATCGCAAGATGAGATCGGCCAACTGTCGAAAGGCTTCAACCAATTCTTAGATAAACTTCAGCACACGATCAAAGAAGTCATTCAAACCACAGAGCAAGTCGCGAATACAACCAGTCAGGCTAAGTCGTCTGCGTCGAGTACGCGTGAAAGCAGTGAATCTCAATTCAAAGAAGTGGATTTAGTGGCTACCGCTGCCGAAGAGATGACTCAAACTTCGGGCTTAGTGGTGCAAAATGCAGAAATAGCTGTGGATGCTGCTTGTGAAGCGAACCGTTCTGCTCAGCAAGGACAAGAGGTTATTGAACTTTCAGCAGGTGAAATGAGAAAGCTGGTGGATCGCATGTCGAGCGCTGTTCCGATTGTTGAAGAGCTGGCGAAGAACAACGGCAATATTACTGAGATCTTAAGTGTTATTGAGGGGATCTCTGAGCAGACCAACTTGCTAGCCTTGAATGCTGCTATTGAAGCCGCGAGGGCAGGGGAACAAGGTCGAGGTTTTGCTGTGGTTGCTGATGAAGTTCGAAACCTAGCAAGTCGTACACAGTCCTCGGTTGGTGAGATTAGAGCTGTGATCGATAAGGTTCATGCTGGAACACAAGATGTTGTTGAAGCGATACAAGAAGGCAACATACTGGCGAACGATACAGCACTGCACGTTCAGAAAGCGGTTGAAGATTTAGGTTCGATCTTTACTTCTATTGAGGCGATCAGTGATATGAATAGTCAGATCGTTCGAGCCGCTGAAGAGCAGCAATCCGTTTCCGGTGAAGTGAATCAAAGTGTGGTTAACATACGTGATTTAAGTGCGAAGATTTTGGAGCAAGCCGCAGCGTCTGAGCAAGTGGGAAGTGAAATCGACCAATTGTCTCAGCAGCAGAAAAAGCTGGTGAATCAATTTAAGGTTTAGTCGTTCACGGTATTGTTTTTAAGCTTAGTTAACTGTTGAATAGAAAAAGGGACAAATGAAGATTTCATTTGTCCCTTTTGTTTTTCTTAGGGTTTAAGGCTTTAGATCTCGATGATATTCACCGAGACCGATTAACGAAGTTAGTCTTCGATAAACCAGTAACCTTTATTCACCAATTCCGTCACGACGGTTACACCTGAAGGAGAAAGATTGGTTGCTGAATTAATCACCTCGTTGTCACAAAGTACGTTTAGTAGCGATGAATCCGCTTCTTCAACCTTGACTACTTCACCATTGATGTAAGCCGTGTTGCTTTCATTCTCGTGGTAGAGCGCTTTTAAGCCAGATACACGGTGAATCTCACCCTCTGACTCTAGATGTTGAGCGATCTCTTCTGCTGTCCATAGAGGCTCTGGCGCAACGATATCAAGCTGGTGGCGTGATTGGCTTAGCAGGCAGCCCATGAAGTCATTGATGGTTTCTGGCTCTTCAAGCGCCGACATCAACATCTCCGTTAGGTTATTCAAATCAGACGCACGAATCTTGCCGTAGTTATCTTGAGATTTGAATTCAGGGTCATGCAGGTGAACATCACCCATATCATGCGCCAGTACAAAATCTGCAAAGTTGCTGATTAGCTCTTGTTCTTTTGGTGAACGGTAACCAATCGAGTAGCTCATTGAAGGTTCTAAGGTTGTGCCTTCATGAGGAAAACCTGGCGGGATATAAAGAATATCACCTGGCTCTAAAGTTTCATCAATGATTGGGTCAAAGCCTTCAATTTGACGAAGAGCAGAAGCTTGAATGGTTTCTTGGTACTGACCAACATCTTTTGCTCCAACCTTCCATTGTCGCTTACCTTGACCTTGGATGATGAACACATCGTATTGATCGATATGCGGGCCTACGCCACCTTCAGGTGCTGAGTAGCAGATCATCAGATCGTCGAACAACCAGTTTGGCAATTGTTGAAAAGCTTCAGTCAGCTGGTTAGCACCTTGGTGCCAATGGTTTGCTGCTTGTACAACTAATTGCCAATGAGTTTCGGTGAGTTCACCGAACTTATCTTCAGAGAATGGGCCGTGTTCTGCTTCCCATTTATTATCAAGGTTAGATATAAAGCGAGAATCCACTTCTTCTTCCATCGATAAACCAGCAAGTTCTTCTGGCGAAATAGGGTCGATGAAGTTTTGGAATCCACCTTTTAAGATGGTTGGTTTTTTATGCCAGTAGTTTTCAAGAAACTCGGGCATAGAAAAGCTAAGTTGGTACATGTGAATCCTGTCTATATTTATGCTAGATGCTAGATGCTAGTTTGGCTTGTAAATCTTGTTGGACAATTTTAATTGCCTCTAACGCTACTTTTGGGTCGATTTCGTTGCTTTCGAGCAGATAGATCAGGTCGACAGCTAACTTAACTTCTTCTGGGGCGTTATCCAGTGGTGATGATGTGTTATCAGTGCTCATTTCGCTTAGGGTTCTCTAAGTTGATCAATCTTTCAATATTTTTCATTGAGTCTTCGCAGCGTTCTAATCGCTCTTTTGCTAACTGCCAGGTCTCTTCCGCTTTTTTCTTACTGTGGCGAGGCGCAGAATCAAACGCTAACTTTCGTACTCGTACTAAATCGACCAATCGCTTTTGCCAATCTTGGTGCTGAGCGAGTTCGTTATACAAGTCATTGAGACTTTTCCCTGACTTACTTTTTCGATCTAACCTTAAATCATGGTTGGCTAACTCTCTTTGGACAGCCGCTATCTGATTGGTTAGCTTTTCGGTCAGGTAAGTCGCGCGAGATGCAGTGAGCTGATTATTCGCCTGCTCTCGTAATATGGTGCGGTAGGTGGTCTGCGCTTCCATTGCGCAGGGAAGCAAAATAGAGGCACTACATTTAAATAAGGTTCTGTCGAACAACGCTTGATGATAAGCGCCTCTCGATTTATCGACTTGAGAGCAGTGACCAATCAAGGTATCAAGGACACTTTTAAGCTTTGAAAAATGATTCATGTCTCTTCCCGAACGCTGGTGGTTATAAGTTTACAAACCACGCTTCGTAAGCCAGTTTAATCGCAAGAACGCTAACAACCGTAACAAATACAGGTCTTATAAAAGTGGCACCAAAACGAATGGCTGAGTGTGCCCCTACGAACGCGCCTGCCATTAAGCATACACCCATGGTTAAACCAAGTACCCAATCGATATGCCCTAGAATCGCAAAAGTAACTAGAGAGGTGAAGTTACTGGTGAAGTTCATTGCTTTTGATAGGCCAGAAGCAAGCAAGATATTTAGACGATAGAGAGCCATAGAGCTAACTGTCCAAAAAGCGCCAGTACCTGGGCCTGCAACACCATCATAAAACCCCAGTATGAACCCTTGGTACTTTTGTTTTTTCTTAAGTACAGGGCAGGGCTTTGGAGATACATTGTGGCTAACATCCGGAGTCTTGTGGAAAATGGTATAGACCGCAGCAGCAAGAATGACCAATGGCAGCACTTTCTCTAGCCACTCCGTGCTAATCGCATCGACTGCTAGGGTACCTATGGTTGCGCCAATTAATGTCGAAATGAACGCGTTTATCCAACATTCAGGTTTAAATAGCTTTTTACGATAATAAGTGACAGCGGCCGTTGATGAAGCAAAGGTCGCAGCAAGTTTATTTGTACCAAGTGCAATGTGTGGCGGCAGCCCTAGTGATAACAAAGCTGGGACGGTCAGCATTCCGCCTCCGCCAGCCACAGCATCAATAAAGCCGGCTGCAAATGCAACCAAAGCAAGTACAACCAACATGGTTGGTTCAATCATTTCCATAAATAGCTATTGTTCTCGTTCTGTGCTGGTAGGGCAGCGGCATAGGTAACTTGAGGGTTAGCCATGCACAATTGTGAATGCAAAGGTCAAGCGATGGTAGACCCAGAGCCACCGATACGATGGCTAAATTAGTATTTTATTGTTCTTTTAAAAGGCGGTAACGAGTCGAGTAAGGATTTCCCGTATCGCTTTGTCACTATGCGCCGATCAAGGATCGTGACTTTACCAGAATCTCTTTCTTTACGCAGTAACCGTCCGACAGATTGAATAAGCTTTTTACTCGCTTCTGGAACGGTAATCTGCATAAAAGGATTACCGCCTCTTGATTCGATATATTCAGAGTGTGCTCGTTCAACCGGTGAGGTTGGTACTCCGAATGGAATCTTGGTGATGACCAGATTTTCAAGAAGCTCTCCCGGTAAATCAAGACCTTCAGAAAAGCTTCCAGTTCCAAATAGAACGCTTGTTTTACCTTGGTCTATTAGCTTTTTATGTTTTTTTAGGATTTCAGTTCGTGAAGTGTCACCTTGAACCTGTAAAGCCCATGACTTTTTAACGAAATCTGTTGCCAAAGCTTCGGCAACTTTGTTCATTTGCCAGTAAGAAGAGAATAGAACGAGATTGGCTTTGTTGTCTTCTATTACCTTAGGCAAAATTTCAATAAGATATTCAGTAAACTGAGGCGCTTGTGGCTCATACTTCATCGCTGGAACGATCAGCTCTGCTTGGTTTTGGTAATCGAATGGTGATGCCAATGCTAAAAACTGTACTCCATCCTCCTCTTTCTGGCTGATACCTGCTTGATGACAGAAAAAACTGAAGGAGTTAAGCGCTCTCATTGTCGCTGAAACGAGCACAGCACCGACACAGCGGCTCCAAATCTGCTGGTCTAACTGCCAGCCAACTTCTAACGGAGAGACATTAACAACAAAGTCCCCTTCGCTTTCTTTGCTCAATTCAAGCCAACGCGCCAAAGGCGCACCTTTTTCGCGTTTAGGCTCAGCCATTAAACGCCAAACTTGAGCAAGATTTTCTGTTCTTTGTATATAGAAGCCTATTTCAGCCAGAGCAGGCTCTGCTAACTTTGCCGAAAGCTCCCCATCTTTTACACGCTCTGCGATAAGGTCGGCGATTTTGGCTACGGCTTGGCTTGTCTTTTGAGTCAACTGTTTGAGATCTTTCGATTCGCTTTCCAGCCATTCCGGTAAGTCGCCGTGTTCGAAACGATACAGGCCATCTTCAAAGTGGTTGGCGTCAAATTGTTTGCTCATTTGAGTCAGAGTAGGAATCAGCTGTTGTACAGAATCCTGCAATTCATTTCTGAATCGTCCCACTCGCTTTTCATCCGCTAAGCCCGAAAGCTTGGTGATTGATTGATTTAAACGCTCTAACCATGAAGCGGCACCTTTTAAGCTCGCCGCCGCAGAAGAGTGATCTCTCGCTACGTGTGGTAAGTGGTGAGCCTCATCGAATATATAGATACTATTCTCTGGTTCTGGAAGTATGACTCCGCCACCAAGGTCAGCATCAGCCATAACTAAACTGTGATTGGCAATAATCACATCGACTTTATCTAGCTCCGAGCGTGCTTTTTGGAAGGGACAATCTCGATGAGTCGGCATACTGTTGTTACAGCTGTGCTTATCGCTTACGATCATTTGCCAAATCATATTGTCGATTGGTTTAGGCCATGAGTCACGATCCCCGTCCCATTTACCTTGAGCCAAACTACGATGCATGGTTTGAAGCTGTTCGATGTCTTTCTTCTTTGGCTTAGATTCGAACATCGCCATTTGTCCACCATCAACCCCACAAGCGGCGGCTAACTTCTCGGCACAACAATAACGCTGTCTACCTTTGGCGAGTATAAAAGAGAACTCTCTATCAGTAAGTCTTCTATATAGAGGGAGATCTTTATTTACGAGCTGTTCTTGAAGTGCGACCGTCGCTGTTGAAATGACGATTTTTCTATTGTTGAGTACCGCAACAGGAATCGTAGCCATGAGATAGGCGAGTGATTTTCCGATCCCGGTTCCTGCTTCAGCCACGATCATACGATTACTTTTATGGTATTGACCACAAAGTGTCTTCGCAATTTCGGCTACAAGGTAATTTTGAGCACGTCTAGGTACAAAGTTGTCCAACTGATCTTGGAGGTTTTGATAACTGGTGCGAATGGATTTTTGAATTTTAGTAGTTAGCATACTGTGACCTACGTAACGGAGCGAGGATAGTAGCACATATCACTAGTCGGTACATTTACGGCGAAATAGCTTGCTTTTGAATCAAAGGTAGATCTTGTTCACAAAAAAAAACTGAACCATCAGGAACTTAACGATTTTATTTATCTTGCGAAATATAAACATTAAAAAAGACTTAGCTGCAGGTGTTAAGTTCTGATTTTAGCTTGTGATTCATGCCTATATTGGTGTTAAGTTCTGTATTGTTCTTTTTTAGGATTATTATATTTCCTGATAAAACTAAGGATAACTTGCTCGTAAAATGATGAAAAAAAATGTAAGCGTTTGATTTTTATGTGTTTGTGTTTTTTTTTAGGTCTATTTTTAGTTTATTTGACACGCAGGATAATCTTTTGCAATCTAGACCTCGAAATTTAGTGACGGTGGTTAACCAACAAAGAGTGGTAATGACCAGTCATAAAAAATAAAAGGGAACCGGGCAAGGATCTCCCATTCTTAGAAAAGGCAGTGGATTTATTATGAAAAAGACTCTATTAGCGCTAGCTATCGCAGCTACAGCAACTTCTGTAAACGCAGCAGAAATTTACTCTAACGACGATACTAAAGTTGGCCTAAAAGGTGAGGTAGATATCTACCTACAACAATCTGAAGTAGACAAAAACCTTACAGAAACAACTAAGAACGAAGCAGACGTTTCTACTTGGGCTAAAATCCAACTAGACGCTGAGCAAAAGCTAAATGACCAGTTCACAGCGTTTGCATCTTTCGAAATTGAATCAGACGGTAAAGACGCTAAGTTTGATGATGTTCTAGCTGGCTTTAAAACTGACACTTGGGGTATGGCTTTTGGTGAAACTGGCGACTTAGCAGAATCTGCTGACGCAATCCAGAAAGACGATATCACAAACGAAGGTAACTACATGGGTTCTACCGGTGGTCACCACAAAGAGTCTACTGGTCACGGTGCTGTATTTAAAGGCCAATTCGTTGAAGGCTTCACTATCGTAGCTGACGTAAATACTGATTCTGAAGAAGACGTAGATAACACTTACGGTATCTCTGCAGATTACGCATTCAGCAACTTCTCTATCGGTGCTTCTTACATCGCTGGTGATGCTGCTAAAGATGTAGATTACTCTCTTGCTGGTGTTTCTGCTTCTGCTGAGTTTGGTGGTTTCTACCTAGCGCTTACTTACGCACAGTTTGAAGGCAACCAAGGTTACGGCTATTGGGACCTTGATAAAGTTACTGGTACTGATTCTTACGGCAATGGCGAAACAATGGGTGTAGCTGCTGCTTACCAAATCGACGCTGTTCGTCTATATACTACTTACTCAGTAGCGACTACTGATGAGATTGCAACAGCTGCAGGTACTGCTTCTATCTCTGACATCGACTCTACTAACCTAGTTGTTGGTGCTGACTACGCATTCCGCGACAACATCCTATTCTTCGCAGAATACCAAACAGCTGACTTCGAGTACTCTTCTGAGACTCTAGATGCTGACGGTGTTATTGCTGGTGTTTACTACACTTTCTAATTTGTAGTTAACTATGCTATATAAAAGCCAGCGTTAAGCTGGCTTTTTTACATTTATTGATTAAGGAATTGTACATGAACAAGTGGTATTTAAGTTTTATCTGTCTGTTCTCTGCACCATATGCAATAGCTTCTCTAGAGCTAGCTTCTGGTATCACTCTAAATACTTTGAACGGTGAGGTGATTGATAATGTGGAAGACGCGGTATTGACCTCTGGAGAAAACCAGCTCGTTTTAGATTACACAGGGTATTTAAGCGATCAAGGTAAACGCGAATTTATCAGTACAATCCCTTATATTATGGTCGTCGATGTTCCTGAAAATGCCGACGTAGAAGTTGATCTTCAAAGTAGAAAGTACGCTAAAATTGCGAAGAATGTGGATAGAGAACTTCCTATATTCAACATTTCTATAAATGGTGATGATGTAGACGTTGAGCAAGAAATTTTGCCTGCTGCGAAAGGTGCACTACCTTATGGTGATATCCCTCAGTTGGTAAAAGACTACAATCAAGAAAGAGGCTTAGTTTTTGATTCTGGGAAGATTCGTTCGTTGAAAGAAGAACTAGCGGCGGTACAAACTGGTGCAGTAGTTGGAGCTACAGTCGCTGCCGACAGTACTGTGCAAGAGTCTGAAAATACCCTTCAACTTAAGCTTTGGTATTCAAGAGCAAGCGAAGAAGAGCGTAAAGCATTTCAAAAGTGGTTAATTGACCAAAAGTAAAACAAATTTTTAAAGCGAGGTGTTCCTGAACATACGACAAGCACCTCGCTTTTTCATTTCCGCGTTATGATTTGCTAGATCTCTTTCCACTCACCCGGCTGAAGCTGACCCACGTTCATATTCCCCATCGAATAGCGAATAAGACGCAGGGTAGGGAAGCCGATATTTGCTGTCATCCGTCTTACCTGGCGGTTGCGCCCTTCTATGATAGTAATCGCTAACCATGTTGTCGGTATCGCGGCTCTGAAACGCACTGGAGGGGTTCTTTCCCACACAACAGGTTCAGACATCACTTCAATCTGAGCAGGCAGTGTCATGCCGTCTTTTAGCTCCACGCCTTTTCTCAATTTATCTAAATCTTCCTCAGAAGGTGCGCCTTCAACCTGTACCCAGTAAGTCTTTGGTGACTTTGAGTTTGGTTGGGTCAATTTGGCTTGGAAGATGCCATCGTTGGTCAAGACCATTAAACCTTCGCTGTCACGGTCAAGTCGTCCAGCAGCATAAACATCTTTAACTGGAATAAAGTCAGCGAGTGTTTTCCTGCCTTCGCCATCTGTGAATTGGCTGAGAGTATCGAAAGGCTTGTTGAACAAAATTACTTTACGATCTTCAAGTGATACCTTGGGTTTTGCGTTAGTAGGCTTACCTTTGTATCGATGTTTACTTGAGTGCGGTTTCTTGTGCGAATTGCCAGTGTTATTTTTATCACTGCCGCGGCTTGGTCTATTACCGTTTTGTTTTAATGTTGTACCAGAACGAGCTGGTTTGTCTGAGCTAGATGCGCCTCGAGAGCGAGTAGACATGTTAACTACCTTGCAAAAATGTAAACGAAGTGTGCCGAAAAGTTTTCACTGAAACGGAATTGAGCTATCATTTGCGCGCCTAAAAGACACAAAATAGAACAAGTTGATGGACTCTTAAGCCTGATTTGTTTAATTATACCTTCGTGTTTTATTATAACAACGCACTCACGGATTTGGTTCATGCTGTCATCAAGATTGCATGAAAAATAAGATAGAGTACGACTAACGAGTAAGCAGTTTTCACTCTTTGAGTGGCTTACTGGTCAATTTATAACATTCTCACTACTTTAAGTGAGCTTGTCAGAACTATAGGGAAATTTCATGCCTACTGAAAAACCAACGATCATCTATACCATTACAGACGAAGCTCCGGCGCTAGCTACTTACTCTCTGCTGCCAATCATTCAATCTTTTACAGCTTCTTCTGGTATTAACGTTGATACTCGCGACATTTCACTTGCAGGGCGCATTATTGCCAACTTCCCTGACTACTTGAACGAAGAGCAACGTATCGGTGATGCATTAGCAGAACTAGGTGAATTGGCTAAGACACCTGAAGCGAACATTATCAAGCTTCCAAACATCTCGGCATCTGTACCTCAACTTCAAGCAACGATCAAAGAACTTCAATCAAAAGGTTACGCACTTCCTAATTATCCAGAAGAAGCAAATACTGACGAAGAGAAAGCCGTTAAAGCGACTTACGATAAAATCAAAGGCAGTGCAGTAAACCCTGTTCTACGTGAAGGTAACTCGGATCGCCGTGCTCCACTTTCTGTTAAGAACTACGCGAAGAAAAACCCACACTCAATGGGTGCTTGGTCTGCAGACTCTAAGTCGCACGTTTCAAGCATGGAAGACAAAGACTTCTTCGGTAGCGAAAAGTCAGTAACGATTGAAGGTGCTACAGAAGTCAGCATCGAATTCGTAGGCAAAGATGGCGCGAAGAAAACATTGAAGCCAGCTTTTGCTCTACAAGATCAAGAGATCATTGATGCATCTGTAATGAACAAAGCTGCTCTGGTTGCATTCTTTGAAAAAGAGATCGCATCAGCTAAAGAGCAAGGCGTTCTGCTTTCACTTCACATGAAAGCTACCATGATGAAAGTATCTGACCCTGTGATTTTTGGTCATGCGGTTAAGGTTTACTACAAAGACGTATTTGCTAAGCACGGTCAGCTATTCGAAGAACTCGGTGTTGATGTGAATAATGGCATCGGCGATGTATACGCAAAAATTGCTGCGCTTCCTCAAGATCAGAAGCAAGCGATTGAAGCTGATCTACAAGCGGTATACGAGACTCAACCACCACTAGCGATGGTAGATTCAGACCGCGGTATTACCAACCTACACGTACCAAGCGATATCATTGTTGATGCATCTATGCCTGCAATGCTGCGTTCTTCAGGTCAAATGTGGGATCCAGAAGGTAAACAAAAAGATACTAAAGCTATGATCCCAGATCGCAGCTACGCAAGCATCTACCAAGCTGTTATTGATTTCTGTAAAGAGAACGGCGCTTTCGATCCAACAACGATGGGTAGCGTACCAAACGTTGGCCTGATGGCTCAAAAAGCGGAAGAATACGGTTCTCACGATAAGACTTTCATCCTAGAAGCTGCAGGTCAGGTTCAAGTGGTTGACGCTTCTGGTTCTGTTCTTCTTGAGCAAGACGTAGAGGAAGGCGATATCTTCCGTATGTGTCAGGTTAAAGATGCACCAATTCAAGACTGGGTTAAGCTTGCTGTAACTCGCGCACGTGCTGCGGGTGTTCCTGCGGTATTCTGGTTAGATGCAGCTCGAGCACACGACGCTCAGCTTATTAAGAAAGTAGAAGCTTATCTTCCTGAGTACGATACAGATGGTCTTGAAATTAAGATCCTTGCTCCACTTGAAGCAACTCAATACTCTCTGGTTCGTATTAAAGAAGGTCTAGATACTATTTCTGTTACAGGTAACGTATTACGTGATTATCTAACAGACTTGTTCCCAATTCTAGAGCTTGGTACGTCAGCTAAAATGCTGTCGATTGTTCCACTAATGAATGGTGGCGGTCTGTTTGAAACAGGTGCTGGCGGTTCTGCGCCTAAGCACGTGCAACAAGTAGAGAAAGAAAACCATCTGCGTTGGGATTCTTTAGGCGAATTCTTGGCATTAGCGGCATCACTAGAGCACCTAAGCGTAGTGACAGGTAATGCTAAAGCACAAGTTCTCGCTGACGCACTTGATAAAGCGACCGGTGAATTCCTAGACAAAAACAAATCTCCTTCACGTCGAGTCGGTGAGCTTGATAACCGTGGTAGTCACTACTACCTAGCAACATACTGGGCTAAAGCGCTTGCTGAGCAAACAGTTGATGCTGACCTAGCTGCTGAGTTTGCAGGTGTTGCAAGTCAACTGGCTGAAAGCGAAGAAGCGATTGTTGCTGAGCTGAACAATGCTCAAGGTGTTGTTGGCGATTTAGGCGGTTACTACTTACTAGATGACGCACTAGTTTCAACGCTAATGCGCCCGAGTGCTACATTGAACGCGTTTATTGACGCATAGTGATTAGACTCACCGTTAGCAAGTCATGGATATGGGTTGCTAACGAGTCGCTTGATCTGACCGTTAAGTCATAGATTAAGTCAAAACGAAAGACGCTTTAACGATAACGTTAAAGCGTCTTTTTTTTCATAATACTTTCCTCGACCTAGCTTGAGGTCGAACATCCTCGAATGAATTGTACTGTGAGCAACTTTCATAGCTACCAGATCGAAAAACCGCTCATTTAATCCTGTATTAAAGGTATCAAATGAGCGGTTTCAATATTCTGCTTACCTGTCAGCCGTTAATTAACGCTGATGGAGGTCAACATGATTTGGCAATCGCCTATTTAGCGGCGCTGCCTTCGACAGGAACAACGGAACTAGCATGGGAGCCTTTAGGTCCACTTTCTACTTCATAGTCGACTTGCTGACCCGCTTTCAAGGTTCGATAACCATCCATCTGTATTGTGGAATAGTGCGCAAAAATATCGCCGTCTTCACCTTCTGGACAAATAAAGCCAAACCCTTTGGCGTTGTTAAACCATTTTACTGTACCTGTAGCCATGCTATACATCCCTCATGCATTTTGTTACTAACGTTGTTATATCAATTGTCGTAAGTGCGATTGATATCATTCTTACCAGCTAACGGATTTCAGCTGATAACTTGAATCTCGTACATTGCTTACGGAAATTAACGCTACCTTGCGTAATAATTCCTTGTTATTGCATTTTTTTGCTTATTGTTAAGGTTACTTAAGAAAAACCTTTTAGCACCAATGTAGCTAATGATTGAGCGCAGTCAATAGTAAATTGGTATAAAAGTGATCAATTTTAATAACAAATCACATTCGAGATTAACTACAAACTATTAACTAAATAGTAACTTAGTGGTGATCTTATGGTCGGCGTCAATAGTAATGGTGTCTTTTTAATCAATCACATATGTTAATCCTGTTAATAGACATCTTTTATTTGCAGCGATGGAAATGGTGGATTAGGCTCAGTATAGAGGAATATTTTTTGGTACTGTTTCTTGGTGCAGTTTCTTAGTACACCGTAAAGCGTGAATGTGGTAGATTTGAGTTAAGTAAGCACTCACGAATTCCGAAAAATAACCCTAGCAAAGCTGATATGAGCAGAAACTTCGAATGGGCAGCTCCAGGCTCAGATTTACTGGAGAAAGAAGCAACAAAAGTAAAGCCACCGGCTATGTATAACGTTGTACTGAACAACGATGATTACACGCCAATGGATTTTGTAATTGAGATCCTCGAGCGGTTTTTCTCACTAGATATCGAACAAGCAACGGAAGTGATGCTCAAGGTTCATTATGAAGGTAAAGCTATTTGCGGCACATACAGTGCTGAAATAGCGGAAACAAAGGTAGCGCAGGTAAGGATGTACTCAAAGGAAAATGAGCATCCGCTACTATGTACAATGGAGCAAGTATAAATTGCTCGAACAACACTGTTGTTCCCTTAGGAGGTACTTATGCTAAATAAAGAATTAGAGTCGAGTTTAAATGGCGCATTTGCTCGTGCGCGAGACAAGCGACATGAATTTATGACTGTCGAACACCTCCTACTAGCATTATTAGAAAATGATGCGGCCAAGGAAGCGCTCCAAGCTTGTCAGGCTGATCTCGATGCTCTTCGTAATGAGCTCGATATTTTTATTGACCAAACAACCCCGCTTATCCCAGAAAACGATGAAACTCGAGAAACCCAGCCTACATTGAGCTTCCAACGAGTACTTCAGCGCGCGGTTTTTCATGTCCAATCTTCAGGTCGCAGTGAAGTAACAGGTGCAAACGTGCTTGTGGCTATTTTTAGTGAGCAAGAATCTCACGCGGCATACCTACTTAAGAAAAACGACATCAGTCGCTTAGACATCGTTAACTTCATCTCACATGGTATTACTAAAGCAAGCAATGAAGGCGACAGCGCTTCATCTTCTGACTCATTTGGTGGTGCAGAAAATGCTGAAGAAGCAAATTCTGAAGACCGTTTAGAAAACTTTGCAACCAATCTTAATGAAGTGGCTAAGCAAGGTAACATCGACCCACTGATCGGCCGTGACAAAGAGCTTGAGCGAACCGTTCAAGTATTGTGTCGTCGTCGCAAAAATAACCCTCTGTTAGTGGGTGAAGCAGGTGTAGGTAAAACGGCCATTGCAGAAGGTCTTGCATGGCGTATCGTTGAAGGGCAGGTGCCTGAAATCATTCAGAGCAGCGTGATTTACTCTTTAGATATTGGTTCACTGCTTGCAGGTACTAAATATCGTGGTGACTTTGAGAAGCGCTTTAAAGCCATTCTTAAGCAACTGGAAAAAGAAGAAGACGCTATCTTGTTCATCGACGAAATTCACACCATCATTGGTGCGGGTGCTGCATCTGGTGGACAAGTTGATGCTGCAAACTTAATCAAACCGCTACTAAGCAGTGGTAAATTACGTTGTATCGGTTCAACCACTTACCAAGAGTACAGCAGTATTTTTGAGAAGGAACGTGCGTTATCTCGTCGTTTCCAAAAAATCGATATTGTTGAACCATCACTTGATGACACGACCAAGATTCTGATTGGCTTGAAGCCAAAATACGAAGCTCACCACGAAGTACGTTATACAAATAAAGCATTACGTGCTGCTGTTGAGCTGTCTGCTAAGTATATCAATGAACGTCACCTTCCAGATAAGGCGATTGATGTTATTGATGAAGCGGGTGCTCGTAGTCGTTTGGCTCCAGCAAGTCGTCGTAAGAAGACAGTGAGCGTGGCTGATATCGAGTCGATGGTTGCGAAAATGGCTCGTATTCCTGAAAAGTCAGTATCATCTTCAGATAAAGATACGCTGCAGAAACTGGATGACCGCATGAAAATGTTGGTATTTGGACAAGACCCAGCTATTGATGTATTGAGCGAAGCGATCAAGCTAACTCGTGCAGGATTAGGAGCAGACAATAAACCGGTTGGTTCATTCCTATTTGCTGGTCCTACTGGTGTGGGTAAAACCGAGGTTACGGTTCAGCTTTCTAAACTGATGGGTATTGAGCTACTGCGTTTTGATATGTCTGAATACGGTGAACGTCACTCTGTGAGCCGTTTGATCGGTGCTCCTCCTGGTTATGTAGGATACGATCAAGGTGGTCTACTCACTGATGCAGTCATCAAGAATCCGCACTCTGTGGTGTTACTTGATGAGATCGAGAAGGCTCACCCAGATATCTTTAACTTGTTATTACAAGTGATGGATAACGGTACTTTGACGGACAACAACGGCCGCAAAGCGGATTTCCGTAATGTGATCTTAGTAATGACGACTAACGCAGGTGTCGCGGAAACCGAGAAGAAATCGATCGGTCTGATCCAACAAGATCATGCACCAGATGCAATGGGTGAGATTAAGAAAGTCTTCACACCGGAGTTCCGTAACCGTCTTGATAATATCATTTGGTTCAACAGTTTAGACCCAAGTGTAATCAGCCAAGTTGTCGATAAGTTTATTGTAGAGCTTCAGGTTCAACTGGACGCACGTGGTGTCTCTTTAGAAGTGTCTGAAGATGCTCGTCACTGGTTGGCACATCTAGGCTATGACAAGACTATGGGCGCACGTCCTATGGGCCGAGTTATTCAAGAGAAGCTTAAGAAGCCGCTTGCGAATGAACTGTTATTCGGTAGTTTGGTCGACGGTGGTACTGTGAAAGTGTCTCTGAAGAAAGATGAACTGGACTTTGTTTACGTAGGTGCCAAAGAAGAAGTGATGCACTAAGAGCTAGAGACTAGCAGCTAACTACTATTAGTCACTAACGAAGAGTAGACGCACTTAAACGCAATACTTTGATAAAAACGCATGACTTCGGTTGTGCGTTTTTTTGTATCTGCGTTCCTGAAAAGACAGCTAGGAATGCGTGTAGATGCAACTAGAGCGTAATAATGAGTATTTACTTGGCGATATAGAGTTGAGGGCTAAACATTGAAGGGTGAGGCTTTAGCTGGGCGTGACGCGGGTTAGGAACGCTACTTTAGGAAATAGAATGACTTATAAAGCGATTAGCGAATCTATTTGCTTTTGTATAGGCGGTAAAAAACGGAGCATATAGCTCCGTTTCTTATCGTATTCGATAATTAAAAATTAACGAGCACGGAAGACGATGCGGCCTTTAGAAAGGTCGTATGGAGTCATCTCAACAGTTACTTTATCACCAGTAAGAATACGGATGTAGTTCTTACGCATTTTACCAGAGATGTGTGCTGTCACTACGTGACCATTTTCAAGCTCAACACGGAACATCGTGTTTGGTAGAGTATCAAGGACAGTGCCTTGCATCTCGATTACGTCTTCTTTAGCCATCTAATCCTCTTTCGAAACTTGGCGGTTTTCAACGGCTTGATTGTGCCGTTAAAATCAAAATATGTAAAGTTGTCGCGTATTCTACCCTTGCCACCGTTGATTTACTAGCCTTTGATGACGTTGAAATCGTACTTTATAGTTCATAGCAGGACATTCATCGATTTGATAACCCAAATACAGCCATTGTTTTTGCTCTTTTTGCGCGTGTTGAATCTGGAACAAAACGCCTAAGGTTCCCATAGATATATCGATGTCAGGGTCGAAGAAGGTATAAAACGCACTGGTGCAGTGAGACATAACATCGGTAACGGCAATGCCAACCAACTGTTTTTCATTGTAGATGTGCATGTATTGTGTAGTAAGCCACTCGTTTTTGGAGAACTGTAGGAATTCTTCCTTCTTTGGAGGATACATGGTTCCGGATTGGTGACGAGCTGTAATGTATCGGCTGTATAAATCAAACCAGTTGTCATCCATCTCGTCTTTAAATTCCCAGTGGAATGACTTGGCTTTGTTCAGGATTCGTCGCTGGCTTTTTGAAAACTTTATTTCAGGTATGGAAAGGCGAATAGCCTGACAAGCAGAGCAGTTGTCACAATGCGGTTTGTAGATCGTGCTGCCACTGCGACGAAACCCATTCGCAAGCAGTACTTCGTAGTTATCTGCCGTGTGCATAAATTCATCGAGCGTTACTGCTACACGTTCTTGGAGGTGAGGCAGATAGCTGCAAGCATGGTTATCGGTCAATCCAATTCTGATTTGTTGTAAATCTGAACTCATGAAGGCATTTCCTCTAGCCATTGTGCTTCAAAACATCCATCGTTAAGCTGATTTTCTTTGAGTATTTTCAGAGTACTAAGAAACTCGTCTCTTTCTACTTCGATAGCGCCTAATGAGTCCAAGTGAGGATTCATGACTTGGCAATCGATGAGCTTTCCTCCAAATTGCTTAAAGTGTCTGCAGAAATACCATAGCGCAATTTTAGAGGCATTGGTCTTCAAGCTAAACATCGATTCACCACAAAATACCTGACCTCTCTGCAAGCCGTATAGGCCTCCAATCAGTTCATTATCTTGCCAAACCTCTACCGAGTGACAAAAACCTAATGCAGACAAGTCGCGGTAGGCGGTTTGCATATCTTCGTTCAACCACGTTTCTTCTTGAGGCCTGAGCGACGAACAGTAACCAATCACTTTATCGGTCGCTTGGTTGATGCTAACTCGATAATTGTGCTTTCTTTGAAACTTTTTAAGACTTTTTGACGGTTCGAATGTCTTAGGATTAAATACTGCTCGCGGTGCAGGGCTCCACCAAAGTATAGGCTCCCCAGGCCCATACCATGGAAATATACCTTGGCTATAAGCGTTTAAAATTCGCATCGGTGATAAATCGCCACCAAAGGCGAGCAAGCCATTCGGTTCGTCGAGGGCTTCAAAGGGCGAAGGAAACTCTATACTAGTAGTATCAAGCTCGGTTAGGTATATAGTCATAAGTACCGCATTACAGATTAATCAATGACCAAGAGGTCTTCAGGAGTTTTACCATGAAAAAGTTGCTTTGGATTTTACTTGTTTTGCCCATGTTGGCAAATGCAGCTTACAACCGGAACGAAGCTCGTCCTGTGAACGAGGTCGTTTATGGTGAAATTGATACGGTTAGATATATCACTCAACAGGAAATCGTTGAATCGAAAGCGAATGGTTGGGAAACCTTGTTAGGCGCGGCGATAGGTGGCTTGATCGGTAACCAATTTGGTGGTGGCACGGGTAAAGAGGTAGCTACGGCCGTTGGTGCTGTTGCCGGGGCTGGTATTGCGCGTAATCGAGGTAACACCCAATATAGGGTTGAATACAAGTTGGTCGAGTTGTTGGTCAAAACCAAAGACAATAAGCTGGTTAATATCATTCAAGATGTCGACAACTCTATGTTGTTTAGTCGTGGCGATGACGTGCGAATCCTTTATTTTTCTGATGGCGTGCGAGTGGATCTAGCATACTAGTATGTAAATACGTTTAGTTGGCGGATTAATAGCCTTTAACGGAGGGATTAGCTCTGGAGTTCATCGGAAAAGTTCGTTAGTCTGCAAGTACGAAGAATTATTCATCACCCGAAAATAAATACGCGCCAGTGGCTTCGGGTGGTACAAGGACTAAAAGATTAATGGAAAGCCTTACGTTACAACCAATTCAAAAAGTGAGCGGGGAAGTTAACTTACCTGGCTCAAAAAGTGTTTCTAACCGAGCACTTCTTTTAGCGGCACTTTCGACTGGAACAACACGCCTAACCAATTTGTTAGACAGTGATGATATCCGTCATATGCTGAATGCTTTGACTCAGTTGGGCGTTGACTATCAATTGTCTGCAGATAAAACCGTCTGTGAAGTAACGGGCTTTGGTGGTGCATTCTCAAGCGACCAAGCTCTTGAACTTTTCTTAGGTAACGCAGGTACAGCGATGCGTCCACTAGCCGCGGCGTTATGCTTGGGCCATGGCGAATATGTACTGACCGGCGAACCTCGTATGAAAGAGCGTCCAATTGGTCACCTAGTCACCGCATTGAAAGCAGCAGGCGCTGATGTAGAGTATCTAGAAAATGAAAACTTCCCACCGTTAAAAATTAAGGGCACTGGCCTTAAGAGTGGTACGGTTTCTATTGATGGTTCTATTTCTAGTCAGTTTTTGACGGCATTTTTGATGGCTGCACCTTTAGCCGAAGGCGAAGTGACCATTAAAATTGATGGCGAATTAGTTTCGAAGCCTTACATCGATATCACACTACACATTATGAAACAATTTGGTGTGGATGTGATCAATAACGATTACCAAGAGTTCGTTATTCCTACGGGTCAATCGTACTCTGCGCCGGGTGACTTCTTAGTTGAGGGCGACGCATCATCGGCATCTTACTTCCTTGCCGCTGCGGCGATTAAAGGCGGCGAGATTAAAGTAACGGGTATTGGTAAAAATAGTATCCAAGGTGATATCCAATTCGCTGATGCGCTTGAAAAAATGGGTGCTGAAATTGAATGGGGTGATGACTACGTTATCTCTCGCTGTGGCGAGCTGAAAGGCATTGATATGGATTATAACCATATTCCAGACGCAGCGATGACGATCGCAACGACAGCCTTGTTTGCTAAAGGTACAACCGCCATTCGTAATGTTTACAATTGGCGTGTTAAAGAGACCGATCGCTTAGCGGCGATGGCGACAGAGCTTCGTAAAGTTGGCGCAGAGGTTGAAGAGGGTGAAGATTACATCATCGTTAACCCTGTTGCTGAACTGACACATGCGGCGATAGATACCTATGATGATCATCGTATGGCTATGTGTTTCTCGTTGGTGGCGTTGAGTGATACACCTGTGACCATTAATGATCCAGGTTGTACTTCAAAGACTTTCCCTGACTACTTCGACAAGCTGAAAATGCTGAGCCAATAAAAATACTGAGTGTATAAAGATTCAGGAAGTAAAAAAGCTTGCCTAAATGGCAAGCTTTTTCATTATTGTTGAAGCGTAAATTCTTTTGAAAGATGGTGCGCTAAGTATTTAAACATGTTAAATACTGCGGTTGTATTCTCTGTTGGCAATCCGTTGCTGTCTAAGAAGTATTCACCTTTAAAGACGAGTACGTCGTCTTTTTCTACTACGCTGTTTGTGCGCATGCCTTCAATGTAGTCATCATGTGATTGGATAATTTGGTTTGCGATAAGCAGTAAATCAAATTCTGCTATTACTTTCTTTGTCATGAGTTTATCTCTGATAACTGAATATATCGTTGAGTTTATTGTGTAGCACTAGAAATTCAATGATTTCACAACCGAATAAGAGAGTCTTTTCGAATCTCCATCATTTATTTTGTGATTTATGACAAAAATAATTGAATGGAGCTCGCGTTAGATTCGCGGACAAGCTTAGTATGACCGCGTTTATACGTAATGCCTGATGAATAGGCTCTTGCAAGTATTCTTCGTGAGTACTTGATCGCTTTTTTACATTGTGACCCTTTTATCTGCTGAGTCGTCGATTTGTCGACCGATCAGATCCAATTTTGAAAAAAGCGGTTGATCTTCTAGTAATCTCGCACAATAGTAAAAAAAGAAGCAATGAATTTAGAATATCATGCGTAAAAGCCCACAAGTTAAATTGTTGGTGCTGAAGCATCGTGATTAAGGACGTTAGAGTCAATATGGGTAAATCGCTAGTTATAGTGGAGTCGCCGGCCAAGGCTAAAACCATCAATAAATATCTTGGCAAAGACTTTGTCGTTAAGTCGAGTGTAGGTCACGTACGTGATTTACCAACGGCAGGTCAAAGCACCGGTAAAAAGGCTACTGCAGTTTCAACCAAGGGTATGAGCCCAGAAGATAAAGCTCGTATCAAGAAAGAAAAAGATCGCAAAGCGCTTATTAAAAAGATGGGTATCAACCCATACAATGAGTGGGAAGCGAACTACCAAATTCTACCTGGTAAAGAAAAAGTCGTTGCTGAATTGCAAAAACTGGCTGAGGACGCAGACCATGTTTATCTCGCAACCGATTTGGATCGCGAAGGAGAAGCTATCGCATGGCACCTTCGTGAGATCATCGGTGGCGATGAAACGCGATACAAACGAGTGGTTTTTAACGAAATTACTAAGAATGCTATTCAGCAAGCTTTCGAAACTCCAGGTGAGCTAAACATTGATGGCGTAAACGCACAGCAAGCACGACGTTTTATGGACCGTGTTGTGGGCTTTATGGTGTCACCTCTGCTTTGGAAAAAAGTAGCACGAGGCCTATCCGCTGGCCGTGTTCAATCAGTCGCTGTAAAACTACTGGTTGAACGTGAGCGCGAGATCAACGCCTTTATCCCTGAAGAGTTCTGGGATGTGCACGCTGATACTAAAACAACGGATAAAACAGATTTCAGACTGCAAGTCGCACAAAAAGATGGTGTTGCTTTCAGACCGGTAAATGAAGCGCAAACTTTGGCTGCCGTCAGTGTTTTAGATAAAGTTCAATACGAAGTATGTAAACGTGAAGACCGCCCAACGAAGAGTAAGCCGTCTGCCCCTTACATCACGTCAACGTTGCAACAAGCTGCGAGTACGCGTCTTGGCTACGGCGTAAAGAAAACCATGATGCTGGCTCAGCGCCTCTATGAAGCGGGTTACATCACTTATATGCGTACTGACTCGACTAACTTGAGTTCAGAGGCTGTAGAGGCCGCACGTGAATACATTGGTTCCGAGTTTGGTGCGCAATATTTGCCAGCTAAAGCACTTGTTTACGGTAGCAAAGAGGGCGCACAAGAAGCCCACGAAGCGATTCGTCCTTCAAGTGTTGATGTTAAGTCTGAAGACTTAAATGGTGTTGATGCTGATGCTCACAAGCTTTACTCGCTGATTTGGAATCAATTCGTCGCGTGTCAAATGACGCCAGCGCAATACGATTCAACAACAGTAAGTGTTAAAGCGGATGAGTACACGCTGAAAGCGAAAGGTCGCATCCTTAAATTTGATGGTTGGACTCGTGTTCAACGTCCAATGGGCAAGAATGAAGATACTATTCTTCCTTCAGTTCAAATTGGCGATAAGCTTGACCTGATTGCTCTAGACCCTAAACAGCACTTCACTAAGCCACCAGCACGTTTCACTGAAGCTGCATTGGTTAAAGAACTAGAGAAGCGTGGTATTGGTCGTCCTTCAACGTACGCATCAATCATCTCGACAATCCAAGACCGTGGCTATGTGAAAGTTGAACAGCGTCGTTTCTATGCTGAAAAGATGGGTGAAATTGTTACTGACCGTCTAGACGGCAGCTTCAACGACCTAATGAACTATGACTTTACCGCTCGTATGGAGCAAAAGTTAGACCAAATCGCAGAAGGTGAAGCGAGCTGGAAAGGCGTTTTAGATAACTTCTTCACAGACTTTACTGGCGACCTAGAACAAGCGGATCTCGAAGAAGACGCGGGTGGCATGAAGCCAAACCATATCGTTGAAACCGATATTGAGTGTCCAACTTGTAGCCGTAAAATGGGTATTCGTACTGCTTCAACTGGCGTATTCCTAGGTTGTTCTGGTTACGCGCTTCCACCAAAAGAACGTTGTAAGACAACGATCAACCTTGGTGATGAAGAAGGCATTATTAACGTTCTTGAAGAAGACGTTGAAACCGCAGCACTTCGAGCTAAAAAGCGTTGTCCTATCTGTGAAACGGCAATGGATGCTTATCTGATCGATGATAAGCGTAAGATGCATGTTTGTGGTAACAACCCTAACTGTGAAGGTTATGTGGTTGAACACGGCGAGTTCAAAGTGAAGGGCTATGATGGTCCACTTGTTGAATGTGACAAGTGTGGTTCTGACATGGTTCTTAAGAACGGCCGTTTTGGTAAATACATGGATTGTACGAGTGAAGATTGTAAAAACACTCGTAAGATTCTGAAAAACGGCGAAGTTGCGCCACCGAAAGAAGACCCTGTGCACTTCCCTGAGCTTCCATGTGAAAACTCAGACGCGTACTTTGTTCTTCGTGATGGTGCTTCTGGCTTGTTTATGGCGGCGAGTAATTTCCCTAAATCACGTGAAACACGTGCCCCATTAGTGGAAGAGCTTGTTCGTTTTAAAGACCGTATTTCACCTAAATTCCAATACCTAGCATCAGCACCTGCTGCTGATCCAGATGGTAAGCCAGCTGTAGTTCGCTTTAGTCGTAAGACAAAAGAAAACTATGTTCGAACTGAAGTAGACGGAAAACCTTCTGGTTGGACTGCTTTATATATCGATGGCAAATGGGAAGTAACGGATAAACGTAAAAAGCCCAAAGAAAAGTAATTGAACGTTATTGACTAAAAAAGCAGCCTCGAGGCTGCTTTTTTTTGATCTAAATATGACTAATTATGCAACTGATTGAGCTTTCATCTCATTTGTGGAAATTCATTAAATTCACACCGTAAAATAAATGAATGAATTAATAATATCTTCTTATGCAACTGTAACGAGAATGTAACTTAATTAAAATATTGTAAGTCACAGATCAGTGTTTAGTTGTATACCTGATGTGTGTCGGGTGTTAATGTAATGTTTCGCTCAGGCGGTGTAATGTGAGCTGCTTTAAGTCTTAGGAAAGCAATCAGCTTACGTAGCACAGAATGGCGTATTAAAAATTGAAATCGGCAGGAAAGTCGATAACGTATATAAAACCAAGTGCAAAGAATAGTGCACACGCAACAACGTTTGGCTTAGGATACTGTCACTGTATGTGAATGGATATTCGTTAAGTACCGAAACAAGTGTTAGTGCTCATCCCCCAGAGGAAGATACCTCTACGAGTACTGACATCGACAAGCTATAAATATATGGAGAATAAAATGGCTGGTGTATTGGGAATGATTCTTGCTGGTGGTGAAGGCTCTCGCTTAAGACCTTTAACTGAATCTCGCAGCAAACCCTCGGTTCCTTTCGGTGGTAGCTACCGCTTAATTGATTTCGCTTTGAACAACTTCGTTAATGCTGATCTGATGAAGATTTATGTATTAACACAATTCAAGTCACAATCACTGTTCCACCATATGAAAAAAGGTTGGAATATCAGTGGTATAACAGATCGCTTCATTGACCCTATTCCTGCGCAAATGCGTAAAGGAAAGCGTTGGTACGAAGGCACAGCAGATGCTATCTACCAAAATATGGGCTTTATGGAGTTGGAAGAACCTGATCAAGTATGTATTTTTGGTTCTGACCATATCTATAAAATGGACATCAAACAAATGCTTGATTTCCATAAAGAGAAGAAAGCAGCACTAACTGTTTCTGCACTGCGCATGCCGCTTGCTGAAGCATCAGAATTCGGTGTTATTGAGGTTGATGCTGAAGGCCGTATGATTGGCTTTGAAGAGAAACCTGCAAATCCGAAGCCGATTCCAGGCGATCCTGAATCTGCGCTCGTTTCAATGGGCAACTACGTGTTCGAAGCAAAAGAGCTGTTTGCCGAACTAACAGAAGATGCAGATAAGCCTGATTCTACTCACGATTTCGGTAAAGATATCATTCCAAACATGTTCCCACGTGGTGACGTGTTTGTTTATGACTTCAGCACTAACCGCATTACCGGTGAAAAAGAAGAAGTTTACTGGCGCGATGTAGGTACGATTGACGCGTACTGGCAAGCACATATGGACCTTCTTAAGAAAGATGCACCATTCTCGTTATACAACCGTAAATGGCCTCTACACACTTATTACCCGCCACTACCACCAGCTACCTTTACTGACTCGGCAAATGGTCGAATTCAGATCATTGATAGCCTTGTGTGTAGCGGTAGTTATGTTCGCGGCTCGCGTATTGAAAAGAGTGTATTGGGTTTCCGCAGCAATATCGCATCAGCGTGTGATATCAGCGAGAGTATCTTACTTGGTGATGTGAAAGTTGGCGAAGGTTGTATACTACGTCGCGTTATCATTGATAAAGATGCAGACATTGCACCAGGCACTCAGATTGGTGTAAACCTGACAGAAGATAAAAAGCATTACCATGTATCTGACGATGGTGTAGTCGTGATTTCTAAAGGAGCACGAGTTGGTTACTAAGACTCTCTCGGTACTTTTTGTAGCGTCTGAAGTTGAAGGCTTAATTAAAAGTGGTGGCTTGGCTGATGTAGCCAAGGCACTGCCTAAAGCGTTACAAACACTCGAACAAGATGTTCGAGTGACCATCCCCGCTTATCGAAACATCCCAAACATTGATTCAGCAGAAGTCATCTTGGCTACTGAGTTGGATCATTGGCCTCACACCGCTTATCAAGTTAAGACATTGAGCGTCGAAGGTGTTCAAGTTTTTGGTATTGAATGTGCCAAGTATTTTGACCGCCCTGAGATGTACGCTGAAAATAATCATGCTTATGCTGATAACGGAGAGCGTTTCTCGTTCTTTAGTGCTGCGTGTTTGGATATGCTTCCTAAACTTGGCTTTCAGCCCGATATCGTTCATGCCAATGATTGGCACACGGGTTTTGTTCCCTTCTTGCTTAAGTCTCGTTATCAACAGCACGACTTTTTTAAAAACACACGCAGCGTAATCTCGATTCACAATGCCGTTTTTAAAGGCGTGTTTTCTTACGAAGAGTTGCAATCTCTGCCTGAAATGCACAGTCATAATGTCCCAGAAGCAGCCGTAAGTGATACTCACGTGACCATGCTGAAAGCGGGTGTATTGTGTGCAGATAAAGTGAATGCAGTTAGCCCTACTTATGCACAAGAACTGAAGACGGAATTAGGCAGCCATGGTATGGCGGCTGAATTCCAACACAGATCTGACGATCTGTTCGGTATTCTGAATGGCTGTGATTACGGTGCATGGAACCCGGAAACGGATGCGTTCCTGCCTCGCAAATACAAAGCGACCAAGCACAGCATGGTTCGCGGGAAATCGGCTTGTAAGCAAAAGCTGCAACAAGATGTCGGTCTACCTGTTATCGATTGTGCTGTGTATGGCATGGTTTGCCGACTGACCAATCAAAAAGGCGTTCATTACTTATTGCCAATCATCGAGCAATTCTTGAAGAACGACTTGCAGATTGTGATTGTGGGTACAGGTGATCCAGTATTGGCGAGTCAGCTAAAAGAGTTGTCGGCACTTCACTCAGACAAGTTCTCGTTTGTTGAAGCGTATAACAACGAATTAGCGCACTTGGTCGAGGCTGGTTCAGATTTCTTCTTGATGCCTTCTGAGTTTGAGCCTTGTGGCTTAAACCAAATCTATAGCATGGCTTACGGTACGTTACCGATTGTTCGTTCTGTCGGTGGTTTAAAAGACAGCGTGAATGATTACGATCAGAATCCTGAGGTCGCGACTGGGTTTGCTTTTGATGAACCGACACCACAAGCATTACTGGCTGTGTTACATCGTTCATTATTGCTTTACGCACAAAATTCATCTGAAATTAAGCGTGTTCAGCTTTATGCCATGCAGCAAGATTTTAGTTGGGAAGATGCGGCAAAAGAGTATCTTGCAATGTACCATTCTGCATTTTAACTTGCTGAAATAGCTTTAAAATTAAGCTGAAAGCTAGTAATAGTTTGTAATGAAAGAAGGCGCTCTGAGACTAGAGTGCCTTTTTGTTTTCTGGTCAGAACACATCACGTTTACGAAGACAAAACTTGCAAACTCATTTTAGTCAGGTAAAAAAGGTGGGGCAGGTATTCACATGACTAATGTTAGGTTTGACACTATTATCACTTAAAGTTCTTAATAGCGTGATATCCTTAGCCATCGCCTCGTGATGAGGCATAGCTCCATTATTATAATTAAAGCGATAGGTATGTCTGAGAGTTTATTATTTCATAAAACATTTACTCACCCTACGAGCGATGAATGGGTTGTGTTTGTGCATGGCGCGGGAGGCAGCTCCTCAATCTGGTTCAAGCAGATCAAAGCGTATAAACAACATTTCAACTTGCTTCTCATTGATCTGAGAGGGCATGGTAAGTCAGACAATATTCTAAAAGAGCTGATAGCGAACCGCTATACGTTCAAATCGGTCACACTCGATATCCTCAAAGTACTGGATCATCTTAAAATCCGCTCAGCGCATTTCGTTGGTATGTCTCTTGGGACGATTATTGTTCGCAACGTAGCGGAATTAGCCGCGGGACGCGTGCGTTCAATGGTACTTGGTGGGGCGGTGACTAAGCTCAATACCCGTTCGCAAGTGTTAATAAAGCTGGGTAACTTAAGCAAGCACATCATTCCATACATGTGGCTATACAGTCTTTTTGCTTATGTTGTCATGCCGCAGAAGAGCCAAAAAGAATCTCGCCATCTATTTATCCGCGAAGCCAAGAAACTGTGTCAAAAAGAGTTTAAACGCTGGTTTATCCTAACTGCTGATGTGAACCCTCTTATGAAGTACTTCAAAGATAGAGAGTTGCCGATCCCAACCCTTTACTTGATGGGAGAACGTGACTACATGTTCATCAAACCCGTAAAAGAGATGGTTGCAGCGCACGAGTCGAGTGAGTTAGTGGAAATAGCGAATTGCGGACATGTGTGTAATGTAGAAAACCCTGAAGAGTTCAACCAACGTTCTATCGCGTTTATTCAAAAACAAATCCAGTGATTCTCTTGGTTCGCTATCAGAGCAGATGAATAAGTCTAATTAAATAAAAACGGGAAGCTAATATTAGCTTCCCGTTTTTATTTTAAGGGAGGAGTATCGTTCGTTATCTTGTTACTCTGGTGATGCAGCGCCACATTGCCAGCAAGAACCGAATTGCGCTTCGTTGACTTCATGGCATTCACCACAACGCCACTCTTCATAGATGATCGAATCTTGCTGTTTTTGGTAGTCATTGACGATCGTGCGGGCTTTATTGGCCAATTCTGGCTCATATAACCATACGTAAGGGTCAGTTTCCTCAGTGAATGGGATTTCACCTTTCAAACCAAACAAACCCTCACCACGGACTTCACACGCAATATTCTCACTTTCTAACAATCCACAGATGATATGGGCTTCTGTAGGATTCGATGCACTGAAGATTTTCATTGAAATAGAACCTTATTCGGCTTTGGGTTTTAGTCAGCTATATACGTTATTCCGCTATACACATTAGTCAGCGACAGGTGCTGAGCGAAACTTACTCATCAACCATTTAGCAATAATTGGGAATACCCCCAACAAAGCAAACGACAATAATACTGAAGGAGATACGATACCCGAAAGTGAATCAATTTCTGCGAGTTGAGTACCAGCATTCAAGAAAACCGCAGTACCTGGCAACATGCCTATTTGACTTGTGATGTAGTAACGAGTCACCGACATTGGGGTTAAGCCCATTAACAAGTTGATAAGGAAAAATGGGAAGACAGGAATCAGACGTAGAGAGAATAAGTAAAATGCCCCGTCTTTTTCAACGCCTTTGTTAATCGTTGCTAACTTGTCACCAAATTTGGTTTGGATCCAGTCACGTAACAGGTAACGGCTACTTAAGAAGGCAAGGGTTGCACCAATAGCACTTGCGAAAGACACCAGCAGTAAACTGTTCCAGAAACCAAACAGCGCAGCGCCCAACAGTGTAACAACCGCAGCGCCAGGGATTGAGAAGGCCGTGATCATGACATAGGCGGCGAAGTAAATCGCAGCAGCGGCAATAAAATTGCTCTCGATGTAGTCATTCAAAACAGCTTGTTGAGCTTTCGCATTCTCAAGTGTTAGGTATTGGCCGAAATTGACGCCTAATAGGACGATGGTTACGACCAACACGATACCCAATATCATTTTCTTACTCATTGATACTTCCTCTAATTTTTCAATGCATACCATTAGTATAGATAGACAGGCAAAGCATAGATTAACTTTCAACAGACATAAAAAACTGCTAATTTTTTTTGATTGCTGGCCTTCTTTATCAATACGTCTTGCTACCTCGTATCGAGTTGAGGCGATAGCAGATGGGTTCGACGTTAAACATATGCTAGATCAGATGTGTTTTTTCTTTCTAAGGTAGGAGGTTGTTTTCCTTAAATAAATTCTATTGAATAAATTTTAAGACTACAAAAAGTGATAGGAAATTGAAATACATTTGGTCTTGGTACGTTCTATATACGTAACAATCGAGACGTAAAGGTTGTTCCGATAATGATTCAGGCATAAAACTAAGGAGTTAGCTATGAAATTTTTATCACTGATTACTGTTATTGCTACTGCAGGTCTTATCTCTTTTCAAGCAACAGGGGCTGGTGTCTACCACCGGGTTGCCGCTGAGTCAAAAATATTCAAAGGTGAAACAGTATCTACTCAAAACCAGGCTTACGAAGATGGAAAGAAAATATGGCAAGATCTGAGTAATAAAGAATCTTTTGAGCTTAGCCGTATCCTTCCTCAAGCTTCTGAAAAGGTAGATGTGAGATCTTTTGAAATCAAGAACGGTTCCATTAAAGTCAAAGAGATTATGGACTCTTCAGGAACCATCAATTTTGTACCTATGGTAAAAGTTGATTACAAATATTACTACCGTCCATCTTTTTAATCAGTCCAGTGTTAGCTCTCTAGTTTTAAGGAGAGCTACTTGACCCGTCCTGATATGGGTTGACACTTGATTGACTAAAACGCTCGATGTACTTCATCGGGCGTTTTGTATTTTAGAGCGGTGTGAGGCCTATATTCATTATAGATTTTTACTGATTCGGCGACCATTTTCTTTGCTTCATCTAAATCATTAGGCTTATTCAACAGATACTCCATCTTCAATATTCCGTTGATCCTCTCCGCCAACGCATTCTGATAACAGTCATAGCCATCAGTCATTGAGCAAGATACATCATACTGTCGATGCAACTCTTGGTATTCTGCGTATTTCGGCTGATGTGACCCCTAGTTTCGTTTTTAATCGACCACCTTTTTAAGCCTCTCTTTTCTCTTCCTTAGTTTTACTCCAAGTGGTCGATTTAAGCCAGTTTTCTCATTGATTCCCCTCGTAACTCGATTCTATGACTTTGATGAACCAACCTATCTAAGATCGCATCAGCGATCGTCGAGTTGTCGATCATCTCGTGCCATTCTTTTACAGGTAGTTGGCTGATAATGATTGTACTGCACTCTTGGTATCTATCTTCTAGCACTTCGAGAAGATTACTTGCATGCTCTTGGCTGAGTTTTTCCATTCCCCAGTCATCGATAACCAACAGTTTTTTCTTAGACAAGCTCAGTAGCAGCTTTTGATAGCTGCCATCAAGGCGGCTACTACTCAGGTCATCAAGTAAACGATTTAGGCGATAATAACGACTTGGGCAGTGTTGCTCACACGCCTGCTCGGCGAGCGCACAAGCAACATAGGTTTTACCTGCACCTGTTGCACCTGTAATCAGGACATTCTGTCGCTTTTGTAAATAAGTGCCTGATAATAACTCTCCCATCATTGCTCTTTTTAAGCCTCGTTCTGGGCGGTAGTCCAGTTGATTACCGCTAGCGCTTAGGCGCAGCTTGGCTTGCCGTTTAAGTCGTTGGATTTTGGTTTGATCTCGGTTCACTATCTCATGATCAAGGATGAGTCCTAACCTTTCTTCAAAGCCAAGTTCAGCATAGGTCGCGGGGTGTATCCTTTGCTGTTCCAGTGCATCAGAAGCATGACTTAGGCGTAGTGATTTTAACTGTTGGATTATTGCGTCCATATTGTTTCTCCTAGTGGTAGTAGTTGGAACCACGAACATTAGTGTGTTTAAGGTTTGGGGTATCAGTGGAAGGCTGAGAGAGAGTGCCTTCTCGATGGTTCTTCAATAAGTTTTTGACGAAGCCAAGGTATGGCTTCTCTGTCACTAAGGCATCTCGGCAAGCTTGTTCTAACCGTGCGTCTGAGTGCTTTTTGGCAAGACTTAGTAACCCAAAGCAACTTCTAAAGGCCAATGCTTCATGCTCTGGGCGTTTGAGCAACATCTGAGTCAGTTCACCTGTGGCTGGCCCAATAGATTTTCCCCAACGGATAAAACGCTCGGGTGTCCATGATTGGTATTGATGGTTGCTTGGCATATGCTCGTAAACGGTAGAGAGACCATATTCTTTTTGGCTTGTGCAGTGGTGAGCAACAATGCTCCCTTTGTGGTAGATACGTATTATTTGATGCGTTGCTTCAAGCTCAACTTGTTGCCCAACAAGTTGGTGCGGCACAGAGTAGAAGTGCTTTTTATATTGAATGTGATAATCAGGGGAGACGGTTGCTCGTTTAGTTTCGATATACACATATGGTTGCGATGGCAGTGGTTTTAACGCTGGACGGTCAACTTTGTTGAACAAGTCATGTCGATTGACACCAAGCTGTTTCATCTCTCGTTGGTTTAAGTCATGCATCAGCTTTCGGATAGCCAGGTTCAGCTCAGCCATTGTATAGAACACTTGGTGGCGAAGGCGCATCATTATCCAGCGCTCTACGATGAGAACTGCGTTCTCAGCTTTGGCTTTATCTTTAGGCTTGTAGGGCCTGGCTGGCATCACAGCAACGCCGTAATGTTGTGCCAGTTTTCGGTAGCTCTCATTGAGGATAGGGCTATGACAGTCTGCTTTCGTTACAGCAGATTTCAGATTATCAGGTACAAGTAGATTCGGAGCACCACCAAAGTGATTAAAGGTATTCACATGAGCCATGAGGAAGTGTTCAAGCCCTTGGCTCTCACTCGCCTCGACATAGGTGTAATTTGACGCTCCTAAAGTGGCGACAAATACCTGAGCATGTCGGCATTCTCCTGTATCTGGATTCACAACAGGGATCGTTGGGCCACAGTAGTCAATGAAGAGCTTGTCACCAGCATGGTGAAGTTGGCGCATACTGCGTTTTTGTGTCTTTAGCCAACGTCTATACAGTTCGCAGAACTGTGTATAGCCATAGGCTTTGTCTTGATGCTGATGACAATACTCTTCCCAAAGCAAAGCTTTAGTCATCCCTTTACGCTTCAATTCTAAGTAGCAGAGAGTGAAATCAGGCATCACTTTATGCTGAGAAGATGAGCGACCATCAAACAAAGCTTGGGTGACTTGATTTTCATGATGAGTCTCTTCCAGTGGCCACGTGAGGCCACTGGATTTAAATCGGGATAGATGCTGGGATACAGTGGAATGAGCAATATTGAGGCAAGCGGCGATCTGTCGATTAGAAAGATTGCACTCGTATCGGAGGCGTAAGATTTCCTTAATTTTATTCATTGGCATTCTCTTTTTCGGCATGATTTATCCTTAGTGCTCTCAACATGAAAGACTCAGGTTAAACCTATTGATTTAAAAGAGAAAAGAGGTTTATTTCGGTAAATCGACCATCGATTTCGGAAACACACCGAAAAGTGGATGATTAAAACCGAAATGAGTGGTCGGTTAAAAACGGATTTGGTGGTCGATTAAAACCGAAATAGGCGGTCGGCTAGCTCCGAAATATGCAGTATTCCACAGAGCAGTATTGAACACCTCGATCTGAGTGATGTACAAGCTCACCTGTATTCTTCCGCTCTTTCAACGCGTTTAAAAAGGCCTGCTTGACCGTGCGAGCTTTCATATCATCACCTATGTGATAGCCCACGATTTTTCTTGAGTAAGCGTCCGTCACTAAACTGAGATAAGTACTACCACACCGCGTTGCTAGATAAGTAATATCTGCAACCCATAATTGCTCTGGTCTTTCCGGTATTAAGCCTTCTTTGATTCGATTTGGATGGCAGTAAAAGCGATGATTACTGTTTGTGGTTCGATGATAAGCCCTTCGATTCGGCACTAATAATCGATTCATTCTCAGCAGAGAAAATAAGCGGTCTCGACCGATTTCAATATCATTCTGAGCAAGTAAATACTTGATCTTACGAGCCCCTATACGAGGGTGCATCATCCTTTGCTCCTTCACAAAACCGAGTACTGATTCATCTTTCTTTGTCTGATGAATTTCTGTAACACAGCGCTTGTAGAAAGCTTGTCGTGTAATACCGATGAAGTGACAAGCTTTAGTGACGGTCAACTTTCTGACCGTTTTTTCCTTAATAACTCGGCCTTGCGCTTCTTTGAGATTCGGACACCGAAATCTCGATCCATGACTTTTACAACCGCTTCAAAGAACTCAGCTTTGAGCTGAGTCTCTTCTAATTGCTGCTCGAGTTCTTTGATTCGTTGCTCTGGGGTTTGAGTTGAGGAAGAGTTTGACATAGTCGCTCCTAACGCTCTCGATTGTTCTGTTCCTTTAGACCAATCTAGTTGACCATGTTTGCGAAGCCAAACTAAAACGGTAGAGCGACCTTGGATCCCATAACGTTCTTGAGCTTGCTTATAAGTCATTTCGCCTTTTTCAACTTGGCTTACGACTGCCAATTTAAAGGCAAGAGAATAATCTCGTTGAGTACGTCTACTTGTTGTTTTCATGACACTCTCCAATTTCATGTTGGAAATGTGTCAACCATATTTAGGACGGTACAACTTTTATAAAAAAAGCCGCAAGAATGCGGCTTAGTTATGTAGATAGTTTGAACTGACAATATTAATTGACGCGACTGATAAGCTCTTCACGACGTTGCTGCGGTATTACAGACCAATGAGTACCATTGATCGCACCTTCAAGCGCCCAAAGCAGCTCAATGCTGACTGAGGAAGCATGCGATTCCTTGATGGCGTTAAATGCGTTTACAGAGCCAGATTCATATAAACATTCTACGGAATCGATCCCCGCCTTTTTCAACATACGCTCGGTAGCCAGTCGAAGGTTAGGGAGGTCCTTTAGTCGAGTTGGCTTAGCAGAAGACTGCTCAGCTTTCTCTTCTTTAGCAAAACCCAGAGACGTCGTAGCAAGTTGCAAGATTTTTTCTTGGTCTTGCCACAAACCTTCCGGCAATGCGAAATACTTAGTGACGACAGGGAAACCACGTTTTTTGTAGACGTATGGTTGAAACCCTTGTTGCTCGAATTGCTTTGTTGTGTCTTTGTCCGCTCTTATGTGCAGCTGGTCATTTACAACCAGAGCAAACATAGTGTCATCAGCAAAAAGCCCGAATCCACCAAACATTGAGCGTGATTTTATTTTTCCTAGGGGCTCAAATAATTTCATTGAGTCCTTTAGTATCGGTTTATCCATGTTATTTATCTCGGTGTATTTGAACTACGCCACCAAATAAGCAGGTCCGAGAGATTAGCAAAATGTTGCAATTAAATTGTCAATAAGCCGTAAATTACTAAATTGTTAGTAACTACTGCATTTTGCCATCGGTAACCCCGCTACCATACCAACGAGTGGTTTAGGCCGGAAGCTTTGCGTCTCACTCTTTCGAGTGGTTTGCCCTGTGCGTGACTGACTTAATAGAATAAAGTTTTTGTTGAATGAGGCTCACACCTGATATTTCAAAATGTGATGTTGCTTCAATTAATGATCTTGGTGTTATGCAACTGGGTTTATTTTGGCTGCTTATAAAAAAAGCGCACCCAAAGGTGCGCTTAATGAAATTAAACTCGATTTATCAATTAATTTAACGTTTTAACTGTGCTTCGTTCAACAATTTCAGGATGCATTTCGAAGACACGTTTTTCATGATCTTTATCTTTAATGCGTTCCAATAAAATTTCGAATGCATTTTTACCAACACGACGTTTAGGTTGGTGAACCGTCGTCAATGGTGGAGAGAAGTATTCTGCAAGTTCAATGTTGTCGTAACCGATAACCGAAATATCTTCAGGAATACGAATGCCTTGCTGTTGCAGGCGACTCATTAGGCCAAGTGCCATTGTGTCGTTAAAACAGAACACAGCGGTAGGGCGATCTTCCATCTGAGCAATTTTATCAGCCGCAAGTACAGCGGTATCACACTCAAAGTTACCTTCAATGATGAGCTTTTCGTCGGTTGTGACCTTCGCTTCATTGAGTGCGCGTTTGTAACCCGCGATGCGTTCTACACATGCTGCTTTGTCTAAGTGGCCACTTAAACAAGCAATCTTTGTGTGACCACGTTCTAGCAGGTACTTAGTTGCTAGGTAGCCGCCTTCTTCAGAGTTATCGATGATTTTATCAGCCTGAGAGGTTTCAGGCCCCCAATCCATGACAACTTTTGGGATATCTGCATGGCGATCTAACATGCCACGAAGTTCTTCTGTTAAGTCAGAACACATAACCAAGATGCCATCTACACGTTTTTCTGCAAGCATTCGAATGTAGTCACGTTGCTTCTCATAGATACCACCCGTGTTACACAGAATCAAAGTGTAACCTTGACGGTAGCAGTAGCTTTCAACACCATCGATCACTTCAGAGAAGAAGAGGTTTGTTGATTGAGTCACTAGCATGCCGATAGTGCGTGTTGAATTGCATTTCAAGCTACGAGCAACAGCACTTGGCGCGTAGTTTAATTCGTCAACGGCTTTGTTTACTTTCTCTTGAGTCGCTTCTGCAACAAAACGCGTTTTGTTGATTACGTGAGAAACGGTGGTAGTTGATACGCCTGCTAAGCGAGCGACATCTTTTATCGTGGCCATGGTTTTATCCTATTAGAAGCTACTTTCCCAAAGTACGGAATAAAGTAGCCGTTAAGCTACCTAACTAAGAGCTTAAATTTGTAGGGCTCTTTGGGGTATTAAAGTGCTAAAAAACAAAAAACCGCTATTGAGCGGCTTGTCTTAACACCGAAATGCTCTGAACTTAAATAAGCATAGCATTTCGTGAATGTTTCATATTTTATCGTTTGCGGTCACAATTTTAGACTGACTAGAAATTACTCGCAATAAAATTCACCCAGAAATCTGGGTGAATTGTCACATTTTATTGAATTTGTTTACTTAATCATCAGCGAATCTTATTCACCCGCTAAATACTGAGTGTCCAGATTACAGAAGGCAACGAGAAGAGAGGCAACCGATGCATAGAAACCGAATGAATCGATCTCACGACATCTAGCGTTGAACTTTGGTACCCAAGTAAGAAGTTGTTGTTCAATAAACTGTTGTTGAACAGCGAACGATTTTTCTAATTCTTCTTCAAGCTCAGTTTCATTTGAACGGATGATGAGATTACCAAGGAAATCAAGTTCGATAGCAATGTGGTCGGCTGGTTCTTTTAGATCTTGGTTTACCACCAAGTTGTGCTTAGCCATGATGTCTTCCATGTCTTTGGCTGGCTTGTCGTTTAACAGACCCGTTTCGCCGATATACATTGAAGCGTAAGGTAGAGCACCATGTTTATCTGTCTTTAAGAATAGATCGCAGAAGTCAGCAGACAGTTCTAGTTGGGCATCTTCACGTGTTTGTAGACGGTTCAATGCGTCTACCAGTTTATCAATCGCAGGCTTAAGTGTTTCGTTTTCGCCTAAACCAGTCAGAAAAGAACGAATCTCAACAGAGTGGTAGTGATCGAGTTCTTCTTGTGTGAGCTCTTTAGCGAACAAGCTTGATAGCCACCAGTATATTTCAGCTCTTTGTTCGTTGAATGCTTTCGTATCTTTCATTTCATAGATCCTGATTTAGTCTTGTGATGTTTATATACCCAAGCATCGTGAAGTCATTTGGGCATAAGCACACCAAGGCTCAATAACAAGGTTATTTGCTAAACGCAAAGTGACTCGTTAGTCGTAATGCCTATATTGAATTGCGATGGACGATAAATAGCAAGGTTTTAGATTGTCTTGTATCAAAAAAGATTCATGTTTCTCGCTTTTATCTGCTGTACCACTAGAATTGTTACTAGTTATGAATAGAATGGTTACTGAAACTATTAAATAAGAAAAGTGGTGTAGATGAGCTATCACGTATTAGTCGTAGAAGATGATGTGGTAACCCGCAGTAAGCTGGTTGGATATTTCCAGAACGAAGGTTACACAGTGAGTGAAGCGGAAAGCGGCGCTCAAATGAGAAACGTGTTGGAAGAAAACAACGTTGACCTCATTATGCTAGACATCAACTTACCAGGCGAAGATGGATTGATGCTAACTCGCGAATTACGCAGTCAATCGGACATTGGGATTATTTTAGTTACTGGACGCACGGATAGCATCGACAAAATTGTAGGCCTAGAAATGGGCGCAGACGATTATGTTACTAAACCCTTCGAACTTCGCGAGTTATTAGTTCGAGTTAAAAACTTACTTTGGCGTATTGCTGCTGCTCGTAAAACAGCGGTTGGTGCGACAGTTGAAGCAGAAGACGAATCTGTGGTTCGTTTTGGTGAGTGGACGTTTGATATCCCTCGTCGTGCTTTAAGTAAAAACGGTGAGCCAGTTAAGCTGACTAAAGCAGAATATGAGCTGCTCGTTGCGCTTTCTTCTTACCCTAACCAAGTGTTAAGTCGTGAACGTATTTTGAACATGATCAGCCACCGAGTGGATGCTCCAAATGACCGAACCATCGACGTGTTAATCCGTCGCATGCGTGCGAAGATGGAGTTTGACCCTAAGAACCCACAAATCTTTGTGACGGTTCACGGTGAAGGTTACATGTTTGCTGGAGACTGATTCCCTTTAGGAGTTCTAGTCAGCAACAAAATTTGAACGTAAAAAAGCCGAGACATCATTGATGTCTCGGCTTTTTATTTGCGTTTCATTTTATAGCTTATAGCTTATAGCTTTCTTGACGATTCATGAGTAACTCGAAAGCCGTTACGTGAAAGCAGTGACACTAAAGCAGCTATTTGAAATCAATAACTCTCATTAAGACTGCGCTGCAGAAGCTACACCATCGTCTTCTTCTAAAATAGAAGGTTCAGGGATAACGACAGGTTCTTCGATATTGTCATTACTAGTGTCTAGCCAATCACGTAGGCTCTGCCAAACCAATCCCATCGTTTCGTGCCAGTAACGTTCTGTCTGTTCAAGATAGAGCGCTTTAGGCATGTACTTATTCCAAGGTTCAACAATGCCTTCTTGTGCAAGGTAGTTAGTTGGTGCGGGTAATGGCTTCATGCCTGCCGCATGGAACTCATTCAGGGCGCGAGTCATGTGGCTCGCCGATGTTACTAACACCATCTTTTTATTTTTAACGAATGCGGCCGCTTGGCGCGCTTCTTCCCACGTGTCTTTAGCGGTTTCAAGCAGAATGATGTCAGGTTTTGCTACGCCCAATGCTAACGCTACTTTGGCCATCATTCTTGCGTTGCTCACTTCAGTGCCTGCACCGTAGCCAGACAAAATGAGTTTTGCACCAGGGTAAAGGCGTAGAATACGAATGCCTTCGCTTAAACGCATTAATCCTGTGCGGCTAAGTTCTGAGGTTGGTGGGATTTGGTCATCGACGACGTGACCACTTCCTAGAACCATAACGTAGTCGATGGTGTCGTCTACGGGTAAAAATGCGGTGTGTTGCCTTTCCATTGGCATTAAAAGTTGACTAGAAACTGGTTGGAAAGCGATTAGGAAAATACCACAGAGGGCTGAAAGGGTAATTAGGCAACCAGTCTTCCTTTTGGTAGTAAACATCACTAGGGCTAAACCCAGAAAAGCGAGAATTAACATTGCTGGCAGTGGCATCAATAGCGAAGACACTACTTTTTTCAGCTCAAACATATCCGAATAGTCCGAAAAAACATCACTTAGTAGTAAAAAGAGACATCGCCTCTTTATTCCTGAAATTCCTGTGACAGAATAGCAGGCACGATAGGACATAATAACTCAAGTAGCCGTGACTGAAGACCGTAATTTCGACGATATTGCCCACAAATTTGCAAAAAATATTTACGGCTCTGACAAAGGAGAGATCCGTCAGATCATCGTATGGGAAGATTTAGAACAAGCTTTGAGCAAATTTGAGCAATCAGCTTTACCTCTACATGTTCTTGATGCCGGAGGCGGTCTTGCACAGATGTCGCAAAAAATTGCGGCGTTAGGGCATAACGTTTCTCTGTGTGATCTCTCTTCTGAGATGCTTAAGCTTGCAGAAGAAAGTATCAGCGAAGCGGGTTTGTTAGAGCAGTATCGGTTTATTCATTCTCCGGTACAGAAAGTAGCAGAACATCTCGATGAGAAAGTCGATTTTGTGATGTTTCATGCCGTAATGGAATGGCTCGCAGATCCCAAAGAGGCGCTTGATTTATTACTGGAACAAGTCAAACCCGGTGGCGTCGCCTCGATAATGTTTTACAACCACCACGGATTAGTCCTGAAAAATGTGATTTGTGGCAACATTCCTCATGTATTGAATGGGATGCCACATCGAAAACGGTTTAAGCTGCAACCACAAAAAGGCTTGAAGCCAGAAGAGGTTTATCAATGGATAGAAGACGCTGGTCTAGAAATCTGTGGTAAATCAGGCATTCGCTCCTTCAGTGACTACATAGGTAATATGGAGTACATGGGCGATTACCAATTTGAAGATGTATTGGAACTAGAAAAACAGCTATGCCGCCAAGAGCCATATCTGTCGCTAGGCCGTTATATTCACGTTTGGGCTCAAAAACCTGCGCAATAACAGCGGTGAATGTGGTAAAAGAAGCCACAACATGCGCTATGCAATCGTAAGAAGCCCGCGTCATAAAGAAATAGGCGTAATATCTAACACGTTCGATATTACGAAAAACAGTAACAGGAACCACAATGAGTGAAATGACTCAAACTGCCGAAGAGCAGCCAATTGATGAGTTGGTAGGCTGGGTCAAGCAGCATGACTTTTCATTAAACTTGCCGCCAGAGCGCTTAGCATTTTTGATTGCTATCGCAGTGCTAAGCAATGAAAGGTTCGATGAAGAGCTAGGTGAAGGTGAATTGCACGATGCATTTACCATTGTCACTCGTCTGTTTGAAGATACCGGTGAAGCGTCTGCATTCCGTGCAAACAACGCTATCAACGAATTGGTTAAACAAAAACTGATCAGTCGTTTTACTAGTGAGATCACCGACGGTGCAAGTATCTACCGTCTTTCTCCACTTGCGATCGGAATTTCAGATTATTACTTACGTCACCGTCAATTCTCTAAGTTAAAACTGTCGATTCAACTTTCGATGGTTGCAGATGAGATGGCTAAAGCGATTGAAGCTGCGCAAAAAGGCGGAACACCTGGTCACTGGCAAAAGAACGTTTATGGCGTTTTGAAATATTCAGTGGGTGAGATCTTCGATCAGATCGATTTAAACCAGCGTGTAATGGACGAGCAGCAACAAACCGTCAAACAGCAAATCGCCGATCTTCTTAATAAGGATTGGCGAGAAGCGATCAATAACTGTGAGTCTTTGCTATCGGAAACCTCAGCCACGCTAAAAGAATTGCAAGATACCTTGCAAGCGGCCGGTGACGAACTGCAAACCCAGATCCTCGATATTCAAGAAATTGTGTACGGTGATGATGAACTCGAGTTCGTAGGCGAAACCTTGTTTGGTTTGCAAATGAAACTCGATCGAATCACAAGTTGGGGCCAACAGGCGATCGACTTATGGATCGGTTATGACCGCCACGTACATAAATTTATCCGTACCGCGATTGATATGGATAAAAACCGTGCCTTTAGCCAACGCTTGCGTCAGTCGGTTACCGACTACTTTGATGCGCCTTGGTTACTGACTTATGCCGATGCTGAAAAGCTGACCGATCTTCGTGATGAAGCCTTGATGCTTCGTGATGACGAAGTGATGGGGCAAGCACCGATGGAAGTAGAGTACGAAGAATTCGAGCAAGTGAACGACCTGCTTTCAGACCGAATTGCAGAGATGTTAAAAGCTCACAAACAGCAAGGTGCGCCAATTGATCTTGGTCTTGTGCTACGCGATTACCTCGCAGCACACCCTCGCACACACCATTTTGATTTAGCCAGAATTGTTGTCGACCAAGCCGTGCGCTTAGGTTACTCAGCGTCTGACTATCAGGCTATTCAGCCAGATTGGCAGGCAATCAACGATTTCGGTGCAAAGGTACAAGCAAATGTCATTAACAAGTACTGATGATTACATGCCAGAGAAACTGGTAAAAGCGATAGCGAACCCGTTGTTCCCTGCGCTAGATAGCATGCTGCGTTCAGGTAAGCATGTTTCAACAGAAGACCTAGACAACCACGCGTTGCTTTCTGATTTCGAAGTGGAACTTCAGCATTTTTACCAACGCTACAACACGGAACTGGTGAAAGCGCCTGAAGGTTTCTTCTATCTGCGCCCGCGTTCTACGTCTTTGATTGGTCGAAGTGTTTTGTCTGAGCTCGATATGCTCGTTGGCAAGGTATTGTGTTTCTTATACCTAAGCCCAGAGCGTTTAGCTCACGAAGGTATCTTTACCAATCAAGAGCTATTTGATGAACTGATTTCGCTAGCGGATGAGAAAAAACTCATGAAACTGGCGACGAACCGAGCTTCTGGTTCTGACTTGGATAAAGAAAAGCTCTTTGAAAAAGTACGCACATCTTTACGTCGTTTACGTCGTATCGGCATGCTGATTGCGATTGGTGAAACGGGCAAGTTCCGAATCAGTGAAGCGGTATTCCGTTTTGGTGCTGATGTTCGTGTTGGCGACGACATGAAAGAGGCTCAGTTACGTCTTATCCGTGATGGTGAAGCTGTGGTTCATACCCAAGAGCCTAACCAAGGCAGCTTGCTAAATGAAGAACAAGCGGAAGCTGTATCGGAACTAGATGTAGACGAAAACGGTCAGCAAGACATTTTTAACGATCAAGCCGACTTTGATGACGAATCAAACCTTGGCGAACAGAACAAAGTAGAAGGTGATGCATGATTGAAAGAGGTAAGTATCAATCATTAACCATGATCAACTGGAACGGCTTCTTTGCGCGTACCTTTGATATCGATGGATTGGTTACAACGCTTTCTGGCGGTAACGGTGCGGGTAAGTCGACCACAATGGCGGCATTCATCACGGCGCTAATTCCTGACCAAAGCCTTCTGCACTTCCGTAATACAACGGAAGCAGGCAGCTCACAGTCATCTCGTGATAAAGGCCTTTACGGTAAGCTTCAGCCTGGCGCATGTTATGCCGCGTTAGATGTTGTGAACTCGCGTAACCAACGCCTATTGTTTGCGGTAAAACTGCAGCAAGTTGCGGGGCGTGATAAGAAAGTAGACATCAAACCGTTTGTTATCCAAGGCCTTCCAAGCCATGTCAAACCAACGGATGTTTTGATTCAGAACGTTTCAGACAGCCATGCTCGCGTATGTCAGTTAAACGATGTAAAAGCGGCGGTTGCACAATACGAAGGCGCGCACTTTAAAGCCTTCTCTTCGATTGTTGATTATCACGCTCAAATGTTTGAGTACGGTGTGGTGCCGAAGAAACTGCGTAACAGCAGCGACCGTTCTAAATTCTACCGCCTGATTGAAGCATCACTTTATGGTGGTATTTCAAGTGCGATTACGCGTTCACTGCGTGATTACCTTCTGCCACAAAATGGTGGTGTGAAGAAAGCATTCCAAGATATGGAATCAGCACTTCGCGAAAACCGCATGACACTCGAAGCGATCAAAACGACTCAGTCGGATCGTGACTTGTTCAAGCACTTGATCACCGAATCGACCAATTACGTGGCAGCAGACTACATGCGCCATGCGAATGATCGCCGTAATAAGCTTGATCAAACCATGAAGTTCCGTGGTGAATTGTTTGGTTCACGTGAGACTTTGCTTAATCAAAACAACCTGTTGAATCGTGTTCAAGAAGAGTTGGAGCAGTTGGTTGATCAAGAATCTGCACTTGAGCAAGATTATCAAGCGGCTTCGGATCATCTTCAGTTGGTTCAAACTGCACTTCGCCAGCAAGAGAAAATTGCTCGCTACAGCGAAGATCTAGAAGAGCTTAATGAGCGTCTAGAAGAACAGATGATGGTGGTTGAAGAAGCTCAAGAACGAGTACTTCTAGCGGAAGAGCAGGCAACTATTACTGAAGAAGAAGTGGATAGCCTGAAAACTCAGCTTGCTGACTACCAACAAGCGTTGGATGTTCAACAGACTCGTGCATTGCAATATCAGCAAGCGGTTCAAGCGTTAGAGAAAACCAAGCAGCTACTCGGTGATGAATCGATTACCGCAGAAAGCGCATTAACTTTGGTTTCTGAGCTAAAAGCACAAGAAGAATCAAGCACTCAAACGCTACTGTCGACTAAACATAAGCTAGACATGTCTTCTGCTGCCTCTGCGCAGTTCGACAAAGCGCTTTCTCTTGTTAAGAGCATTGTTGGCGACGTAGAGCGTAAAGACGCTTCTCACAGCGCTAAACAAGCGTTAGAGAAAGGCCGTAACGCAAAACACGTTGTTGAAAACGAACAGCAGTGGCGTGCACAGCACCGCGATATGGCTCGTGATGTAGCGCAGCAACGTCAAGCTAAAGAGCTAGCGACCGAATACCAAAAGCAACACAACGTATTACTCACCGATGAAGCGATCTTTGATGAAGAACGCGAGCGTCATGCTATGCAGATCGAATCGCTTGAGTACGCTCAAGAAGAACTGCGTGAAGCGAAGAGTGAGCAACGTCGTGTTCAACAAAATCACGATCAAGAGATTCAAAAACTGGAGTCAATTGCTCCAGCATGGATCACTGCCAACGATGCACTTGAGACATTAAGGGATCAAACAGACGCAGAGCTAGAAGATAGCCAAGCGGTGATGACTCAAATGCAGCAAGTGCTGGAAGATGAGAAATCTCAAGCGGTCGCGAAAGATCAATTGGCGACTCGTCGTGCGCAACTTGAACAAGAGATTGAGCGCTTAGCCTCACCGGGCGGTTCTAATGATCCTCGTTTGAAAGGCCTAGCGGATACTCTGGGTGGCGTGCTGCTTTCTGAGATCTACGACGACATCACCATTGGCGATGCACCGTATTTCAGTGCGATGTATGGCCCAGCGCGTCACGCGATTGTTGTGTCTGATCTTGACGGTATTAAAGAGAAGCTGGTGGATCTTGAAGATTGCCCAGACGACCTTTACATCCTTGAAGGCGATGTCGATGCGTTTGATGACAGTTCATTCAATGCTGACGAGCTCGAAGGCGCGGTGTGTGTTCAGCTGAACGATCGCCAGATGCGTTATTCTCGTTTCCCTGAGATCCCTCTGTTTGGACGTGCGGCTCGTGAGCAACGTTTAGAGAAATTGCGTGAAGAGCGTGATGTGGTTGTTGAGAACCACGCGAAAGCTGCGTTTGATTCGCAGAAACTGAATCGCCTATACCAAGCGTTCAATAGCTTTGTTGCTAAACATCTACACGTTGCGTTTAACGCTGATCCAGAGCAGGCACTAGTGTCTATTCGCGATAAGCGTAACCAAATTGTTCGTTCTCTGGCAGAGCTAGACTCTAAAGAACAACAGCAACGCAGCCAGCTTCTACAAAGCAAGCAGGCAATCGGTGCACTAGACAAATTAGCGCCAATGGTTCGTATTTTAGAAGACGAAACATTGGTTGAACGTCTTGCTGAATTGGAAGCGCAACTCGAGCGCTTGAGTGAAGCTAAGTCGTACCTGAACAACCACGGTAAAGCACTGGCTTCGCTAGAGCAGATCGTTTCAGCACTCGATGCTGACCCAGAACAGTTCGAGGCACTAGAAGCGCAATACCAACACGCAGACCAAGCTCTACAAAGCTTGAAAGGCAAAGTGTTTGCTCTTTCTGACTTAATTGAACGTCGTCACTACTTTGCTTATGCAGACTCTGTAGACCTGCTTAACAAGAGCAGCGAACTGAGCGAGCAATTGAAAGCGAAGTTGGTGCAAGCAGAACAAGCAAGAACCAAAGGCCGTGATAGCTTGAAGCAATCTCGTGAACAGATGAACCAGTACAACCAAGTATTGGCAGCACTGAAGAGCTCACATCAAGCGAAACAAGAAACGGTTCAAGAGTTCAAACAAGAGCTTCAAGAGTTTGGCGTAAATGCTGATGAAGGCGCTGAAGAACGTGCTGTACATCGTCGTGACGAACTGCATGAGCGTTTGCATACTTCACGTGGTCGTAAGAGTGAATACGAGCGTACCATTACGTCAACTGAACTTGAGATGAAAGCACTGACTAAGCGTCTTAAGAAAGTACAGAAAGAGTACACCGAGCTTCGTACCTTCGTTGTCGCAGCGAAAGCGGGTTGGTGTTCAGTACTTCGTTTAGCACGTGAGAATGATGTTGAACGTCGTCTGCATAAGCGTGAACTGGCTTATCTAACGGCAGGCGAGCTTCGCTCTATGTCGGATAAGTCATTGGGTGCACTGCGTTTGGCTGTGTCTGACAATGAAGACCTGCGTGATTCGCTGCGTCTATCTGAAGACAACGCGCATCCAGAGCGTAAAGTTCTGTTCTACATTGCGGTTTACCAACACCTTCGTGAGCGTATTCGCCAAGACATCATTCATACGGATGATCCGGTTGAAGCAATCGAAGAGATGGAAGTTGAACTTGCTCGTCTAACAGAAGAACTGACGCAGCGTGAAAACCGCTTAGCGATCAGCTCTGAATCGGTAGCAAGCATCATCAAGAAAACGATTCAGCGTGAGCAGAACCGTATTCGTATGCTCAACCAAGGTCTGTCGAACATCTACTTTGGTCAGGTTAAGGGCGTGCGTCTGAACGTTAAGATTCGTGAAAGCCACGAGATCTTGCTATCAGGTCTAGCGACTCAACAAGAGCAGCATAAAGACTTGTTCGAATCAACGCGCTTTACCTTCTCTGAAGCGATGGCGAAACTGTTCCAACGTGTGAATCCACATATCGATATGGGTCAACGTTCTCCACAAGTTCTTGGTGAAGAGTTACTGGATTACCGTAACTACCTAGAGCTGAGTGTTGAAGTTAACCGTGGTTCAGATGGTTGGTTACAAGCGGAATCGGGCGCACTGTCTACGGGTGAAGCGATCGGTACGGGTCAGTCAATCCTATTGATGGTTATTCAGAGCTGGGAAGAGGAGTCTCGTCGACTTCGTAGTAAAGACATCGTTCCATGTCGTTTGTTGTTCCTTGATGAAGCAGCACGTCTGGATTCTAAGTCAATCTCTACGCTGTTTGAACTGTGTGACCGTTTAGGCATGCAGCTTCTGATTGCTGCGCCAGAGAACATTAGCCCAGAAAAAGGTACAACCTACAAACTGGTTCGTAAGGTATTTAAAGACCACGAACATGTACACGTTGTTGGCCTAAGAGGTTTTGCTCAAAACAAACCTGCATCTCCGGTGCAAGAGCTTATCGAAGAAACTGAGCAATAACTTTGATAGCTGAGCTATAAGTTCGAAAACGATTCAATTGATATTTATTCAAAGCCCCTAATCTTTAGGGGCTTTTTTGTATCTTGAATCCGACGATCTAAAGCTGTGCTGATTCCCTATTCCTAACTCAGCCCCTCTACGCACTGATAAGACCACTCATACCTTATGGTTATTATCAATGGAACTTGTTTGAGGTCACACGCACAAAGCCACAATTAATGTATGGTAATGAATCGCAGTGGTGTCACTGCATTACTGTGCCAATCATTATTTTTGAGCGTGACTGTTACGCAAACTGGAAGGTAGACAAGCTATGATTCAAATCGTCATTGATGGAAAATTTCGAATCGTTGAACAAGGACAAACTGTTCTTGAGGCAGCAAAAACATGTGGTTTAGAGATTCCATCGTTATGTGGTTTGAACAAAACAGCGGATAAAGTACCGTGCGACCTGTGTGTGGTCGAAGTGGATGGCGTGGGGATGACACGTTCTTGTGAACTGGAAGTGTCTAATGGATTGAATATCACTACTCAATCAAAACAGTTAACAACACATCGACAAGATGCGTTGAATCGCATCATGACAGACCATTACGCTGACTGCGAAGCACCTTGCCAAACCGCTTGTCCTGCTGGTGTTGATATTCAATCTTACCTGCATCATATCGCTCAGAATGACCATATTAAAGCCATCGAGGTAATTAAGCAGACATTGCCGATGCCGCTTTCCATTGGTCGTGTTTGCCCTGCCTTTTGTGAAACAGAATGTCGCCGAAACCTAGTGGATGATTCTATTGCTATTCGCCAACTGAAACGACATGCTGCCGACGCAGATTTAGCCGCTCAAGAAAGCTATATGCCGACGAAGAAACCTAACAAAGGTAAGAGTATTGCGATTGTCGGTAGTGGGCCTGGTGGCCTGACCGCTGGCTATTACCTGTCGAATGAGGGTTACGATGTCAGTGTGTATGAATCGATGCCTAAGGCTGGTGGTTGGCTACGTTACGGCATCCCTGAATACCGTTTACCCAAGTCGATTCTAGACAAAGAAATCGAGCTGATGTGTCGTAACGGGATGTCTGTAGAGTGTGACAAAAAGTTGGGCGTTGATTTTACATTGTCTGATTTAAGCAACGACTTCGATGCAGTTTGTTTAGCGGTTGGTGCATCACAAGCGGTCGAAATGAATTACACCGGAAGTGATCTAGCCGGTTGTTACCTTGGCGTCGATTACTTAAAAGACTATGTCACCGATAAACAATACATCACGGGTAAAAAGGTAGCTGTCATTGGTGGTGGTAATACCGCGATTGATTGCGCTCGAACCGCAGTTCGTGATGGTGCTGATACCACGCTAATTTATCGACGAACACGAGATGAGATGCCGGCGGAAGACTACGAAATCGAAGAGGCCGAACACGAAGGCGTCAAATTCCACTTCTTGACCAATCCAGCTGAAAACATTGCTGATGAGAATGGTCATGTATCTGAAATCCGATTAGAGCGTATGGCACTTGGTCCTGCAGATGCATCGGGTCGACGAAGCCCGAAACCGACGGGTGAGTTTTTTGTTGAGGCTTTCGACACTGTGATTGCTGCCGTGTCGCAAAAGCCTGATCTTAGCTTTATGGACAATGAGTCACTAGAAATCCCGCTAACGCGTTGGAATACCGCTGACGCTGATCCGCAAACCATGCACACGGGAACAGGCAATATCTTCAGTATTGGCGATTTCCGACGTGGCCCAGCAACCGCTGTTGAAGCGGTAGGGGATGGCCGAATTGCTGCGCAAGCGATCGACCGATTCTTTAATGGTGACATGAACCAGATCCCTGCGAAGCCCTTCAATTCAAGAAAGCAAAAGCAGCTAAAAGCCGTTGATCCAGAGCAATACAAATCGATACAGCGAATGGCTCGTAAGATCATGCCAGAACTCACCCCTGAGCAGCGCGAGCAAAGCTTTGACGAAGTAGAAACTGGCTTTGATAATGTCGACGCGATAGCTGAAGCGGCAAGATGTTTAGAGTGTGGCTGCCAAGCTAATACCGATTGCGACCTGCGAGATTATTCGACTGAATACAAGGCTACGCAAACGCATCCAGAATACAAAATCGATGTGGCTTCTAACGACAGTTGGCAAGCGATTCGCGCTGAAGAAACTAAGGTCGGTTTAACCAGACAAAAATTTGCGGTTGATGACAGTTCTGAATTCATCATTTTTGATGCCAATCGCTGCATCAGTTGCGGCCAGTGTATCCAAGCGTGTCGCGAACAAAATGTACATGGCGTTTTAAGCTTCATGAATCAATCAGATGGCAAGCCTGCGTCAAGGCCTGAGTGTCGTCCTAACTTTGGCGCCGATAAAACCTTAATGGGCGATTCTAACTGTGTGCAATGTGGATCTTGTATTCAGGCGTGTCCAACCGGCGCTATGGTCGATGCGAGAGACAAAAAGCAAGGCGATACCGACGTACTCAAGAAAGTCGACACCATCTGCACCTATTGTGGGGTGGGTTGCAAGCTCACCATGCATGTTGATGAAGCAAAGAACAAGATCCGCTACATCGAGGGCGGGGACTCTCCGGTCAATGAGGGAATGTTGTGTGTGAAAGGGCGATTTGGGTTCGACTTTGTCGGCAGCGATGCGCGGCTAACCACACCATTAATCCGCAAAGATGGCTGGCTACAACCCGCAAGTTGGGATGAAGCGATTAAATTGATCGCTGATAAATTTACTGCGATTAAACAAGGCTTTGGCAGCAATGCTCTAGCGGGTTTCTCTTCGGCTAAAACCACCAACGAAGACAACTATGCTTTCCAAAAATTCATCCGCCGTGAGCTTGGAACCAACAACGTCGACCATTGTGCTCGCCTTTGTCACGCTTCAACGGTAACGGGTTTAGAGGCTTCTTTGGGCAGTGGAGCGATGACCAATGATATTCCAAGTATCAAGCACTCAGATGTGATCTTTATTATTGGGTCAGACACCACTTCGGCGCACCCAATTATTGGTTCGCACATCAAGCAAGCAGTGAGACATGGTGGTGCTCGTCTTATTGTCGCCGATCCAAAAAGGATCGATATTGCGGATCATGCGGAACTCTATTTAGCGCACCGACCGGGTACTGACGTAATGTTGATCAACGGTGTAATGCAACAGATCATCAAACACGGTTGGTATGATCAAGAGTATATTGAAGACCGAGTTGATGGCTTTGATACTCTGCTACAAGAGGTGATGTCGCCAAGCTATTCCTTAGACAAAGTGGAATTGGTGACAGGTGTGAAAGCAGAAGACATCTTCGCGATGGCGCGTTTGATTGGCACTGCAGAACGCACGGCTGTGTATTACTCAATGGGTATTACGCAACACACCACAGGGCACGACAATGTTCGCTCGATTGCTAACCTGCAACTCTTGTGCGGCAACATTGGAATTGAAGGTGGTGGTATCAACCCATTGCGTGGTCAATCCAATGTTCAGGGCGCATGTGACATGGGCGCGTTGCCAAACAATCTACCGGGTTATCAGAAAGTGTATAACCCAATGGTTCGTCAAAAATTTGCGATGGAGTGGGGCGTTTCCGATTTGCCTGCTGAAACGGGTTTAACGCTCACAGAGATTATCGATGCGGCGTGTCACCGTGACGTACGTGGTTTATACGTGATGGGCGAAAATCCAGTGCTCAGTGATCCAAACCAAGCGCACGTGATTGAAGGACTTGAAGCGTTGGATTTCCTTGTCGTTCAAGACATCTTCTTAACCGAAACGGCGCAGTATGCTGATGTGGTTCTGCCATCTTGCTCATTTGCAGAAAAATCCGGTCACTTCACCAATACAGAGCGCCGAGTCCAACGTATTAATCCTGCGGTTAATCCTCCCGGTGAAGCGAAAGAAGATTGGGTGATTATTCAGATGCTAGCCAACGCAATGGGCGGCGGTTGGGGCTATAACACCGTTGCCGATATCACCAATGAGATAGCAAGAGTGACTCCGCAATATGGTGGCTTACGTTGGGAGAACATTACCGTGAATGGTGTCCAGTGGCCGAGCAACAAGAACAATCCTGACGGCACTCGCATCATGCACCAAACTCAATTCACTCGCGGGCGTGGTCAAATGGAAGCAATTCCGTTTCGATACGCGGCAGAGCTGCCAGATTCAGAATATCCATTAGTACTAACGACGGGGCGTGTGTTGGAGCAGTTCCATACCGGTACCATGACTCGCAAGACAAAAGGGTTAGATAACTTAGCTGGGCCGCGTGCAATGGTCAGTGTTCATGATGCTGAAGCGTTAGGGGTCTCTAACGGACAGATGTTAAAGGTATCGACACGTCGTGGTGAAATTGAAATTGCTGCTTTTGTCACTAAACGAATGCAAAAGGGTGTGGTGTTTATTCCATTCCATTTCGTGGAATCACCGGTTAACCGTTTGACGACGACTGCAACGGATCCACATGCCAAGATCCCAGAGTTTAAGGTGGCGGCTGTGCGTATTGATCCAATCCGCAAGCCTGAAACTGAAGCAACAGAGGCCTAGCTTATACCAATCACAGTAAGTAAGTGATCAGAAATAGCGCAGGAAACAGGCTTGAGAACAAGGCGGAATTTTTTGATAAGTAGTTATTCTACAATCAAAAATTCTAACGCAGTTATCGAGTATTTTAACCAGCTAGGGTGAACAGTTATTTACTACGATTGGTATTAATGCGCTAACTTAAACTTCAGACATTAAAAAGCCGCGTAACTCTCAGAGTTATGCGGCTTTTCTATTGAACTCGACTCGGTATCGAATTATTTACTCAATCACTAAGCTTAACTTAGCTAGCTCTTCATTTAGATTAGCTCGGTACAATCTCGCTACCGTGAACACCAAATTGCTTAGCCGCGTAGGCAACGCGCTCTGCAGCTTTTGGGTATTCAGCGGGTGTGCCTAGATTTTCAATATGATGCAAGCGAGGCAATAAACCTGCGCCGTTTGCAATCTGTATTGCTAATCCAGGACGAGCATTAAGCTCCAGTACCATAGGGCCTTCTTCTTGGTCTAAAACCATGTCCGTACCCATGTAGCCAAGACCTGTCATTTCCCAAGCGCTTGATGCAAGAGTCAGCAGTTTTTCCCAATGCGGCACTTGAAGCGCCGCCAACTCTTTCCCTGTATCTGGGTGGTGAGTTACTGGTTGGTCAAACTGAACCGCACGAACGGCTTTTCCGGTCGCGATGCAAATACCGACACCCACAGCACCTTGGTGCAAGTTTGCCTTGCCGTCAGAAGCTGAAGTAGAAAGACGCATCATCGCCATCACAGGGTAGCCTTTAAATACGATGATTCGTACATCTGGCACGCCTTCGTAACTGAAGCCTTCGAAACACTCATCAAACTTGATGAGGTTTTCAACTACAGCTACATCGTTCTTACCACCTAGTGAGAAAAGACCGGCTAGAGCATTACTGATGTGACGCTCTACGTCTTCTTCGTTAATGGTTGAACCCGATGGTTTGGTGTAAACCCCATCTTTATGAGAGATCACGACAAGGATGCCTTTACCGCCACTTCCTTGCGCTGGCTTAATAACAAAGCCAGGCCACTCTTTAACCATTTTATGGATTGTTTTTACTTCAGCTTGGTGACCAATTACGCCAATCAACTTTGGTACGGTTGCACCAGCCTGTTCAGCAATAATCTTAGTCTTAAGCTTGTCATCAACGAGTGGATACTTGGAACGATCATTATAGCGACCAATATAACTATGGTTACGCTTGTTCATCCCCATTATGCCTTTGTCTTTCAACTTAAACGGTGAAGTAAATTGATCAAACATAACTTAGTCCTCCGCTAGCGGTTTAAAGCGACGAAGCTCGGTTAGGCGGTAGCCTGTGTAGTTACCTAGTAGCAAGATGGTCGCTAGAATAACAAGCTGCAAACCAATAAAGTTGAACGTTAAGTGTTGAATGAACGGGTTAGTCATACCTAAGTAAACAAGTACCGCGGTAAATAGTGAGCCGCCACCTTGTAGTACAACTTCTTTCGCGCCTTCTTCTTCCCAAAGGATAGACATACGTTCGATAGTCCAAGACAAGATAATCATTGGGAAGAACGTAATCGATAGACCTTCGGTAAGTCCGATTTTAAATGCGACTACAGTAAATATCGAGATAATCATAATTACCGTAATAATTACGGCGGATATCCTGGCCACGAGCAAGAGGTTGAGTTTGGATAAGTAACTTCGAATTACAAGACCAGTACCAACAATCAGTAGGAAGCCTACAATACCTGTCACCAACTGCGTTTGAACGAATGCCACGGCAATCAGGACGGGCATGAACGTACCAGAAGTCTTAAGACCGATGATAACTCGCAGGAACACAACGATAAGCGCACCAATTGGAATCAGCATGATGGTTTTAAACATCGCTTGCTCTTCTAACGGTAGGCTGTGGATCGACAGGTTCAACAGTTGATCGGCAGAGACTTTACTGCTGGTTGCTTCTGTTGGTGAGATTTCCTGAGCAATCATCGAGAAGTGAACTTTACTGTTCTGGCCGCCCACTACATCTAATAGAGAGACATTTGATTCGTCCCAGATGAGTAAGTTTGGTTGAACTTGTTGCTCGCTAGATTCAGGAGAGAATAGAACCCACTGGTTATTATCCCAAATTTGGTTCATGTGTTGGATTGATTGGCGACGACGTCCGTCTTCCAGCTCAATAACACCGACCACTTTGTTGTGGATTTTAGCGGCAGAAAGTAGCTTGTGTGTCGCTTCCACTTTAGTCATGTTATTCAGAATCAGCGCTGAGTTTTGGCTGTCTGGATCGTTAAGCGTTTTGATTAACTCACGAGTAAAGGTGATGTTATCTGCTGAACGCTTGGTTGCTCTGTCAATCAAAGCAAGAGCTGCAGCTTCTTCAGGACCGTCAAAGCTTGGTTGAGCCACTTCACCTTCTGGAGGTGTTGAAGTAACGTTCGCTTGGCTGTCGACTAAGAACTGTGTCTTGTAGTAGATAGTTTGCGGGCCATCTGCGTGACGAATTGACCACTCAGCACGGCGACCTGAATCTGTATCCAAGTATGAAATGCCGTAGCCTGGTGATGAAGCTGACTCGCCGATAAGTGTAAAGTTAGACTGTGTGTGAGGTGCGGCTAGTGAAACTTTTGCTTCTTTGCCCACTGCATTGAATTCGATACGAGCTTCAATGTCCCAAACCTGATTAGTTTCGCCTGGAGTCCAGGGTACACCGTAGGTTGTATGTCTGAACATACTCAGTGTTATACCTGCTACGATGAGCAGGAAAATTGAGATATAAAATGGAATTCTTGACGTCATAGCTTACCCTACTATTGTTATTTAACTTCCGTTTGTACGTATTTTTTACTTACATCTACTAGCGCTATGTCTTTGATAAATTCGCGCCCTAGTAATACAGGGTGACTCATTTGAGAGCGATCCGCCAATGTAAATTGCGCTTTTTCATGGATTTTTCCAACTTTCACCCATAATTCAATCACAGCTCTACGTTCTGTCTGATCATTGGTTGATTGGCGGATTTTTACAAAACGTACAACAGGTGCTTCAATCCATTTCTGGTCTTCTGGTGATTGTGCTTTATCTGCTAAGTGGAACTTCACCCAGTCTTTACCGTTACGCTCGAATTCTTTGATGTCTACAGCATTTAAAGAAGAGGTTGTTGCGCCGGTATCAACACGTGCATCAAAGCTTTGGTTGATAGAATCAATGGATACTTTTTCGATTCCACCAAGGATGGTCGGTTGTGATGTAGGAGCGATCGGTGGGGTTGCTACTGCTACAGGTTCTTCTTCCTCTAGCTGTTCAATAACTTTGTGTTCCATGCTCGTTAGATGAACATCTAATTGGCTAGAAAGGGTGATGATTTCGTCTTCTAAGCTTTCTATATAATCACTTTGATTGCTGACTTGCAGTTCAAGGTTTTGAACCTTATTTGCGATGTTTGTCTCTGAGCGGGCAATAGCGTCGAGAGTTTCTTGGTGGTAGGCCGCACCGTTGGTGAGGGTACAGCCAGAGAGCAAACCAACCGCCACAATTGGCGATAATCGCTTAAACATAAAAAAACCTTTGGAAATTAGAGAATAGTTCAGACTATTTAGAAGTTTAGCCTACAAAAAAGGATGCGTGAAGCATCCTAATGTAAGAGTCTGGTCATATTGAATCGCAATGTGAGCGCTGCGCCAGTTATCGCCAATTGAAATAGCTCACTTATTAAACATAAGTCAATTTTTGTTCAATTTACGCGCTTTTAAGTCAAAGTTTACTGCGACAGATGTGATGGCTTCATTGCTACCAAAAGCTATTATTCGGTGGTCACCAGAACAATAGCTGCGGAGAACTTATTTACGGCTTTGTCGCCACAAGAACGGCACGTCTCGGTGCTGGATGACCTTCAACTGTTTTACTTGGATCATTCGGGTCTAAGTAATCTGGCAGTGAGTTATGTGTCATCCATTCTGTTGTGCGTTGTTCGCCAACCGTCGTAACATTTTCATCAACGATGCGGACGTCTTCAAAACCAACTTGTTCAAGCCAGCGTTTCAGTGCGCGAGCGGATGGGAAGAAGTACACGTTTCTCATTTGCGCGTAGCGGTCAACAGGCACAAGAACAGCGTTTTCGTCACCTTCAATCACTAACGTTTCAAGTACCAGTTCGCCACCAGATACCAATTGGTCTTTTAATTGGATCAAATGATCGAGCGGTGAACGGCGGTGGTAAAGCACACCCATGCTGAATACAGTGTCGTAAGCTTCCAGTTTTGGCAGCTGTTCAATACCTAAAGGTAACAGGTGAGCGCGTTGGTCATCGCCCATCAGCTTACGGATAGCTTCAAACTGAACAAGGAAAAGGTGCGACGGATCGATACCGACGGTCAAACGAGCACCTTCACCTAACATACGCCACATGTGGTAGCCATTACCGCAACCTACATCGAGTACTGAACGGTTTTTAAGCGGTGAGATATGCGGAAGTACACGGTCCCATTTCCAGTCGCTGCGCCATTCTGTATCGATATGAATGTCATGAACGGTATAAGGACCTTTGCGCCAAGGGTGGAACGTCTTTAATAAGCTCTCTAGCTTTTTAAGTTCACCTGTTTGAAATGGTGTGCTGCTGCCGATAGTCACAGAGTTCTTTAAATCAACTTGATCAGGAACGCCTTGCGGGATCTTATTCAGTGCACGTAACCAACGGTCAAAGTCACCGTGCTCTGCATTTTGCCAATCCGTCAGCTGTTGAGGAAGAACATTGAGCCACGGCTGTAGGCGAGTGTCTTGGGCAATGAGTTGATAAAAATTGGCAAAATTAAACATAGTTTTTCACTGAGTTAATAGGGTCAATAAACCCTAAAATAAAAATTAAATTTGTCATTCCCTACAGTGAGGGACGAACATGATAGGGAATCTCGGTTTATCGTACTTGATAGAGATCCCCAACTCACTCGTTCCTCGCTCTTGAGGATGACGTTTTAGTACGAGCTGATTGGGTATATGCGCTATTTAATCGCGAACATCGAACCGAAGTTGAAGCATTGGAACCACACTTCGCTGCTTGAGAAACCAATCTTTTCAAAACGCTGCTTGTGGACTGGGATAGAGTCTGGACGCATGACATTTTCGATAGCACTGCGTTTCTGGCTGACTTCAAGCTCGCTGTATCCGTTTGCACGCTTGAAATCATGGTGCAGATCGATAAGCAGTTCATTTGAACTTTCATCTTCAAACACAAACTTTTCTGACAGAATCAAAATACCGCCCGGACGTAAGCCTGCATGGATCTTTTCAAGCAGAGCGTAGCGGTCGTCTGGTGATAAGAACTGTAAGGTGAAGTTCAACACAACAACTGAAGCGTCTTTAATCTCGATTTCACGGATATCAGCTTCGATAACTTCGACTGGCGTATCGCTTCGGTAGGCGTTTACATGCAGCTTACAGCGTTCAACCATGGCTTCCGAATTATCGACAGCAAAAATCGTACAGCCTTCTTGCTGGATGTGGCGGCGCATCGACAATGTAGCGGCGCCAAGAGAGCAACCCAAATCGTAGATGTTTGAGTGCGGTTTTACGAAGCGTTCAGCCAACATGCCAATAGCAGAGATGATATTGCTATATCCAGGAACCGAGCGTTGAATCATATCTGGAAATACTTCAGCAACCCTTGCATCAAAGGTGAAATCACCAATTTTATCAATGGGAGCGGAAAAGATATTGTCTTTGTTGCTCATTGCATTCTCTCTCGACAGTCAGCGTAATTGGCACAGAATTCGTACCAAATAAAAGGGGACGTATTTTACGTAAAAAAATCGCTTGTGTCACGAAAACTGAGATTGATGAAAGTGAACGCATGTTAGTGGTTGTTTACCATCAAAACATCGAGATTTGATGGTCACCTTTTTGAGCAGGAAACTCCGCCAAATTAGGCAAGGTTATCTGTGTGTGTTCAGTAACTTGTGTCTGTAACTGCTTATAGATAGCGATCGCAAGCTCAGGTGCGTGATTATTGTCTGGGGTGTGAATCATTAAATAAGGCTGTTTACCTTCATTTAACCAAGTTGGTAATTTCGCGAACCAAGGTTTAAAGAATGTGAGATTGGGTTCCTGGTCTGGATGACCAATAAAGCGAACCATCGGATTGTTTGCCGTCGCAATGGCATGAACCGGAACGCGTGGTTTCTTTTGGTGTGCGTCGATCACCGCTTCTGTGGTTGGTGGTGCGGAGAAAACAGGGCGGCTATCCATGATGATGCGATTGATCCCTTCTTCTATTAACCAATGATTGAAACGTTTTTCGGCATCGCCTTTATCAAAGAAACCAAGGTGACGAACTTCAACGCCGAGCTGCATGTCTTTTGGAAACAAGGTACAAAATTTTTGAAGGGCAGGGAGCATGCTGGGTTCAAAGCTGTGGGGCAATTGAATCGTCCATTGACCAATGCGCCTATGCAGTGGCGACATGGTGAGCAGAAATTCTTTGAGTTCGGCTTGGCAATGTTTTAAGTGCTGCTGGTGGGTGATGAACTTAGGCAGCTTAAACGTAAACTTAAAATCATCGTGACTCGCGGCTTTCCAGTTATTGACCGTTGAGACACTGGGTGTCGCATAAAAAGTCGTGTTGCCTTCGACGGTATGAAAAACTTGGGTGTACTTTTCCAAGCGCTCAGCAGGTTTTGTTCCTTTACCATAGAACTGACTTTGCCACTCAGAATGAGACCACATTGTTAATCCAAGTCTTAAAGGTAAAGTTTCCATCGTCATTACACCGTTAGTTTTCACGCCATTAGTCATTACAAAACGTTTTGAAGTTGAAACGAAAAACTACTGTACGAGACTTTTGCTGATTAATGTACTTTCGAGATATAATTAACGCAATTTTTTCGGTTTTGATGAATCTTTGCGCACTTGATGGGCTAAAAAGCAGCAAAGCCAGATAAAACACAATAAATTCGAATGTGGAAGGTCGATTTTAGGCGAGTTTCCGCGTATAAATGTTCCTTTGCTCTGTTGTGTGGAATGACCACTGACAGCTTGGAAACTAGTAAATAATTAAGAGATTGGGAAATTCATTATGCGTACCCATTACTGTGGTAACCTGAACAAGTCCCTGGCGGGACAAACTGTAGAATTGTGCGGCTGGGTAAACCGTCGCCGTGATTTAGGCGGTCTTATCTTTATCGATATGCGAGATCGTGAAGGCGTCGTTCAGGTTGTTGTCGATCCAGATATGAAAGATATCTTCCCGATCGCTAACCAACTGCGTAATGAATTCTGTATCAAATTTACTGGTGAAGTACGTGTTCGTCCTGACAGCCAAGTAAATAAAGATATGGCGACGGGTGAAGTTGAACTTTACGCAACTGGCCTTGAGATCATCAACCGTTCAGAAGCGCTTCCACTGGATTTCAACCAAACGAACTCTGAAGAACAGCGTCTAAAGTACCGTTACATCGATCTTCGTCGTCCAGAAATGAGTGATCGTATTAAGCTTCGTGCACGTGCTTCTAGCTTCGTTCGTCGTTTCCTAGACGAGAACCTATTCCTAGATATCGAAACACCAGTACTAACTAAAGCGACACCTGAAGGCGCTCGTGACTACCTAGTACCAAGCCGTGTTCATAAAGGTAGCTTCTACGCACTTCCTCAATCTCCTCAGCTGTTCAAGCAACTGCTGATGATGTCTGGTTTTGACCGTTACTACCAAATCGTTAAATGTTTCCGTGATGAAGATTTACGTGCTGACCGTCAGCCTGAATTTACTCAGATCGATATCGAAACATCATTCCTGTCTTCTCAAGAAGTGCGTAACATCACTGAAAAGCTCGTTCACGATATGTGGAAAGAGCTTCTAGATGTTGAACTGGGTCAATTCCCAGTAATGCCATTCTCTGAAGCGATTCGTCGTTTCGGTTCTGATAAGCCAGATCTACGTAACCCACTAGAACTAGTAGACGTTGCTGACTTACTGAAAGATGTTGAGTTCAAAGTATTCTCTGGCCCTGCGAACGACGAAAAAGGTCGCGTAGCGGTAATCCGTGTACCGGGTGGCGCTAAGCTGACTCGTAAGCAAATCGACGGTTACGCAGAGCACGTAGGTATCTACGGCGCGAAAGGTCTAGCTTGGATGAAGGTTAACGACCGTGCTGCTGGCATGGAAGGTATCCAATCTCCAGTTGCTAAGTTCCTAAACGAAGACGTAATCAACGGTCTTCTTGAGCGCACTCAAGCTGAATCTGGCGATATCATCCTATTTGGTGCAGATAAAGCGAACATCGTTGCTGAAGCAATGGGCGCACTTCGTATCAAGCTAGGTGATGACTTAGAGCTAACAGACAAGAAAGCGTGGGCTCCACTTTGGGTTATTGATTTCCCAATGTTCGAAGAAGATGGCGAAGGCAACCTTCACGCAATGCACCACCCATTCACATCACCACTTGGTGTGAGCGCGGAAGAGCTAAAAGCAAACCCAGCAGCAGCTAACTCTGATGCATACGACATGGTAATCAACGGCTACGAAGTAGGCGGCGGTTCTGTACGTATTCACAGCGCAGAAATGCAAACGGCTGTATTCGGTATCCTAGGTATCGAAGCTAAAGAACAGCAAGAGAAGTTCGGTTTCCTACTTGAAGCGCTTAAGTACGGTACGCCACCACACGCAGGTCTAGCATTCGGTCTTGACCGTTTAGCAATGCTTCTTTGTGGTACAGAGAACATCCGTGACGTTATCGCATTCCCGAAAACAACAGCTGCAGCATGTCTATTAACAGATGCGCCAAGCCTAGCAAACCCAGCATCACTGGAAGAGCTAGCAATCGCTGTTAACTTAGCGAAGAAAGAAGACTAATCAAACGATTAAGCTCAACTTTCTAATTAAGCAGTGAGTTTTCGATAGAGCTTAAGTCTTAGATAGCACTTAAGCTTTCAATAAAATTTAGTTTTTGTTAGAACTTTTTCTTTCGCAGAACAACGAAATGCCCGTTAATTTGACGGGCATTTTTTTTTGCGTTCGATATACTAAGCTCATAAAGCATGTATAAATAATCAGTATTTGAAGTTATGTCTATTATCTTAGGGATTGACCCTGGCTCTCGCATTACCGGCTATGGCGTGATTCGTCAAAATGGTCGCCATCTATATTACTTAGGTAGTGGTTGTATTCGTACTTCCGAAAAAGAACTGCCAGGTCGCTTAAAGCAAATCTATGCGGGCGTGAGTGAGATCATTACTCAGTTTCAGCCTGACGTATTCGCGATCGAACAAGTGTTCATGGCGAAGAATGCCGATTCAGCGCTTAAACTTGGCCAAGCGCGTGGCAGTGCGATTGTAGCTGCGGTGAATGCTGATTTACCCGTACATGAATATGCGGCTCGTTTGATCAAACAAGCGGTGACAGGTAATGGTGGCGCTGATAAGTCTATGGTTCAGAATATGGTGATGAGTATGCTTAAACTACCGGCTAAGCCACAAGCCGATGCAGCCGATGCTCTAGGCGTAGCGATCACTCACGCTAACACCAATAAAACCTTGGTCGCACTTGCAGGTAAAGCAACAGGAGCAAGAAAAGGGCGTTACCGTTAAATCTCATTCTATTGTTAGCTCCTAACATTCTGCCTTTTAAGACTATTCTATTGATGAGCCTCACGCCCTGCTTGGCTCATATCAAAACAATGCGCCGCTAAATCCTTGACGAAATGAGATCTTTCGAACATAACCCAGATAATAACATTGCGTATCATTTAACATGTTATTAACATTGGTCGGAGGTCTTACAAGTTAATCAAGGATGATCACTGATGAACCCAATCAAGCTGTGGCGCGCGCTGTTTCTACCCAAAAGTAACGGGTGGAGTAACAACGAAGTCAGACAAGCCGATATCTTATTACTCTTCACTTTTATCGCATTCTTTGTGGGCGTCTATAGCTTAATCAAGTGGACTAAGCATGAAGAGCAACTGCTGGTCGCCACATCTGTATTTCTTATCGTATTCGAACTGATCTCGGCACTGCTACTCCGCGTGACGAGTAAACCGAGCCTTGCCCTTAACTTTGGTTTTGTCGGCATGGCTGTCCACGCGTTGAACATCATTTATCAAAGCGGTGGGGTAGTGGCTTCCACTCAAGCTTATTGGGTGCCTTTGTTAGTGGTCGCTTTTTTCTTATCGGGGACTCGAATCGTGGCTTTGGTGTGGAGCGGGCTGGTTGTCGGTGTGTCATTGTTGATGACGTCTGCACATCTCAATGGATTTGCATTTCCTCAGCTTGAGCTAACCCCTGATGCGGTAGTGGTTGAAACTTGGTCTGGCGTGATCATGCCGTTGGTGGTGATCTGCATTGCTCAAGCTTTTACCGCTAAGCAAAAAGAGGTGGCAATCGAAATGGCAGAGGAGGCGATTTCAGAAAGCCAACATGTTGCTAACCAAGCAACGCAAAGCGAAGGCCGACTTTCTATCGTGCTCGACCAAGCCAATTCGAATTCAGAGAGCCTACAAGGTGTTTCGGTTCATTTGGATCAGCAGTCACAAGACTTGCATGCTCAAGTCGAAGTGTTGAATATCAATTGCGAATCTCAAGCGAGCGCCGCAGAAGAGATGAGCCAACAACTCCATCAAATGACTCAAGGCATCGAAGAATCTAATTCATTTGTGGGTGAACTGAAAGAGCGCAGCGAAGCGGTGGGCACCAAAGCGCAAAAAAGCTCAGAGTCATTAGAAGCCTCAACCGATGCGATCAGCCAGATCATTCAAAGTAATCAAGAAATCATGAAAGTCGCTGATTTGATTACCTCGGTTGCTGAGCAAACCAACTTATTGGCTCTCAATGCTGCAATTGAAGCTGCGCGCGCGGGTGAACAGGGGCGAGGCTTTGCTGTGGTCGCGGATCAGGTGAGAGAGCTATCGGCGAAAAGCAGTCATTCAGCAATAGAGATTCGAACGTTGTTAGACCGCAGTAAAGAAGAAGTTGAACACGGCAGAGCAATCATCGAAACCACGGCGAGCGAGATGAACGGCATTATCTCAGAGGTGCAAACCATATCAACAGATGTTAATCAGCTCACCAATATTATGGCAATGCAGATGGACTCGTTGAAAGAGCTCGATCTCGCCAGTTCAGAAGTGGCTCAAAGCGTGGCGGAAACTAAATCGGTGTCAGGTTTAGTCGCTAATTATGGTTCTGAGCTAACAGGTCATGTTACTTCGGTTAAAGAACTGGTTGCGAGCTTGAACAGCGTGGTCTCGCAAGCTAAGCAAGCCTAAATAATTCACTTCAAAAAACACAAAGAACTGGATAAGTATCCAGTTCTTTTATATTCTGTCCTTCAAATTAAATTCCATCAAGAGAGTGAATTGTGATCGGACGTCTCCGCGGTACATTAATAGAAAAACAGCCACCTGAATTATTGATTGAAGTCAGTGGTGTTGGTTATGAAGTCCAAATGCCAATGAGCTGTTTTTATGAGTTACCAAACGTAGGCGAAGAAGCAATTATCTACACTCATTTTGTGGTACGTGAAGATGCTCAGCTACTTTATGGTTTTAACACCGTTAAAGAGCGCGCCTTGTTCCGTGAAGTGATCAAAGCGAATGGTGTCGGCCCTAAACTTGGTCTTGGTATCCTTTCAGGCATGACGGCAAGCCAATTCGTTCAAAGCGTTGAACGCGAAGATATCTCAACACTGGTTAAACTGCCGGGTGTTGGTAAGAAAACGGCAGAGCGTCTGGTTGTTGAAATGAAAGACCGCCTCAAAGGGTGGGGAGCAGGTGACTTGTTTACGCCTGCAACGGATGCAGCGCCAATGGACTCGATGCCAGCGGCTCACGATGCTGAAGAAGAAGCAGTAAGCGCACTACTTGCGTTGGGTTATAAACCGACTCAAGCCTCTAAAGTTGTTGCTCAAGTGGCTAAAGATGGCATGACCAGCGAACAAGTGATTCGCGAAGCACTGAAGTCGATGGTTTAATACCTCGTATACTTGTTCTACAAAATAGACTCATTCACTTTGCCTGTGCGCAGAGTTAGGAATAACAGAATTTATGATTGAAGCCGATCGCCTGATTGCACCGGATAATCCGGTCTTTAAAGATGAAGATGTTATCGACCGTGCAATACGTCCAAAGGCGCTAGCCGACTATCAAGGTCAGGACCACGTTCGTAACCAGATGGAGATTTTCATTCAAGCCGCTCAAATGCGAAATGAAGCTCTGGATCATCTGTTGATTTTTGGCCCTCCCGGTTTAGGTAAAACCACGTTGGCGAACATTGTTGCCAATGAAATGGATGTGAGCATCCGTACGACTTCAGGTCCGGTTTTAGAAAAAGCGGGCGACTTAGCCGCGCTATTAACCAACCTCGAAGAAAACGATGTGCTTTTCATTGATGAGATCCACCGCTTAAGCCCTGTGGTTGAAGAGGTTCTGTATCCAGCAATGGAAGATTACCAACTGGATATCATGATTGGTGAAGGCCCAGCGGCTCGCTCTATTAAGATCGACCTTCCTCCTTTTACTCTGATTGGCGCAACCACTCGTGCTGGCTCACTGACATCGCCATTACGTGACCGTTTTGGTATTACTCAGCGTCTTGAGTACTACAAGGTTGAAGACCTTCAAAACATCGTTCAGCGCAGCGCAGATTGCCTTGGACTTTCATTGGAGTCGGATGGGGCATTAGAAATTGCTCGTCGTGCTCGTGGTACACCGCGTATCGCGAACCGTTTATTACGTCGCGTTCGAGATTACGCGGAAGTGAAAGCCGACGGACATATTTGCCCAGAAGTGGCGGATAAGGCACTCAACATGTTGGACGTGGATGCCAAAGGTTTTGACTACATGGATAGAAAGCTTCTACTTGCGATTATGGAGAAGTTTGGTGGTGGTCCGGTCGGTATCGACAACATGGCAGCCGCGATTGGTGAAGAAAAAGATACGATTGAAGATGTATTGGAACCGTATTTGATTCAGCAGGGCTATCTGCAAAGAACACCAAGAGGTCGAATTGCTACCGACAGAGCGTATTTACACTTCGGAATAGATAAGCCTTCTAATCGTTAACTTATTCATTTCTAAAGATCCCAGTTGCATAAGCGCTGGGATTTTTTGCTTTTTACTGAATAACAACTCTTTGAGCGAGTCGGTAAAAAGGTCGAAAAGGGCGCTTCAAAAATGAAAACTTTGATTGCAGGTTTGATTTGGGCAACAAAAAATGAAATAAGTTGTCATATTTTTTGTTAATACTTTATAGGTAGTTGTAATTCGTATGTTGAGGCGGTGCTGAGCTTTTGTCACAGATATCATGCGCTGTTATTAAGGCAAGCAGAATTGGTGTGATTTTAATCATGATTGTACAAAAATAACTCTAATTTGCTCGAATAAATTTGATACAAATCAACGCAGGGTTCTCCCATAAACCTTTTGAAACATACTGATTTTACCAGTAATATTAGCGCCAGCTATATTAGCTCATGCTTAACAATAATCTAACTATAACGGTACGTTTTTGCTACAAATTTCAATTTGTAATAACAATTATATAAATTGTTTTAACATGGATTTTTGCGGTGAATTATCACACAAGTGTCATTCAGCCGACACAAAGGAGTTACCATGATTGATGTTGTTGATCTGTCGCGATTGCAGTTTGCATTTACAGCGATGTATCACTTCCTATTTGTTCCACTGACCTTAGGTATGGCATTTCTTCTTGCCATTATGGAGTCAGTATATGTAATGACGGGCAAACAAATTTACAAGGACATGACCAAGTTCTGGGGTAAATTGTTTGGTATTAACTTTGCTCTTGGTGTAGCGACAGGCTTAACCATGGAGTTTCAGTTTGGTACAAACTGGTCTTACTATTCTCACTACGTTGGAGACATCTTCGGTGCTCCGCTAGCTATTGAAGCGCTTGTTGCATTCTTCCTAGAGTCTACTTTTGTTGGTCTTTTCTTCTTCGGTTGGGACAGATTGTCAAAGCGTCAGCACTTAGCGGTAACGTGGTTAGTAGCACTAGGCTCTAACTTCTCAGCGCTATGGATCTTGGTAGCAAACGGCTGGATGCAAAACCCAGTGGGTGCAGAATTTAACTTTGAAACCATGCGTATGGAAATGGTGAGCTTCGCTGAAGTTGTACTAAACCCAGTAGCACAAGTTAAATTTGTACACACAGTGGCGTCTGGTTACACAACGGGTGCAATGTTCATCCTTGGTATCAGCTCATACTACATTCTTAAAGGTCGTGACCTTGCCTTTGCTCGTCGCTCTTTTGCGATTGCAGCATCTTTCGGCATGGCGGCGATCCTGTCAGTAATCGTGCTAGGTGATGAATCTGGTTACGAGCTTGGTGAAGTTCAAAAAGTGAAGCTCGCTGCGGTAGAAGCAGAGTGGCACACTGAAGAAGCTCCAGCCGCATTTACTGTTTTTGGTATTCCAAACCAAGAAACAATGAATACTGACTACGCAATTAAAATCCCTTACGTAATGGGTATCATCGCAACGCGTTCGCTTGATACTGAAGTAACGGGCCTGCGTGACCTACGTGATGATCACGTTGATCGTATCCGTACTGGTATGTACGCATACGAGCTGCTTGAAAAGCTACGTTCTGGTGACAAATCTGAAGAAAACATGGCAGCGTTCGACGAAGTGAAAGGTGACCTAGGTTACGGTCTGCTTCTTAAGCGCTACACAGACGACGTTGTTGATGCAACAGAAGATCAAATCCAAATGGCTGCGGATGATTCTATCCCAACAGTTTGGCCTCTATTCTGGTCGTTCCGTCTGATGGTTGCTTGTGGCTTCATCATGCTGTTTGTATTCGGTGCAGCGTTTGTTCAAACGTGTCGTCAGAAGATCGAACAGAAACCATGGGTACTTAAAGCGGCGTTGTTCTCAATTCCACTACCTTGGATTGCGATTGAAGCAGGTTGGTTTGTTGCTGAGTTTGGTCGTCAACCATGGGCGGTTGGTGAAATCCTACCGGTTAACGTGGCTGCATCAGCACTAACTATTGAACAGCTTTGGACTTCTCTATTCGCGATTCTGGCACTGTACACAGTGTTCTTGATTGCTGAAGTTTACCTAATGCTGAAATTCGCACGTAAAGGTCCAAGTAGCTTAAAGACAGGCCGTTACCACTTCGAACAAAACGATAACTCTGTTGAAGACAAAGTTAGCCGTTCAGTCGAAGTATAAGTGAGGGAATATTATGTTTGATTACGAAAGCTTACGACTTATTTGGTGGGTATTGATCGGTGTTCTACTGGTTGGTTTCGCCGTAACTGATGGCTTTGATATGGGTGTTGCAGCCCTTTCACCTGTTATCGGTAAGAGCGACACTGAACGTCGTATTATGCTCAACACGATTGCCCCTCACTGGGATGGCAACCAAGTTTGGCTAATTACGGCTGGTGGTGCATTGTTTGCTGCATGGCCTTTGGTTTACGCGACGTCTTTCTCTGGTTTCTACTTCGCAATGTACGCGACGTTAGCAGCGCTTTGGTTACGACCACTTGCTCTTGATTACCGTTCTAAGATTGAAGATCCAAAATGGCGTAAAACATGGGACTACGCACTTTGCTTTAGTGGCACAGTTCCGCCAATCATTTTCGGTGTGGCATTTGGTAACCTACTACAAGGTGTTCCATTCGAACTGAACGAATTCATGATGTCTAAGTACCATGGTACGTTCTTCGCTCTGCTTAACCCGTTTGCATTGCTTTGTGGCGTGTTGGCTCTGATGTTGTTCGTGATGCAAGGTGCAACATGGCTTCAAATGAAGACAACAGAAGAACTGCACAGCCGCGCTCGTAACGTTGCTCAGATCACGGGTGTTATTGCTATTGCTCTGTTTATTATTGGTGGCTTCTGGGTTCAATCTATCGAAGGCTATGTAATCACAAGCACTATCGATACGTTTGCTGACTCAAACCCGCTAAATAAAGAAGTATCACTTCAAGTTGGTGCTTGGATGACAAACTTCGAAACGTATCCAGCAATGTGGGCTGCGCCGATTCTTGGTGTAGCAATGCCGCTACTTGCTGTGATTGCATCTCGCTTTGAGCGCGGTGGTTTCGCATTCTTGTTCTCAAGCCTATCGAACGCTGGTGTTATCTTAACGGCTGGTTTTGCAATGTTCCCATTCGTAATGCCATCGAGCCTGAATCCAAGTCAAAGTTTGACTATGTGGGATTCAACAGCGAGTGAACTAACACTTGGCCTAATGACTGCGGTTGCGGCGGTAATGGTTCCTGTGATTCTTTGCTACACGACTTGGACATACTACAAAATGTTTGGTCGTCTAGATAAGAAACACATCGAAGATAATGACGTTTCAGCTTACTAAGCTAGAAGTTAAATAACTTAGGAGAAATTTTATGTGGTATTTCGCATGGATTTTGGGTGTACTTCTAGCATGTGCATTCGGCATCATCAATGCTCTTTGGCTTGAGCATTCAGAAATGATGGATAAAGACAGTGAGTAATCTCGCAGAGCAAGTTGCTAAATTGCATCAACCAATGGATAAGACTCTGCTAAGAGCCTTATCCCTAATATTGGGTTTCATGCATGTTGGTTTAGTAATGTGGGATCCTGAAACGTACGCGGCAAGCATCGGTGGCTTTAACGCTATCATTGGGCCTATGTTCATCTGGGCAGTATGCTCGAGCATGGTTTATGGTATCGGTTTTAAGCCAAGAGCTTGGATGTGGCAGTTGTTATTCAGCCCTTACGTTTCACTCACGATTTTGCTCTATCTAACAGTGCTGCGCCTTATCTAAATGGGGTCGTGGACTAGGTTTATAACGAAGTAAACCTAGGTAGTTGTTGGGTTTTTAGCCAAAAAGAGGTCATCTTATACAGATGGCCTTTTTTTTCGTCTTTCAAATCAAATAAATCACTGCCATATACTTTTAATGATAAAGAGTTAGGTTATAGTGAGATCTTTATCGTTTTGGGTTGTGGTAGCAAATTGCAGGGATTATCTAAGCCATTTACTTGGCCTGTGACAGTGTATTACGAAGACACCGATGCTGGTGGGGTGGTATATCATGCCAACTATCTTAAGTTCTTTGAGCGCGCTCGAACTGAGATGTTGCGCTCAATTGGCGTCTCTCAGCAAGTCTTGTTAGAACAAAATATCGGTTTCGTAGTCCGACATATGGACATTGATTTTATTCAAGGTGCGCGACTTGATGATTCTTTACAAGTCATTACAAATATTTACGAGTTGAAGCGAGCTACCTTGGTCTTCTGTCAAGAGATCGTAAATCCTGATGGCAAGGCATTGTGTAAAGCAATGGTTAAGGTAGCATGTATCGATAATCAAAAAATGAAACCCAAAGCAATGCCAACATTTATTCTCACGGAGCTAACGAATAGTGACTGCTGAAATCTCAATCTTAGGCCTAATATTAGAAGCTAGCTTACTAGTTAAGATGGTCATGCTGATTCTTATGGGCATGTCTGTTGTTTCTTGGGCAATGATCATAAAAAGAAGTAAAGTATTATCTCAAGCTTCTAAACAAACAGAAGTCTTTGAAGACAAATTTTGGTCTGGCGTTGATCTTGCTAAATTGTATCAAGAGAGCAATAAGCGCAAAGACGAGCTTTCTGGTACTGAAGAGATCTTCTACGCAGGTTTCACTGAATTTGCTCGCCTTCGTAAATCTAATGCCACTTCTCCAGACTTCATTATGGAAGGCACAGGTCGTGCAATGCGTGTTGCGGTTGCCCGTGAAGTGGATGAGCTAGAAACTAACTTACCTTTCTTAGCGACCGTCGGTTCTATCAGTCCTTATATCGGCCTGTTTGGTACTGTGTGGGGCATCATGCACTCATTCATCGCACTAGGCGAAGTGAAGCAAGCGACACTCGCAATGGTTGCGCCTGGTATTGCAGAAGCACTGATTGCAACAGCAATGGGTCTTTTCGCCGCGATTCCGGCAGTTATGGCTTACAACCGCTTCAGTAGCCGAGTAGGTAAACTCGAACATAACTACGCGACTTTCTCTGAAGAGTTTCACAGTATTCTTCACCGTCAAGCGATGGCTGGCAGGGAATAATCGATGGCTGGATACCAACCTAAAAAACGCAAAATGACGGCAGAGATTAACGTTGTACCTTACATCGACGTTATGCTGGTTTTGCTGATTATTTTTATGGTGACCTCGCCCTTCGTTACACAAGGTGTTGATGTTGAATTGCCAAAAGCTTCAACGGCTAAATCAGCTCAAGATTTACTGGGTGACGAGAATGCGAGCTTCATTATCGTTGAAGTGAACAAAGACGGTGAGCTTGGTTTGAGTGTTAACGATGAAGAGGTTCAAAGAGGCCTATCAATGGAAGACATTATTGTTCGGGTAAAAGCGGAATTGTCTCTGAATCCTAACTCTCCAGTGGCGGTCGGTGGTGATGCCGCAACGCCTTACGCTGAAGTTGTTTTATTACTTGATGAATTAAGCCGTGCAGGTGTGCCAAAGGTTGGCCTTTTAACGGATATAAGGGAATAGCTCCGTAGCATCCATGAAAGCGAATAATAAAAAATCCAATAATTTCAAAACGCCGCTTCTAATTTCAATCGGGCTGCATGTCATTCTATTCGTCGCTCTTATTTGGGGAGCTGACTTCACGATGTCAGAACCTAAGCCAACAGGGCAGATGGTTCAGGCGGTCGTGATTGACCCTCAATTAGTTCGTCAGCAAGCCCAACAGATTCGTCAACAAAGAGAAGCTGCGGGTAAGAAAGAACAAGAACGATTAGACAAGTTACGTCGTGAAAGCGAGCGACTTGAAAAGAATCGTAAAGCGGAAGAAGAAAACATCCGCAAGTTGAAAGAAAAACAAGCCAAAGAAGCGAAAGCGACGCGAGAAGCTGAAAAGCGTCGAGTTGAAAAAGAGCAACAACGTAAAGTTGAAGAGGCTCGTTTAAAGACAGAACAAAAGAAAGCAGCGAAAGCAGAAGCTGATCGCAAGCTAAAAGAAGCTGCTGTGGTTAAGGCGGAGAAAGAACGCAAAGCCAAAGAAGCGGCTGTTGCCAAAGCGGAACAAGAACGCGTGGCAAAAGAAAAAGCCGCGAAAGAGGCAGCAGACAAAGCTCGTAAAGAAAAAGAAGCCGCTGAACGTGCTGAGAAGCAGCGTATAGCGAAAGAGAAAGAAGCGGCAGCAGCAGCGGAGAAAGCCCGTAAAGCAAAAGAAGCTGCAGCAAGAGCTGAAAAAGAGCGCAAGCAACAAGAGGCGGCATTGAACGATATCTTTGCTGGGCTTGAAACTGAGTCTACTCAAAACTCTTCGGCTAAACAGCAATTTATTAGTGATGAAGCACAGCGTTACGGTGCGATTTATACTCAGCTTATTCAACAGAACTTATTGTTAGAAGACAGCTACAGAGGACGCTCATGTCGAGTGAACCTTAAGCTCATTCCAACGGGTTCGAATGCGATTCTGGGAAGCTTGAGTATTTTGGATGGAGACAGCCGTTTGTGTGCAGCAACCAAGCGTGCCGTGGCACAAGTGCAATCTTATCCATTGCCTAAAGACCCAGACATTGTGAAATCACTGAAAGACATCAACTTAACTGTATCACCAGAGTAAAAGGACGAACTTGTGTTAAAAAAACTATTACTGAGTTTTGTTTTCGTAATAGCGACAAGCAGCCAGTTTGCACATGCAGCGCTGGAGCTGGTTATTACAGACGGTATAAACTCTGCTAGACCTATCGCTATTGTACCTTTCCGCTGGGAAGGCGCAGAGCCATTGCCACACGATGTATCAGCGGTTATTGCTTCTGACTTACAGCGCAGTGGTAAATTCAGCCCAGTTGCAACAAGCAAAATGCCTCAAACGCCTTACAGCGAAACAGAGGTCGACTTTGATGCTTGGACTAACTTAGGCGTTGATTCATTGCTAACTGGCAGCATTACTAAAAATGCTGAAGGGCAATACGTAGTCAACTATCAGTTGATCGACATTGTTCGTGGTCAACTGACCAAAGGACAAAGCCGTGCGCTGAGTGATGAAGGCCAACTGGTACTTTCTAAAGATCACGTTTTGTTCAACAAGAAAGCGACGGTTCCGGGCAAACGCTTGAGAGAGTACGCGCACCGTATTTCTGATTTAGTGTATGAAGAACTGACTGGTGAGAAAGGCGCGTTTTTAACTCGTATTTCTTACGTGGTAGTGAACGACAAAGACAAATACCCATACCAACTTCGTGTTGCTGATTACGATGGTTTCAATGAGCGTTTAGTACTTCGTTCTAAGCAACCTCTTATGTCACCAGCATGGTCTCCAGACGGTAAGAAACTTGCTTATGTAAGCTTCCAAAATGGCCAAGCTGAAATATTCATTATGAATATTTACACCGGTGAACGTGAGAAGGTGACGTCATACCCTCGTCACAATGGCGCGCCAAGATTCTCTCCAGACGGTAAAACATTGGCATTGGTATTGTCGAAAACAGGCAGCCTTCAAGTGTACACACTTGACCTTGCTAGCCGTAAGCTGACTCAAATTACCCGCGGACGTTCTAATAATACTGAACCGTTCTGGCACCCAGATGGCAAGTCTCTTATTTTCACGTCGGATCGCGGTGGTAAACCTCAGATTTATAATGTAAATTTGTCCAATAATTCGACTTCTCGTATTACTTGGCAAGGTAGCCAAAACTTAGGTGGCCAGATTACTCCTGATGGTCGATTCCTTATCATGGTGAATCGTAGCAACTCAGGCTTTAACTTGGCTAAGCAAGATTTGGAAACCGGTGCAGTTCAGGTGCTAACAAAAACTCTGTTAGATGAATCTCCAAGCATTGCACCGAATGGAGGTATGGTTATCTATAGCTCTATCTACAACAAAACAAACGTATTATCGATGGTTTCTATCGATGGTCGTTTCAAAGCTAGATTACCGGCAACCAACGGACGCGTAAGAGCGCCTGCGTGGTCACCGTTCCTCTAGTTAAAGTGATACATTCTTTTAGCTATTGATAGTGTTAACTATTGTGGCAATTAACTATCTATAGCACTTAGTCGCTGTAGAAACTAAGTTTGATAACGTAAGGAAAAAAAGATGCAACTTAACAAAGTTCTTAAAGGCTTGATGATTGCACTACCAGTGATGGCAGTAACGGCATGTAGCTCAACTGATGAAGCAACATCTGCAACTTCAGGTACTGAAAGCAACCAAACAACTTCAGGTTCAGAAGGCAACGTAGACACAACTGTTGTAACGCCAATTGATGCTAACGCTCAACTGTCTGAGCAAGAGCTTAAAGAGCAAGCGCTACGCGAAACTCAAACAATCTACTTTGCATTCGATAACTCTACTATCGCTGGCGACTACGAAGAAATTCTAGCAGCTCACGCAGCTTACCTAAGCAATAACGTTGACATGAACGTTACTATCGAAGGTCACGCTGACGAACGCGGTACTCCTGAGTACAACATCGCACTTGGCGAGCGTCGTGCACAAGCTGTAGCAAAATATCTACAAGCTCTAGGTGTTCAAGCAGACCAAATCTCTATCGTAAGCTACGGTGAAGAGAAGCCACTTCTTCTAGGTCAATCTGAAGATGTGTACGCTAAAAACCGTCGTGCAGTACTAGTTTACTAATTTTAGTAGGCTATATAATTGAGGAATTGCCTCATGTTCAGTAACACAAAGCGAGTCATTTTGCTTTCGTTACTGGCAAGTGCAGCGAACATCGCGTTCGCTGCACCAGCTCCAGTATCCGATCTCAATAGCACCGCAACCAATTCATCATCTTCCTCTCGAGCAGCGTCTGCATCTAACGAATCAGATATTGAGCGTTTAGAACGCCTGCTTCAAAATCGCAACCTCGTTCAGCTTCAAATGCAACAGCAAATCGACGACATGGCACTGGAGATCAGTGAACTTCGTGGTGAGCTGGAACGAAACAGTTACGATATGAAGCAAATGCTAGAGCGCCAACGTGAACTGTTCATTGAACTGGATCGTGTAAGAGGCGAGGTGAAAGCAGCAGGAACAGCAACGGTAGCAGTGGCAGCGAGCGAAGGCTCCAATGATGCTTCTGGTACGTTCAGTACTGATGTCGATGAGCAAACCGCTTATCAAAATGCTGTAGATATGATTCTAAAGCAACGAGACTACACGGGTGCTATCGCAGCATTCCAAAAGTTTCAAAAAGACTTCCCAGATTCAACCTTCACACCTAACTCACATTACTGGTTAGGTCAGCTTTATTTCGCTAAGAAGCAAGATAAAGAAGCCGTGAAGAGCTTTGCCGCTGTTGTGTCGTACAAAGACTCAAACAAGCGAGCAGATGCGCTGGTTAAGCTTGGTGACATAGCTGCGCGCAATAATAACGCGACGCAAGCTAAGAAATATTACCAACAAGTCGTGACCGAGTACCCAAACAGTGCTTCGGCAAAAGTGGCTAAAACCCACTTATAAACAAATAGAGGTGCTCAGGTACCTCTTTTTTATATCTATTTACTTCCTCCATATTTACTTAGCCGCTTTGTGACGCCAATGCATCACCTTGTTTATGCGTTTTAAGTATTAGCTAGACATCGCTTGCAACCAATCCTTTTTGATCCTCATCGCTGTCCTGTGTAGAATACTCTAATCCTCGGAAGAAGTTGCGTAGAGCAAGAGCAATGAGTCATATACTAGATAAAATCGATACAGTTTACCCGTTTCCGCCGAAGCCAGTTCCATTGAGCGACGCTCAGAAACAGGCCCACATCGCGAACATCAAAAAACTACTTCAAGAAAAAGATGCAGTTCTAATTGCACACTACTACACGGATCCTGAAATTCAGGCTCTGGCTGAAGAAACTGGTGGTTTCGTTGGCGATTCTTTAGAAATGGCTAAGTTCGGTAACCGTCATTCAGCAAGCACTTTGATCATCGCTGGTGTTCGTTTCATGGGTGAGTCTGCGAAGATTCTTACGCCTGAAAAGCGCATTCTAATGCCAACGCTTGAAGCTGAATGTTCACTTGATCTTGGTTGTCCTGCTGACAAATTTACAGAATTTTGTGATGCTCACCCTGACCACACCGTGGTTGTATACGCGAACACCTCTGCCGCTGTTAAAGCTCGTGCAGACTGGGTGGTTACGTCGAGCATCGCTTTAGAAATCGTTGAAAGCCTAGACGCTGAAGGCAAACCTATTATTTGGGGCCCTGACCGTCACCTAGGTTCTTACATTGCAAATCAAACTGGCGCTGACATGTTGCTTTGGCAAGGTGAGTGTATCGTTCATGATGAATTCTCAGCGGATGCTTTGAAGAAAATGAAATCGGTCTACCCAGAAGCGGCTATTTTGGTTCACCCAGAATCACCAGCAAGTGTTGTTGAACTGGCTGATGCTGTAGGCTCAACAAGCCAACTGATCAAGAAAGCGAAAGAGCTGCCTCATCCACAGATGATTGTCGCGACTGACAAAGGTATCTTCTTCAAGATGCAACAATTGGTTCCTGAAAAAGAACTGATTGAAGCCCCAACAGCGGGTGCTGGTGCAACGTGTCGTAGCTGCGCACACTGTCCTTGGATGGCAATGAACGGCCTTGAAGCGATTGAAAACGCACTTGAGCATGGTGGTAAGCAACACGAAATTTTCGTTTCTGACGAACTACGTGTGAAGTCTCTTATTCCATTGAACCGCATGCTAGATTTTGCCGAACAGCTTAACCTACAGGTTAAAGGCAACGCTTAATTTCGTTGTCGTGATGATATAAGCAGTCCAGCTTAATCACAGTTCTGCTTTTATCATCAAGAGAGAAACCAGCCGAGTGCTGGTTTTTTTGTATCTGAATATTGGCTATCGATATCAATGTTGTTCTTATGTATCTTTTTCTGATGATATATCTTGTTGATATCGCGTATTTTTTCTAGCATGTAAATAAGATAGAAGGATTAGAGGCTCGAATGATAATCTGGTTACAACTCAAACGCTGGATCAAAGCGAATATCTTTGTTTTGAATGGCAAAAATTTACTATTCACCTTTCTAGGCTACATCTTTTTGTCGTGGTCGATGCTGTACGTCGCTGGTGAAACGGATTTAACCAACTCAATCACAACATTTGCCTATTATCTGGTCGTGACAGCGTCAACCGTTGGTTACGGAGACCTTTCACCGACAACGGATGCAGGTCGATGGATTGTCATCCTATTTGTCATTCCAGGTGGACTGAGCCTTTTCGCAGCTTTGCTCGGTAAGGTTGCAACCGAAGGTGTTGAATATTGGCGAGCAGGCTTGCTAGGAAAAAGGAGAGTTAGAGTGGACAACCATATTTTGATGCTTGGGTGGAATGAGCAAAGAACCATTCATCTCATTCGCATGTTGCAGCATGAAGAAACGGGCAAACGCCCAATCGTATTATGTACTCGTTCAGATATCGAAAACCCGTTACCTGGCGAAATCAATTTCGTCAAAGTGAATAGCTACACGGATGGCAAAGAGATGGAGAAAACGGGCATTGAGTCAGCCAGTTGTATTCTGATTGATAACCCAGAAGACGACATCACCTTATCTGCGGCGCTCTACTGTGCGAACCGAAACCCGAAGGCCCACCTTTTGGTTTACTTTAAAGATGAGGCATTGAGCGACCTGCTACACAAGCATTGTCCAAATTCAGAATGTATTCCTGCTGTGGGTGCGGAAATGCTGGCTAAAGCTGCTGTCGACCCTGGTTCTAGTGCGCTTCACCAAGAGCTATTGAGTTCCACAAGAGGCATGACACAGTATTCAACGTACTTCCCTGAAAACGCTGAGCCTGTCACCGTTGCGCCTATTTTCTCTGTGTTTAAAGAGAAGTATCAAGCAACGTTGATTGCGATTGATACGGGTAGCGGTATTGAACTTAACCCAGAACTCGATCAAGTTGTAAGCAGTGGGACTAAGTTGTTTTATATTGCCGATGAACGTATCGATCACTTTGATTGGAAAGGCTTTTAAGTTAACACCACTTATTCAGATCTAAAAAAGGCCTCATCGTGAGGCCTTTTTGCTATCGTTTGATCGAGCTAAGCAAATGAGCTTAATTCTTTTGCACTGCTTATCTAGCTTATTGAGCTTCTGCTAGTGCGATACCACGCTGCGTTAGACCGCAAAGCATCACTGGAACTGCGTTGAAGATCTCTTCGAATTGCTCTAGGCCTTCAATGCCTTGTTCTGCAAGCGTTGCAATTGACGTTTCTGGATCGTAAAGCATACTTAGAGAAAGTAATACACCACCGACAAGTGCGTTGTCTTCGTTCTCTTCAGGCATAAGTGTTTCCCAGTCATCACGGGCGATCTGCCAGCCTTGAAGTAAGCCTTCACAGAAATCACGGGCAGCAGTGTTCACCACTTCTGCATCATCCAATTGGCAAGCTTCAGGCCAAACCCAAGTACCTTCGATTAGCTCAGGACGTGTTTTATTCCAAAGCGTGATGATAACTTCAATGTAGCTTTCAAGTTGTTCACCGTCTGTAAATGGAGCAACTTCTTCGCCACCCCAAAGGAACGGTAGCCACTCATGCGGTGTTAACACATTAGGCGCCGCTGCCATTGCAGTGACAAATCCCATGGTTTTGTGTTCTGTGATTAGCTTTCCTTCCAACTCTGGAAGCGCAAGAATATCTTGTAAGGTCAAAGTGAGGTACCGTAAAAGGGAACATATTTGCGCTTATAGTACCAATGAACTTGTGCCAATCAAGCTTCAATCTAAAAAGGCTTGATGTCGTTGGTGATAAACACTAGGTTTAACAGAAAAGAAAACAACAAAAAAATTATGCAGATACGGTCATCTCTTAAGAAAAAAAGCATGGTAGCGCTTGGTTTATACCTTGCAATGTTTATTGCCATTGTCGGCAGTGTGACGTATTACGTCGTAGAATCCCCTGTGCGTGCCAAGTTACAACAAAACCTCGACTTGCGTACGGAGTTGTTATCCTCATTGATTACAGAGCCACTCAGCAGCTCTCAAGGCTTTGTTGATAGTTTAGTCGGCTTTGCTCAGGCGCATCGTAATGGCGAGGATGTCATCCCGCTGTTTAAGTCGATGCTGGCGGCGAGCGATGACACGATCGTCAGTGCGGGCATTTGGCCAGAACCTTACGTCTTAGATTCTAAGAAGCTGCTTAACAGCTATTTTTTCAACAAAGCTGACGATGGCACTATTGACCAGCTGTTTTCTTACAACAACCCTAAAAACGCTCCTTACCATGAAGAGTATTGGTACACGTCTGTTGTCGACGAGCCACAAGGAACCATCTCATGGAGTGATGTGTATATCGACCCATACACGCACGTTCGAATGATCACCGCTTCTTCCCCTTATTATTACGACGGAACCTTTGCCGGGATTGCGACGGTGGATCTCTCTCTTGAAGAGTTATTGGGTTTCATTAAAAACCACGCAGAAGAGTACAACCTCGGCATTACGCTGAGAGATAAACTCAACCAAGTCTTGGTCTCTCATAACTTCAATCTCGTTGAAGGGATCTACATCAGTAGCAGCCAATTTGGCGAGTTCGGTTGGCAAGTCGATGTGGTTAACTCAAAGTCACGTGTGGCAGATGAAGTCTTTCGTCAGGTGATGAGTATCGAGGGCGGTATTGTGCCGCTATTACTGCTGTGTGTAATGGCCGGTTATTACTTGTTGAATCGCTATTTGATTAGCCCGATAACAACCATTGCCGCTAAGGTCGATGGCTCTAAGGCGGGTGAGATCATCGATGTGGATTACTCCAGTGATGATGAAATCGGCCACTTGATTAAAACCTTCAACGAAAAGACCATTTACCTCGAAGCAGAAAAGGTCAAAGCTCAGGCATCAACCAATGCTAAAACTGCTTTCCTCGCGACCTTGTCACATGAAATTCGTACGCCTATGAATGGGGTATTGGGCACCGCTCAGATCCTGCTCAAAACGCCTCTAAATCCTGAACAAGAGAAGCATCTTAAGAGCTTGTACGATTCGGGCGATCATATGATGACTTTGCTCAATGAAATATTGGATTACTCAAAGATCGAGCAGGGCAGGTTAGATCTCGATGAGACTCGATTCCCGCTTGATTCGATCATCGGCAGTATTAACAGCGTCTACTACACATTGTCATCCGAGAAAGGACTTCAATTTAAAGTGTATTCGGAGGTGCCTTCTGGCCGTTGGTACTTCTCGGACAAGGCTCGCCTGCGCCAAATCTTGTTTAATCTACTGAACAACGCTGTGAAGTTCACTTCCAGAGGTTTTGTTGAGGTGTACCTGAAAGAAATTGTAGAAGGGAGCGACACCTACCTCAGTATTCGAGTTCGCGATACTGGCATTGGTATCTCAAAAGAAGCCCAAAAGCGTATCTTTAAGCCTTTTGAACAAGCCGAGTCGTCGACCACAAGACGCTTTGGCGGTACTGGTCTTGGCTTGGCGATTGTAAAGAAGATTGCTCAGCTCATGGATGGCAGTATTACCGTTACCAGTGAAGAGGGCATAGGAACGAGCTTCGATGTTCGACTGAAGATACAACCTTGTCAGCCTGGCGAGATCGAGAGCTTGCCACATAAGAAGTTGGATTACTCTGGCTTGAAAGTGTTGATTGTAGAAGATAACCGAACCAATACCGTCATCATCGAAACCTTTATGAGCAGTAAAGGGTTCACGTGTAAAAGTGTAGAAAATGGTGAGCTGGCCATACAAGCCGTCGTTGCTGAGCACTTTGATTTGGTGTTGATGGATAACCATATGCCAGTGATGGATGGTGTGGAATCAACAACCGCGATTCGCGCTCTAATTGGCGATGTTTCATCTGTCTTGATATTTGGTTGTACTGCTGATGTCTTCAAAGAGACTCGTGAACGTATGCTCGGCGCCGGTGTGGATTACATTATTGCAAAACCAATCGATGAGCGAGAGCTTGATGACGCCTTATTCCGTTATTCAAACAAGCTTTACCAGTTCCACGAGGAAGAGGGCGATAATGAACAAAGTGACAGTGCTAATCGCGACAACAACCATGATCAAGCTATTCATGAAAGAGAAAGTCATGGAATAGCAAAACATGGAATAGAGAAACACGAATTAAACTGGCATAACGGAAATGCTCCCAATGCACATCCTCATGGGGAAAAAAGCCAAAGCCGTTCGCTGCCTAAACCTGATCTGCGAAACAAAGACAATACAGAAGAACTCCTGGTCACGCTCTACGTGGCGCTCGAAGACAATAATCTAGAGTTGATTCAATTTGCATTAGAGAGCCTGCGTGTTCACGTTAAGCCTATGAACAATGCTGAACTGACCTATCAAGTTGATAAGGCACTAGAACAGGTTTCTTTGGGAGAGCCCCCTTCTCAAGATGTCATCAATATCATTACTGTAAATCTACCTATGGCCTAGATGTTGTTTAATTACAGAAAGTAAATGACGAATTGTCTATTATTTGACCTTGGTGTGATTTTTTGGTGGAAGTGACTGCTTTTTAAATGGTTTTTGGTTGTTAATTTACAACTTGATTTTTAATTTGGAATGTATGACTGCTAATATTATGATTTAATAGCGACATTATCTGGTAGGGTGTAAATACACCTTGTTTATATGTTACTAATTCACTCAATAGGCAGTGATATATTTTAGGTTTAGCATCAATGAAGTCTCGTGGTCCATTTTGTATTCGTAACGCAGCGGCGGATACATTTGCTATGGTAGTTTTCTGTTTTATCTCTGGCATGATCGTAGAAGTGTTTATTTCAGGTATGACGTTTGAGCAATCTCTTGCTTCTCGAACGTTATCTATTCCAGTAAACATTGCTATCGCTTGGCCTTATGGTGTTTTTCGTGATTGGTTCTTGCGTAATGGTGCAAAGCTTTCACAAAGTTCGTTGATGAAGAATATATCTGACCTTTTAGCTTACGTGTTGTTCCAGTCGCCTGTGTATGCCGGTATTTTATTGGCGGTTGGTGCTTCAAGCGACCAGATCGTTACCGCTGTAACCAGTAACGCTGTGATCTCATGTGGTATGGGCGTGTTGTACGGTTATTTCTTAGATATGTGCCGTAAATGGTTTAGAGTTCCGGGCTACTATCAACAAGCTTAAGAAAAGCAACAAGCGTAAGTACAACAATAGAATGAAAGTTGGTTTGTTTTTGATCTAATGAGTTAATTTGTAATCGAACAAGCCGAAAAAGGCACTTTTTTTGAGAATGCCCCTTGACCAAAGCAAGCAGAATCAATAAAGTAGCGCCTCGTTGAGTGACAAGCTCAACACACAATTTGTGGAAGGATGGCTGAGTGGCTTAAGGCGCTCGCCTGGAAAGCGAGTATACGTTTATAGCGTATCTGGGGTTCAAATCCCCATCCTTCCACCACTATTCAAAACCCTAGCAGAAATGCTGGGGTTTTCTCGTTTTAGAGCCCCTATATTTCACGTCATCCACATACATCCCGAGTATGAGTTTCTTAAATCATTTCTTGATAGTCATTTCCTCTATTTATACTGACTCAAATTGATCCATATTAGCTGTTTTTGTCACCGATAAACGCTTGATTTTTTGGTCTGGATCTTGATGATTAAGGGTAAGCAACATTATGAATAACCTTACCACTAGGAATCTATTACCCCATGACAGAAACCCTCGTTTCTCCAATGCTCTCCTTTACTATCGCGATCTCTTTACTGTTTATCGGTAAAGGTCTGATCGAGCGATCTGAAGTATTAAGGAAGTACTCACTGCCAGAGCCGGTTATTGGCGGCTTCGTTTGTGCTGCAACCGTAGCAGCGCTTTATTATCTGTTTGAAATCCAAATCACCTTTAGCCTAGATGTCAGAGATTTTTTGCTTCTCTATTTTTTTGCTGGCATCGGACTCCAAGCGGATATTAAAACGCTGATCAAGGGTGGGCGACCGCTGTTCATTCTGTTGTTTCTTGCTGCTGTCTTTATCGTGTTACAAAACGTGGCCGGGATGGCGGTAGCTTCGAGCTTTGGAATGGACCCTAAAGCGGGCTTGTTGTCGGGCTCTGTGAGCTTAATCGGCGGTGTAGGTACCACATTAGCGTGGGCACCAATGTTCGTGGAAGAATTTGGCATTTCGAACGCGCTAGAGCTCGGTGTGGCGTCAAACACGGTTGGCTTAATTGCGGCATGTGTGATTGGTGGTCCAATTGCAAACTACCTACTTAATAAACACAAGATCAGCCCGTCTAATGAAGAAGATGTGACGGTTGGTGCGTACCAAGAAAGCGAAACACGCACTGAATTGAGTCATTACGGCGTGTTGTGGGCATGGCTGATTTTAAACCTCACTCTGATGCTTGGTTACAGCCTGAGTGAAGTTATTGATTCGATGGGCTTAAAACTTCCGTTATTCGTAAGCTGTTTAATCGCCGGTATCTTGATCGGAAATATTGGTCGAGCACTGTTTAAGAAGCGCCGCACGCAAGAGAAAATAGCTCAAGGCCGCAAAGGCTTAGCGATGATCTCTGACATCTGTTTGGGTATGTTCTTAACGATGGCATTGATGGGGTTACGCATCTGGGATCTTGACGGGCTGTTTGGTTATATTTCCGTTGTAATGAGTATCCAGATTTTGCTTTCGCTGCTGTTTACCATCTTTGTCGTTTACTATTTGATGGGAAGAAACTACGACTCGGTAGTGATATGTTCAGGTTTCGGGGGTATCACTTTGGGTTCGACTGCCACAGCGATAGTTAACATGACCGCCGTGACGCATCGTTATGGCGCAAGCCCACAAGCATTCATTGTGGTGCCATTGGTGTGTGGCTTCTTTGTCGATTTGATTAACGCACTGGTGATTAGCTTTTTTGTTGGGATGTAACCTTGTCGGCTATTTCCTATACGTAGATTTCAAAGCCTAGCGGTGATGCTAGGCTTTGTTGTGTTTAAGCATTGGCTTCGTTATCTTCCACTAAGTTTACATTGAGTTCCGAAGGCAGCTGACTGTTATTGGTGTATATACGATCAAACTGCTCCAGCGATGCCACTTTTAGAGCAGCAAAGCGTCCCCATTTACTGGCATCTGCAACAAGCCAACTTTCACGGCTGTTTTGGATAATAGATTTGGATAGGTCGGCTTCAACCTGCTCATGTTCCATGGCGAAATGGCTGTCTGTTACTGAGCCACAACCACAAATACCAATGTCGGCTTCAAAATCGGAAAAGAAGTGGACTACGCTACTTCCCACCATGTCTTGATGTTCTCTTCGAAATAAACCGCCCGCTAAGTACACTTCAATCTGCTCGTTTGCTTCGAGGATTCGAGCGACTTGCAGGTTATTGGTGATCACTCGTAATGCTGGCTTCGCCAATAAGTACTGCGCGATACGAGTGACAGTTGTGCCAATGCCCATCATTACCGTTGAACCTTCAGGAATTGCGTCTGCAACGGCCATGGCAATACTGTCTTTTGTTTCAGACTCAACGCCAGCACGGAATCGGTAGCTAGTATTAGTGAGCGTAGTGGGTAAGCTCACGCCTCCGTGTACTCTTCGCGCAAGGCCTTGTTCACACAAGTGGTTTACGTCACGACGAATGGTTTGAGTGGTGACAGAAAATAACTCGGCTAAGTGGTCGATCTGTATGTCTTGGTTAGCCTTAAGCGTTGCGAGTATTTCTTTCTGACGATGGTTCAGTTCCATAGAAGCTCACTAAAATTGGTTTGGTACGTCGGTGATGATGTTATCGACACCAAGGTTGAAATATTTAGCCGCCAATTGAGGATCGTTCAGTGTCCATATTTTAAGAACTGCGCCAGAAGCTTTGATCGCTTTCGCCGTTTTCTCGTCAAGAATTCGGTGGTCAATATGAATGCTGTAAAGGTCGAGTGATTTAAGTGACTCTAGGCTGAAATCATTCCAACCCTCGCAGATAAAGCCTCTTTTAACTTCTGGTATCATCTGTTGGCAAAGGCTTAGTGCCTCTTTTTTGAAGCTTGAGATAAGTAGCTTTTCAATAGGGAACTGTTTTTGTTCAATCAGCGCAGCAACTTTCTCAACTAAAGGTTGGATAACCTTATCATCGTAAATCTTGATCTCAAGGTTCAAGGTCACATCGAGCTCTAGGCACTTGTCGAGCGCTTCACTCAACGTCGGGATCGTTGTTCCCGCGAACTCGCTACCAAACCAACTGCCAGCATCTAACGCCTTGAGTGCGGATAAATCTAGGTCTGCGATATTGCCCGTTCCGTTAGTGCAACGATTTACCGTTTTATCATGAAAAACCATTGGGGTGCCATCAGCGCTTAACTGGGTATCAATTTCAACCCATTTAGCGCCAGCTTTCGCTGCTTTTTCAATACTGACTAACGTATTTTCTGGTGCTAAAGAAGCGGCACCGCGGTGGCCTGTAATCATAATGTATTCTCGATGTTCATTTGAAAATTTAGGGGACATTAGCTTTATTTTATTACAGATTTATTATCGATAGGCTATATCAACCCATTTTAACTGAGAACTGGTTAAAAGAAGTCGGTTATAGTTTATACAATAGTGAGACCTTATCCTCAATGTGTTCAAGTGGCTAAGATAAATGTTCATATGAATGTAATAATTCACTTACATACTCTACGAAAACTTAATAACACCCTCTATATTTAGAAAAGATAGCCACGATAAGGTGATTAAAAAATGAAAAAGCTATTAGGTACAGTAATTATGGCGGCAACGTTACTTGTTGGTTGTGGTGAAGCTGACAAGGCCGGAACGGACGCTAAAGACGAGCCGATTAATATCAACATGAGCCTTGTGTTCACTCAAAACGAGCTGTTAACCCAAGAACTCATTAAAGCGACCGATAAAATACGCGAAAGAACCGAAGGTTCGGTAAATATAAAAGTTTTTCCTGGTGGTCAATTACCGGTTTATAAAGACAACTTGGAGCAAGTCGTTAACGGCGCGAACTGGATTGCCGTTGAGGATTTAACCTACCTGGGCGATTACGTACCAGACTTCGCTGCACTGGCCGGCCCAATGTTGTACAACACGTATGATGAATATTTAGCGATGATGGATACAGAATTTGTCGCGGGCTTGAAGGCTAAAGCTGAAGAGAAAGGCATTAAAGTACTGAATGCAGACTACATGTTTGGGTTCCGTCACATGATCACTAATAAAGAAATAGTGAACTCTGAAGACATGAAAGGGATGCGTATTCGTGTTCCACAAAGTCAGTTGTTTATCAGCACGCTTTCAGCAATGGGCGCGGCTCCAGCTTCTCTGCCATTCCCAGAAACCTACGCAGGTGTTCAACAAGGTGTTGTTGACGGCCTTGAAGGTTCGATTTTGACGATGTACTCAACCAAAATCTATGAAGTAGCGAAGAATATGTCTTTGACTAAACACTTCCTAGGCACGGTTGGTATCTACATTTCACCGACTCTTTGGGACAAGTTTACGCCGGAGCAACAGCAAATCATCAATGAAGAGCTAGAAGCGGGCGCAGAATCTAACACTGCAGAGCTGGTTAAGCTTGATGTTGAATACACGCAGAAACTTGAAGAGCTAGGCGTTACGTTTAATGAAGTTAACTCGGATGAGTTCAATGAGTTGACAGCTGACGTGTACAACCAATTCCCAACATGGAGTGAAGGTATACACGCAACGATCATGAAAGAGTTGGAAACGATTCGAGCTGCACAGTAATTCTGCGAATGTAGATTAATTCGTTAATGAAGACGGCCTGATTTCCTTCAGGTCGTTTTATTCCTGAAGTAACCGACGTGATGTTGGGTATTTCATTGGAGAAGTCTTTTGTTTTTATTGAAAAATATTGAAGAAATCCTCGCCTCTATTGCTATTTCGATTACCGTTTTAGTGGTCATTATTAACGTTGTTTTGCGTTATGGGTTTGGATTTGTTGTCCCTTGGAGCGAAGAACTCTCGGTTATTTGCTTCATATGGGCTGTCTATTTAGGCATTAGTTCTTGCTATAAACACAAACTACACATGGGTGTTGATGTGGTGGTCGCCATGCTGCCAGAAAAAGCAAAAATCCCATTTAGGTTATGTGTTTCCTTCTTCCTACTGGCTCTGAACATCTTGATGGCTGTTCTGAGTTATCAATACCTGATGTTATCCAACAAGGTAACGCCAGTGATGGGCATGTCATATTTTGCTATCAATGGTGTGCTGTTACTTTGTTTTTCATTGATGGCAATCCATACGGTTCGATTCATCGTCAGCGATATCGCTTCTTTAAAGCGCTCTTTTAAGTAGGTACGATTAATGGAAAGCTATCTTCCAATCCTTATTCTTTTTGTTCTGTTTCTATTGAATATACCCATTGCGTTTTCATTGATCGCATCGGCAATGGTGTATTTTCTCTTTATTAATGACTCGATTCCCGTCAGCTTGGTAATGCAGCGCTTTATTAGCTCAACAGAGTCATTTCCATTGTTGGCTATTCCCTTTTTTATCATGGTTGGTTCGGTGATGAATTATGCGGGGATCAGTAAAAGCTTGTTGGCGTTTGCAGACTCAATGATTGGTCATAAAACGGGTGGCCTGGCGCAGGTTAATGTGGCGCTGAGTACGTTAATGGGCGGTATTTCAGGCTCTGCGAATGCGGATGCTGCAATGCAATCGAAGATTCTTGCACCTGAAATGACCAAGCGTGGCTATGATCTGCCATTCACGGCGGCTGTAACAGCGGCATCATCAAGTATCAGCCCAGTTATTCCTCCGGGTATTAACTTAATCATCTTTGCCCTGCTAGCGAATGTCTCCGTTCATCAGATGTTTATTGCTGGCTATGTACCTGCATTTTTGATGGCGTTGTCGCTGATGGTGACTATTGCTTTCATCGCTCGCAAGCGTCGTTACAAGCCTTCTCGTTCTGAGCCTGCGTCTGCCAAAGAGCGTTTTCATTACTTTCTAAAAGCGATTCCCGCTTTGCTGATTCCCTTTGGCATTATTTTGGGTATGCGTTTTGGTCTGTTTACGCCTACCGAAGCGGGTGCTATTGCCGTATTGCTTTGCGCGATTATTGGGGTTTTTGTTTATCGTCAGCTCGGCTTACGACATATCCCGCTTATCATGCGCGAAACGGTGCAAGGTACGAGTAGTGTGATGTTTATTATTATCGGAGCGATGGTCTTCGGTTACTACATGACGCTTGAGCAGATCCCACACAATGTTGCGTCTGCTTTGATCGAGCTTACCGACAACAAGTTAGTCTTGCTGTTGTTGATTAACGTCTTGCTGTTAGTGGTCGGTATGTTCATCGAAGGCGGGGCCGCGATGATCATACTCACGCCATTACTGCTGCCTGCTGTGCTTAACCTAGGCGTTAACCCAGTTCACTTCGGCATTATCGTAATCGTCAATATTATGATTGGTGGTGTGACGCCACCGTTCGGTTCGATGATGTTTACTGTATGTTCCATCTTGAAGGTTCGTATGGTCGACTTTGTAAAAGAAGTAGTGCCTTTGCTACTCGCTTTATTGTCGGTGTTGATGTTGCTGACTTTCTCTGAAAGTTTAGTGATGTTTTTACCGAATTTACTTTAACACTAATAAGTTAGTTTATATTTGAGGGTGTAGAAATGAATTCGGTAACGAATGATTTAGACCAAAATTGGAAAAGCATTGATTGGGTACTGACGGATGTCGACGATACCTTAACTTGGCAAGGACAGTTGCCACCAGAAACATTGGTGGCCTTGAAAGCGCTAAGAGATGCGGGAAAAAAGGTTGTGGCTGTAACGGGTGCCTGCGCTGGTTGGTGTGATCATATTGCGCAACTATGGCCTGTGGATGCGGTTCTCGGTGAGAATGGTGCGTTTATTATGGAAAAGAAAAATGGTTATCTGACATTGCGTTCTGATATCCCTTTGCCAGAAATTAGTGCCAATCAGAGTCAACTTAAAGAACAAGTATTAGCTATTTTGAGCGATTACCCAGAGCTGTCTTTAACGTTGGATCAGTCTTATCGCTTGTGTGAGGTTGCGATTGATATTGGCCAGAACCGTCCTCGAGTCGACGATGCCATTATTGAAGAAATCGTTTCTAAAATTCACGCGTTAGGCGCACATGCCACAGCAAGCTCTATTCACATTAATGCTTGGTATGGTGAGCACTCGAAAAGAGCTACTTCAACGGCATTCTTGAAAGAGAAAGGGTTGTCTGATCAAGAGATACTCCAACATGCCTGTTATGTTGGCGATTCTATGAATGATCAGTTTATGTTTGAAGCCCTACCTTTCAGTGTTGGTGTAGCGAACATTGAGCACTATTGGACGAAGTTATCGCATCATCCGGTTGTTGTTATGAAGAAGCCCGGCGGATATGGTTTCGCTGAGTTCACAGATAAATTATTGGCGTTGAAATAGTCGTTATTCATATTTAGTCAGCAATCAGCAGAACAAAGGCGATAACGAAAGTTGTCGCCTTTGTCTTATTTGGAACAGACAAAACATACTGAATAGCTGAGTAACCATAGTCTTGAAGTGACTCGGTGCACAAGTTGATGAGCGCAAACCCTATCTCATCAAATTGGAATATAGGTTAATGCCGAATTTATGAGACGCTTGTTATTCGTGTAATTTGAATCACAAGGAAGTTGAATGCATCACTTTAATATCCGCGCGCTGGAATACCTAAATGCTTTATCGAAATACGGGTCGTTACGTAAAGCGTCGAAGATGTTGAATGTTGATCCTGCAGCTGTGAGTCGCATGCTGTCCCAACTTGAAGATCAGGTTGAGATGAAGGTGTGGGAGCGCAATAACCGTCAGTCCTATTTAACGGAAGCGGGAAACGAGTTGTTGAATCACTATCGCACCATTATAAGAGGTGAGGCTGCAGTATTAACTCAATTGACCAAGCTTAAAAATCTGACCGGTGGTAGTGTCAGTATTGCGATAGGTGAAGGGTTTATCACTAATCTAGTGTCTGAGCCGATGCAGACCTTTATGACCCGTTATCCAGACATCAACTTGTCGATAGAAATAGCCGGTGCTCTTGATGCCGTTAAGATGCTTGAAGATCAGCAGATCGATTTTGCCATTACTTACGCAGCAGCACCGCATCCAAAACTACGAACGCATGTGGAACGCAGTCACCCATTAGAACTTATCGCTCCAAAAGGGCACTTTCTAACAATGAAAGCGACACCTGTGACGCTGCAAGAAATCAAAGATGTGTCGCTGGCTTTAATAGACACTTCGACTGGCATGGGACGACTAGTGAAACACGCCGAGCAAATGTCGCATTTTAATCTCCAACCTAAATTACAAACCAACTCGGTTACTGCACTGACTAATTTTGTCGTCGCGGGGCTTGGCGTCACTTTTATGCCTAAGCTGACGGTTCTTGAAGAGATAGAATCAGGCCGAATAGAAGTCGTGCCAACGGAAATCGAGGTATTATCTAAAGCGACCGTTAAGGTGCAATCTTTGAAAGGGAGAGAGCTAAGTATTCAGGCTGAAACCTTCCTTGATTTCTTAATAGAGAACACGTCTTTTTTACGTAGCGACGCCCACGCTATCGTTTTGTAATCCCAAGTATTTCTTTGAATCATGATGTGATGACTTTTTATCAACGCTAACTGTATTGTTAAGTCAATGCCCGCCCAATAAAGTGTCCGAAAGTTACAAGAATGTTGCGTGACATAAAAGGCGGATGCAATGGAAGTTATCGTTATTGGCAGTGGTGTTATTGGGTTGACCAGCGCATGGTATTTGGCGAAAGAGGGTCACTCGGTGACGGTTATCGATCGTCAAGATAGCAGTGGTAAGGAAACCAGTTTTGCGAATGCTGGCCAAATCTCTTACGGCTACTCCTCTCCATGGGCTGCCCCCGGAATCCCTTTAAAAGCGATGAAGTGGCTCACCCAAGAGCATGCGCCATTAAAAGTGAAACCGTCACTTTCCCCTGAATTGGTTTCTTGGGCTACTAAGATGCTCGCCAATTGCAATGAAGCCAAATACGCACAGAATAAATCTCGTATGCTGAGAGTGGCAAATTACAGTCGTGATTGTCTGACCCACCTGAGAACCAGTGAGGAACTGGCTTATGAGGGCAGGCAGAAAGGGACGCTGCAAGTGTTTCGAAGCGAGAAGCAACTGGGCGCTGTTCAGCAGGACATGAAGCTGCTTAAAGAGAGTGGAATCGAGCACTCGTTATTTGGTGTTGAGCAGTGTCTGTCGGTGGAACCGGGTTTAGCTGACGTTAAAGACAAGCTGGTGGGTGGCCTGTATTTACCACACGATGAAACCGGTGATTGTTATCAGTTCTGTTTAACCTTGACTGAAAAAGCCAAACAGCTCGGTGTTAGGTTCGTGTTTGATACTGAAGTGGTCAAGCTCAATCATCAGAATCAAACCATTGAGAGTATCACCACAACCCAAGGTGAATTCAAAGCAGACGCTTATGTGGTAGCTTCGGGCAGTTATTCTCGTGATCTGCTGAAGCAAGTCGACCTGTCTATTCCTGTCTATCCAGTCAAAGGGTATTCGTTGACATTGCCTATCGTGAATGCTGATAAATCACCGACCTCCACCGTAATGGATGAAACCTATAAGGTGGCGATGACTCGTTTCGATGATCGAATTCGTATTGCAGGGACGGCAGAGCTTGCTGGTTTTGATTACCTCATTCCTGAAAAACGTAAAGCCACGATTGATATGGTGATAAAAGATCTTTTCCCACAAGCAGGGGATTTTTCTAAGGCAGAGTATTGGACAGGACTAAGACCAATGACGCCAGATGGCACGCCTATTATCGGCAAGACGCCCATCAAGAATCTGTTTACTAATACGGGACACGGAACCTTGGGCTGGACGATGGCGTGCGGCTCAGGAAAGATCTTGGCAAGTGTGGTCAGCGGTTCGGCTAGTGATATCAAAACCGATGACTTGAGTATTCAACGCTACTTGTAGTTCATCAAAATACTTGGTCGTACGAATTAGCCCATGTTTACCATTAAGCATGGGCTAATTTGGTTTGAGTGTTGCTGCTTATCGGGTGGTGTTTTCTAACACATGAGTAAAGCGATCCCAGGATTTTTGGTCGGCTTCATTTTGGTAATTATTGGAGCCAAACACGGTAAACGCATGTGGAGCGCCACTGTAGGTGATCATTTCATGTGGAACCTTGGTCGTTTCAAGTTCAGCGGCGAGGTTGCCAAAATCTAGCATTGAAATCATCGAATCTGCTGTGCCATGGAACACGACGACAGGCGCTTTGGTCTGAGAGTAGTCTTGGCCTTTCGGTGTTGATAAACCACCATGGAAAGTGACATAAGCTTTCGAAGGGATGCCCGCACGCGCGGCTTCTAAAACAGCAGCGCCGCCAAAACAATAGCCCATCATCACGTTGTTATCTAAGTTACCGCCAAGTCGTTTGGCTTCCATTGCTCCTGCATTAAGTAGCGCGCGCATTTTTTCTCTGTCTTTATAGAGTTCGCCCGTGTGTTGCTTTTTATCTTTCACTTCGGTCGGGCGAATGCCTTTACCAAATAGGTCGATGGCGAACACGTTGTAACCCAGTTCGTTGAGCATCTCAGAACGTTTCTTTTCGTAATCGGTTAAGCCGTCCCAATCATGTACTAACAACACCAAAGGCGCTTGATCACTGGCTTCACTCCAATAACCTTCGTAGTCCATACCGTCGACTTGATAAGTGACGTTTTCTCCCGAAATTGCAGAGAAGGGCAGTAAAACTGAAAACAAGCCTAGCGTAGTGAGTATTCGCATGCATTATTCTTTTCGATGACAGTGACGTTCCAATCGAAAGTATAGATAACGCGATGATTCTCGCCAGATTTCCGTCTCTAATTTGAAATGTAAGAGTAGGGAGGGAAAATGAAGGTGAAATACGTTAAACAACCATCATTTATGAAGTGTGATGGCTGTTTGGCGTTGTTTTGAGAACACGAAAATTTAAATCGCTTGAGTTAGAAGTAAGAAGAACAATTACCAGGAAGCGTTGGTCGTGCTGCTGAACATATCTGGATATTTACGCTGATAGCGTGGCAACATCGATTCGTTGCCTAAGATGCCACCTTGATGGATATAGATAATGGTTTTGGTTGGGTTGTCTTCTTGCCACTGTTCCAAGCATTGCCACATCAATGGATCATAAAGCAGATCGAACTCAATGTCGGTTTGCTCTTGTAAATCCAACCAAGTCTGATAATCCTGCTGATACAACTTACCAAAGTGATGCTTAGCTTTGAGCGGTAATATCTGTGGGTGATCGGATTCACCAAGCTCATTAAATTGTTGTGTTAGGTAATCAACGCCGCCGACACAAGCGCAGGTTAATACAGGGATGTTGTGCAACTTTAAATGCTTATGAAGATACAGCGCTGTGCTACCTGTACCAGCGGGCAGTGCAACCACAAAATCGTGTTGGTTTTCGAAGCGCGTCCAACTCAGTATCTCCATCGCCAGTTGTTTAACACCATACTCAGAAAGCTGAGAGCGGCCGCCTTCTGGCAAAACAATACAGTGGGAGTCTGGTTGTCTTACTTGCTCAATATACTCTTGTGGATGAAGTTCCGAGCCCATCTCTTTAGTTGAAATAACCTTAGCCCCAAGGTCAATCGCACCACGGTAATTACCGATAGGCCGTTCTTGTAGCCATTGAGGAAGGTGGTCGACGTAAAACTCTAGCGTCCAGCCTTTAATCTTTGCGAGTGCAGAGAGTGAGAACAGAGAGTTAGCCTGAGCAGAACCATAGCTGATCAAGGTGGTGGTTTCTGGGTGCTCGTCTTCCAACAGCTTCATGAATTTTCGGGCTTTGTTGCCGCAAAAGTGGGAGTGAAGCTGGTCGTCACGCTTTAAGAAAAAGGTGTGGTCGTTGTATTGATGTTGAGTTACAGGGCTATTATTTAGTTTCATCGCACTTAGACAAAATGCTGACTAAGAGCCAGCATTTTTAAATCAAATAGGACCAATGAGTATCTAGTAGCTAGCGAGCGCTGTAAACCAACTAAATCAAGTTTTCGGTGGATATTGAGCTTAGTACTACGAGTTTGTCTGCTTTGATATGGACAGGGATAAATCGGTTTGAAAGGCGATTTTCGCGGTGCACCCACCACAGCTGCGATTGAATAATTCAAAGTCCCAATGGAAGCGCTGACACAAGTCATCGACAATCAACAAGCCTAGCCCATGACCATTTGGATTGTATTGTTCCTGAAGGCCTTCGCCTTGGTCCTCAATCACAAGATTGTCTTGGGAGAGGGTGATGGTTACTGTGCCACTATTGGTTGCTGCAATCGCATTTCTCAACAAGTTGCCGACCAGCATGTTCATGATCGCGCTGGTGGCTTGAATGGTGGGTTCTGATTGAACTTGTAAGGTTATCTCGACTTCCTTCTCGTCTGCTTGTAACGAGTTTTTCGAAACGATTGTCTCTAGCTCTTGCTGACTAAATAAGCGAAGCGGTGCATCGTCACTGTTTCTTTCATAACGAACGAGGCCAAGTAGGGCATCGACCATTTCAGACATCTGAACAATGGCGTCATCGATACGCTCAACCTGGCGAGATTGAAATTCAGTTGTTTCACTGCGAAGGAGTAGCTTATTCGCTCCGCGAGCAACAGTCAGCGGTGTTCTCAGTTCATGGCTTGAATAGCGTGCAAAGGCTTGTTCTCGCTTGAGTAGGGAATTGATTTCTCGACGATATTGATTGAGTTGATCGGTCAGTTGGCGAAATTCCACCGCCGCATCGTCACTCACACCAAACTCTTCGTTGAGATTGAGCTTATTGGATTCCAGTTGTTCAGACAGGGAATTGAACGGCTCAATCAACCGCTTTGATAATCGATAAAGCAGAGCACCAAAGCTAAAAATCAGAATTGAAAGGAGGGTCAGTACAAAGGTGGTCGCATACACTAATTCGTAAATATCAAACTCGACACGATCTATCTCGGAAAGCAGGATTATCGGATGGGTTTCACCTTCATCAGAATACTCACCGACATACACCATGCGTGAGTCTGGTTCTTCTCCGACCTCACCAACAAAGCTCTCTTTGCCTTCAATGTACTTCAAGTATTCGGGAGGTAAGAATGAAATATCGTTGTAGGCAATGGTCAGGTCATCAATTCTTAACTCGCCACTCTCACCGGCTTGGAATAAGCCAACCGCATAGTTGCGGTCGATCAGGATACGCCTTTCACCAACTCGATCTTCTGACAAGTACAGTGCGGCGACAAAAACAACATAGACGAATGCAGATACAATCACGGCCATTAACCCAAAGAAAACCGCTAAGCGGCCAGTTAGAGTTTTAGTGCTTGTCAGAACGTTTAAGATCAATTCGATGACTCCAAACGGAATCCTACTTTAGGCACAGTAATCAGCATTTGGGTGTCGAAAGGCTTGTCCAGTTGATTACGTAATTGATAGATGTGACTGCGTAATACATCGTTATTGGGCTCGTCTTCTTCCCAGAGCTTGTATGAGATATCTTCGCGAGTCACTACTTCAGGTGCGTTTTGGCAAAGCATCTCAAGTATGGTGTAAGTGGTTGGGTTTAGCGCAAGAAGCTTATCTTGTCGGTAAGCTTTACGGGTTTTTTGGTCGATGGTGAGTTCACCGAACTGAAGCTTAGAAGAGGCCACTTTTCCACGGTAACGACGAACCAGCGCGTTCATTCTCGCTTCTAGAATATCCAAATCGAAAGGCTTGGTGAGGTAATCATCGGCACCATGTTCAAAGCCTTTTAGCATATCTTCGCGGCTATCTAAGGCGGTCAACATCAAGATGGGTGTCGCGTTGCCTTGGTCTCGCAGTTTATTACAAACCGTGAGGCCGTCCATTCTTGGCAACATCAGATCCAATATGATGATATCAAATGAGTTTTCCAACGCGAGTTGTAGGCCAAGTTCACCGTTGTCCGCGTAATCGAGTTCCATGCCAATACACTCAAAATAATCAAACAAGACACCTGCAATTTCACGGTTATCTTCGACTAATAGAACTCGTTTCATTTTGATTCTCATACAGAAATAGACAGTAACATTATCCTGAGTGAGCGTGAAAAATATGTCAATAACATAACTTTCACTTATGGGAGGGTAGATTGGCTTCAGATTAAAAAATAGAAGAACGTATTATGTCTGAACTTCATATTAGCCGCCCTAAGATATCCACATCGCAGATTAACCCTGCGGTATCTCTGTCTATCATTGTGCCTTTCTACGATGAACAAGAGGTGTTGGAAGAGTTTCACTCTCGCCTCACTAAGGTTCTCGATAGCTTACCGATCACGAGCGAGATTGTTTATGTCGACGATGGCAGCAAAGACAACAGCTTGGACTTGGTGAGTTCATTCACTTCAATCAATAGTTCAATTTCTGTTATTGGTTTAAGCCGTAATTTTGGGAAAGAGTCAGCCATGAGTGCTGGCCTTGAGCATTGTCGTGGACAAGCCGTAATCCTATTAGATGCTGATTTACAAGATCCTCCGGAGCTGATTCCGCAAATGATCGCGAAATGGCGCGAAGGCTACGACGTGGTCAATATGCAGCGCAGCCAGCGTGACGGTGAAACCTGGTTTAAAAAGTTTTCAGCGGCAAGCTTTTACAAAGTCATGAACGTGGCTGCGAAGATAGATGTGCCTGAGAACGTGGGCGATTTCAGACTGTTGAGCCGCGAAGTTGTCGACCATATCAATCAACTTCCAGAACGTAACCGTTACATGAAAGGCATTTTTTCATGGCCGGGTTTCCAACAAGCAACGCTCCAATTTAAGCGTGATGCTCGCTTCTGCGGTGAAACGAAATGGAACTATCTCAAACTCATCGGATTGGCGATGGATGGCATTACCTCGTTTTCGATTCGTCCGCTGCGCATCGCTACCGCATTGGGTGGCTTAGTCGCGCTGACTGCTTTTGTGTATGGCATGGTTATCGTTTTCAAAACCATCATGTTTGGCGAACCCATTACGGGCTATCCGTCAATGATGGTCGTACAACTTGCCCTTGGCGGCATCCAACTTTTGAGTATTGGTTTAATGGGAGAGTACATAGGTCGTATTTTCATTGAAACCAAGAATCGTCCTTTGTATCTGATCCAATCGGTGGTCGATACACCTGCATTAAAAACACATTTTAAATTAGAGGAGTCAGCATGAGCCTGAACAGAACGCACCTATGGTATTTGTTGTCTTTTGCATTGGTTCTAAGGCTTTTATCTCTGGCGACTTACCCATTAATGGACACCACAGAAGCGCGTTATGGCGAAATGGCTCGTTTAATGGTGGAAACAGGCAATTGGTTAACGCCTCAGTTTGACTATGGCATTCCTTTCTGGGGTAAGCCGCCGCTGTTTACATGGATGAGTGCTGTAGGTATTGAGTTGTTCGGCTTGAGTGAATTTGCCGTTCGTGCACCTCATTGGTTAGCGGGTGTCGTAACGATTTTGTTGACGGCTTACATGGCGAAGCGAACTGGCCAAAGTGCGTTGGTTGCCGCGGTAGTGTTGGCGACATGCGGCATTTTCTCAATCGCTGCGGGTGCAGTGATGACAGACATCGCGTTAACCTTGGCGATGACCATTGCTATGTTAGGTTTCTATCTATGTTGGCTAGGAGGAGAGGGTCGGAAAGGTGAAGGGAGTGCGAAGACCAATAGAAATTGGGGTTACGTTGGCTTTATTGGTTTAGCGTTAGGTTTGCTTGCAAAAGGGCCAGTAGCGATCGTCATCATGGGCATCGCCGTATTCCCTTGGTTGGTATTACAACACGGCTTCTTTGGTGCTTTCAAAGCGCTTTGGCAACGTTTCCCATTGTTGTCTGGCTTAGGTGTGATGTTAGCGATCGCGCTGCCGTGGTACATCATGGCAGAAATGGCGACACCGGGCTTTATTGATTACTTTATTGTTGGCGAACACTTTAAGCGTTTTGTCGTGAGTGGCTGGGAAGGGGATCTTTACGGCTCCGCTCACGATGAAACACGAGGCATGATCTGGGTATTCTGGATTCAAGCCGCTGCGCCTTGGTCGATTGTATTGCCTATACTAGCGTTTGTTCGCCGTAAGAAAATTGCAGAAATTAATACTGAAAATCGCGGCTTGTTTTCATTCCTTGTGTGCTGGCTGATTTCGCCTCTGATCCTTTTCACTATGGCGGGCAATATTCTCCCAGCATACGTCCTACCGGGTATTCCAGCCCTTGGTTTGTTGGTTGCTATACTTGTGGTGGAAAAAGATAAGAAGTGGTTCTCGAGCGTGGCTTTGGTTCTGCCAGTCTTATTGATGATTGCGATGGTTTACCTGAATCTAGGCAAGGCGAATGAGAAAAGTGACCGTATCATCTTCGAACAGATCACGGATTCGTCACCGAGTTTTTATGTAGGAAAACGACCGTTCTCAGGGCAATTTTATAGCCATGGGCAAGCGAAGAAGCTACTTGATATAGAGCAACTCGACGGCATCGACAAGTTCTACTTGATTGGTAAAAGAGCGGAAGTGGAAACCAAGATTAAAGACAACGCGTTAACGTGTATTTTGGAGCCGACGGTGAAAATAAAGCGCGCTTTATTCAGTTGTCATAGTCAAGATATCAAACCAAATTTGTCGTTGAGTCACATTCGAAGTGAAAGTGATGTTCAGCGTTAACTCAGGGCTGCGAATGATCAATAACAAGCTCCAGACACACAGCCAAAGGCTTCAGTCCCATCACAAGATGGTTCGGTTCGCAGTGGTCGGTGTTGGCGGGTTCGTTGTTGATTGTGCGGTATTTGCCTTACTGCATTACATTGTTGGTTTACCTTTAATGACGGCGAGAATTGGATCTTTCATTGCTGCAGCAACGACAACCTGGTTTGGTAATCGCGTGCTGACCTTTGGGTTCAAAGGGCAGGGTCATTGGTCTGAAAAACTGATTCAGTGGCAAAAGTTCATGTTGTCAGCATCGATATCAGCAGTACCTAATTTGTTGTGCTTTAAGTTGATGACTGAATTACTGCCAGCGTTTACTGGGGCTGTGTTTATCGCGATGGCCGTTGGTATTTTGATCGGCATGGTGACGAACTACCTGTTTAGTCAGTATTGGGTCTTTACCCGCTAAAAAAGAAAAAGAAAGAGAAAGGCAAGTCATCCAATGACTTGCCTTTTTTATTGAACATTGAAAATTGACGATTGAAGACGATTGGTAATTCTAACTCTGTTCTTTGCCTTCGTTGGTTTGTGTAGGTTGAGCCTGCTTTGCTTGAGCCGCTTTTAACTGCCAATTCTTTATCCCGTAGCAGATTAACCCCAAACACAATCCCCAAAATGCGCTGCCAACTCCCGCAAAGTTAATCCCAGAGGCGGTAAGCAAAAAGGTGAGCAATGCCGCTTCTCTATGTGTGTCATCAGCAAGTGCTGTCGTCAGGCTGTTCGCAAGTGTCGGTAACAAGGCCAACCCTGCAATGGTAATAATGATGGCTTGTGGAACCGATGAAAACAGAGAAACAAAGGTTGTGCCCAATACCCCCGCCAACAAATAGAAACCACCCATCGTTAATGCCGCTTTATAACGACTTTTCGGGTTTGGGTCGGCGTTCGGGCTCATGCATATTGCCCCTGTCAGCGCAGCCAAGTTAAACGCAAAACCACCAAAGGGAGCGAGCAATAAACCGGTAATGCCTGTCGTGGTGATAATTCGTGACGCTGGTGGGTTATAACCATTGGCTTTCAATACCGCGAATCCAGGCAGGTTTTGTGATGCCATTGTCACCACAAATAACGGAATCCCAACACTCAACAGAGACGCCAAATCAAAATCGGGCGTAATGAACATAGGCTGAGTCAGCGTTAAGTTCACATCTGAAAAATCGAGCTTTCCGGCAACGCCACTCATTATGACGGCAAGCAGTAAGATAAAAGGAATTAATAGATTACCAAATTTAGGCTTCGCAAAAATATACGCAGCTAACATGGTGCCGATGATAATCGCCTCTTGAGACAGAGAGGTGAAAATTCCAATTCCAAACATCCACAACACACCCGCTAGCATCGCAGAGGCAATCGATGTTGGGATTCGTTTAAGCAGCGTGTCAAAGATGCCTGTTAGACCCGTAATGGTGATTAGCAGTGAGCTAAATAGGAAGATAGCCACGGCTTGTTCTACGGTGAGTCCATCCAATGAGGTGATAAGTAGCGCAGCGCCCGGTGTCGACCATGCGGTCACTACCGGTTGTTTGTATCTCCACGATAGCAGAATCGTCGACGCGCCCATGCCAATTCCGAGCGCCCAAAACCATGAAGCAATCTGCTGCTGGCTAGCTCCTGCACTGGTCGCCGCTTGGAAGATGATCGCTGCCGCACTCGCATAACCGATAAATACCGCAATAAAACCAGTACTGATGTGAGAAAACTTAACCTGACCCATACTAACCACTCTCGTTGTGCGTTATAACATACATAGAACTCAACTTAGCATTTGTGCGCTATAGCGCACAAGTGTTATTTGTTTAAATTTTGTTCGTGACAAGATTAAGCACGAGCAAACTTGAATAGGTAGATGAACGAAAACATGCCGAAGAACATGAATGTGGAAACTAGCTTTAATGTAAAAGAGAGTTTGAGTGACCAAAACGACGTGCAAGTCAGCCACAACCTAAAACGGATTCGTAAAGAGAAAGGGTGGAGCCTCGACGCGACTGCCAAAGCGACCGGTGTCAGTAAAGCGATGTTAGGGCAGATTGAACGTGGTGAATCGAGCCCAACCGTCGCGAAGCTGTGGCAAATCGCAACTGGCTTGAACGTTTCCTTCTCGAGTTTGATTCTGTCTTGTTCTAGCAACGAGCTGGTGAGCTTGTTCCGAGACGCCAATGAATTGCGTGATGAAAGCTTGAATGAGGGCTTCTCGGTCAGTGTTGTTTTTCCTTTTGAACCATCGTTAGGCTTTGAAGTTTATGAGCTTGGGCTAGCAGAGAACTATGAGCACTTTTCTGAACCACACAGTACCGGAGTGATTGAACATATATTGTGTATCTCAGGTCGTATGGCGGTGTTTTTTGACGATAGCTGGCATGAGCTGAGTCCGGGACAAGCGGTGCGTTTTAATGCAGAACAACTTCATGGATACAAGAACATCGGAACTGAACAAGCGGTTTTCCATAACATCATCCACTATCCCGACCAATGGCAGCGTTCATAGGTCTATAAGTTGATAAGTTGATAAGTTGATAGGTTTATTGGTTTAAACCATTCTGAAAATCTTCCAGACATAAAAAAGCGCAGCTATCTAGCTGCGCTTTTTTATGATAACCAAGTAAATGGGGTCGCTATATTAACGTTGTGTTGCGCGCTGGCGATTCTTTCCGTTACTTGCAGGTTTACCACCTTGACCATTGCCCGCTTTGCTGCGGTTTGGCTTGCCATTTCCGCTGCCATTGCCTTGCGATTGCTGGCTAGCAGGGGCTTTTTTGATGAAGCCAGTCGCTGGTTTATTACCATTACCGTTCTGCTTGCCGTTGCCCTGATTGCCGTTGCTACCTGTTGGCTTCTTACCACCCGGTTTAGGCTTATTGCCACCAGGCTTAGAATGGTTACGTGGGCTTTCGCCGCCAAGACCCGGTTGAGCTTTACTGTGCTTAGTTGCGAAACGTTGTGAGCCGTGACGACCAGATTTACGACGCTGTGCTGGTGTCTGAGCTTCAAAATCTTCTTCTGGGACTAAGCAGTTCGCTTTGTCACCAATTAGATGCTTTTTGCCCATGCTGATCAGTGCTTCACGGATGATCTTCCAGTTTTCTGGATCGTGGTAACGAAGCAATGCTTTATGCAGACGACGTTGACGATCGCCTTTAGGCACTGGAACATCTTCACGTTTTTTGTATTTCACGCGCTTCAGAGGGTTGGTCTCTGAGTAGTACATCGACGTAGCATTACACATTGGCGATGGGTAGAAGTTCTGTACTTGGTCACACTCGTAGTTATGCTTTTTTAGCCACAACGCAAGGTTAAGCATGTCTTCATCTTCCGTGCCCGGGTGAGCAGAGATGAAGTAAGGAATTAGATACTGTTTCTTACCCGCTTCAGCGCTGTACTTCTCGAACATCTCTTTGAAACGATCGTAAGTGCCCATGCCCGGCTTCATCATCAGATCCAGAGGGCCTTTTTCAGTATGTTCTGGAGCGATCTTCAAGTAACCACCAACGTGGTGAGTCACAAGCTCACGTACGTATTCTGGAGACTCAATCGCAAGGTCATAACGAACACCTGATGCGATCATTACTTTCTTGATGCCCGGAACCTTTCTCGCTGAGCGGTAAAGGTCAATGGTGTGCTGGTGGTCTGTGTTCAGTTTTTCACAGATTTTAGGGAACACACATGATGGGCGACGACAGTTAATTTCAGCTTTAGGATCAGAACAACCTAAGCGATACATGTTCGCCGTTGGGCCACCCAAATCAGAAATGGTACCAGTAAAGCCAGGGACTTTATCTTTAATGTCTTCGATTTCATCCAAGATCGATTCTTTCGAACGGTTCTGAATGATTCGTCCTTCGTGTTCTGTGATTGAACAGAAAGAACAACCACCAAAACAACCACGCATGATGTTAACCGAGGTTTTGATCATGTCATATGCTGGAATCTTTGCTTTGCCATACATAGGGTGAGGAACACGCTTGTACGCAAGGCCAAACACGTAATCCATCTCTTCAGTTGCAAGAGGGATTGGCGCTTGGTTTACCCAAAGCTCGCGGTCACCGTGGCGTTGAATAAGAGCACGACCTGAATACGGGTTGGTCTCTAGGTGCAGAATACGGCTAGCGTGAGCGTAAAGAATACGGTCGTTATTCAGTTTTTCGAAACCAGGGATACGAACCGCAGTTGTTTTTGCATCGTGGCGAGAAGGGCGAATCGTGATTGGCTGCGCCTTTACTTCTTCTTTTTCGTCTTTCTTGGTATCACACTGCGTTTCTACTTCGTACGGGTTAACCGGAACGTAGGCTTTGTTCGGTTTTTCGATACGAGAAGAATCGATAATTTTGTAACCTTCAGGCGCTGCAGGCAGGTTGATTGCTGTACCGCGAATGTTTGTCAGCGTTGACATGTCTTCGCCGTCAGCAATGCGATGTGCCACTTCAACCAGTGCACGCTCGGCGTTACCGAAAAGAAGGATGTCTGCTTTTGCATCAAACAATACAGAGCGACGAACTTTATCAGACCAGTAGTCGTAGTGCGCAACGCGACGCAAGCTCGCTTCAATACCACCAAGAACGATTGGCGTGCCTTTGTAGGCTTCACGACAACGTTGAGAATAAATCAGAGTTGCACGGTCAGGACGCTTACCACCTTCATTGTTCGGTGTGTAGGCATCGTCATGACGAAGTTTGCGATCAGAGGTGTAGCGGTTGATCATGGAATCCATGTTACCCGCAGTGATGCCGAAGAATAGGTTAGGTCGACCCAGTTCCATGAAGGCATCTTTATTGTCCCACTTTGGTTGGGCAATGATGCCCACGCGGAAACCTTGAGCTTCAAGCAAACGGCCAATGATAGCCATACCAAAGCTAGGGTGATCGACATACGCGTCACCAGTTACAATAATAATGTCACAGCTATCCCATCCAAGAGCATCCATCTCCTTTCTACTGGTAGGCAAAAAGGGTGCTGTTCCGTAGCACTCGGCCCAGTATTTTTTGTGTTCGTGAATAGGAGTGATATCGCTGTACATATTTCAACCTCTGATTTTTGAGGCGGGAATTATAGCGGCATGAGCCTAGACTAGCCAGTAGAACATGCCCCTGTTAGTTCTGGTGTCTTTCGCCATTTTGCAGATAATGCTGACAAAAGAACCATACAACAGCATAGTTGAAGCCTTGAATAACGTCGCTAATTTGTGATTTTGATTAGTGTTCGCAGCAGTTTTTGATATTATTCGCGAAAATAAGTCTGAATAAGTAGATCCACAATGGTCGAATCATTATTAGTACAATTTGCTCCCATGCTATTAGGAGCCCAACTGATCTTAACTTTAATCTTAGTGAAGGGTGATATTTGCCCTGGCCAACGTGGCCGTATTCACAAGATGTTACCTGCGATTGGCGTGCTTTGGCTTGCTGTTGCTTCATTAAGAATTGAAGCGTTTCTGATCGTATTCGCTATCTTCTATTTCTATTCTCAAGTTCAAACTAAGAAGACACGTGATTCAGGCCCTATCTGGGTGATGTATCTTGCTTGTGGTTTGGCGTTGTCATATGTTGCTATCCAAGCAAGCGAACAGGTAAACCCAGTTGGTATTATTGCTACTGTGTTGTTGGTGGCTTTACTGGGTGCTTCTTTCGGACATTTACTGCTGACTATCGCAAGAACGCGCTTACAAGCATTTCACCGCGTTCTGCCTGTTGTGGGCGTATTGAGTGGCATGCTGGTGGTGTTGGCGACCGTGATTAACGTTTATTCATTGTCTGAAGCGCAACTAGAACCTGTTATTTCAACTTTGTTGTTTAGCTTTGCTTTGCTTATCTCTTCTATCGTGGTTTGGTGTTGGCATTTGCTGTTTGTCAAAACACCTGAGAAGTTGCAGTTAACGATAGCATTGCTGATGTTATTAGCGTCAGTGATTGGCTTAACACCGGTTTGGGCGTTGTAAGAGGCTGTCGAGTTCTCGAAACTTTTAGTTGATTAAATCAGTGGTAGCGAAAGAAGTGTGATCTGTTTTTAAGCATGCGGCTGGTAAGCGTTCTAAACTTAATTCTAATCGTGTGTTCGTTAGGAGTTCAGGATGGATTTAAGCAACGTCAAAGGTTTCGATAGCATTATCTTGCTCGGGATCGTCAACGAAAAGCTTCGTTTGGAATGTGATAGCTTTGAAGAGCTGGTCAGCATGTATGAAATGGATATAGAAAGTGTCGTCGGTAAGCTGGATATGCTTGGCTATCAATACGACCCACTGACTAATCAGTTCAAGTCTTATCCAAGATAAACATCGAATTGGCGCGTCATCGCTCGTGTTCAAACAAGTATCGTCCTCCAGTTGATACTGAATTGATGCTGAGAAAAAAGTCACAGATTATCTGTGACTTTTTTGTATCTGGCGTTTGCTTTTGGAGCTTGCATCTAATGTTGAACGCAGGCTCATTTAACTCAACAATCAATACCGTTAAACGACCTCAATCCCATCTAGGTGACTCTTACTTTGTTGTCTTGCCGTGCTAAAGAAAGCTTGCAGATAACGTTTGTCTTTCTCGGAGTTTCTTACCGCCGCAAATAGTCGTCTTGAAAGTCCTTTTCCCAGTGGTTTACTGGCAATTAACCCTTGTCTTGAAAACTCGCTGATCGCCCAGTTCGGTAATGCCGCAACACCTAAACCAGCCGATACCATTTGTACCAACATTAATGTGTTGTCTGCCTGTTTCCATTTCTTAGGCTCTACACCTGCCGGTTGCAAAAAGTGCTTCACAACATCAAGACGCTGTTTTTGAACCGGATAAGAGAGCATCGTGATATCGCTAAGATCTTGTGGATCGATGCTTGGCTTTTCTGCCAAAGGTGAGTTGATGGCGGTGATCAAACGCATCTCGAAATCAAAGAGCGGTTCGTAATGGACCTCTGAACGCGGTTGAATGTCTGAGGTGATCACCAAGTCCAACTCCCCAGCCATCAAAGCCGGCAGAGGTTCAAAACCAAAGCCTGATGAGAAATCGAGCGTCACGCTTGGCCAAGCAACTTGGTACTCCTTCAAAGCAGGCATTAACCATTGGAAGCAAGAGTGACATTCGATCGCCATGTGCAATCGACCATTCACATCCTCTTTCAGGCTCGCGAGTTCATTCTCTGCTTTGGCAATTCTTGGTTGTATCTCATCTGCGAGCTTAAGCAAGATCTCACCCTCAGAGGTGAATTTTACGGGCCTAGTTTTACGCAGGAAAAGCTGACCGCCAATACGAGCCTCAAGGTCTTTCAATTGGTGAGAAAGCGCCGACTGAGTCAGATGAAGAGAAGTCGCAGTGGCTGTAAGCGAGCCGCTGTCTCTCAAGGTGGTCAATGTTCGAAGGTGTTTAAGCTCTATCATGAGTATTCCTCATATTCCCTAAGCCAATTCAATATTTCTTAATAATCACCCTACGGTGTTTTTTATGTTTTGTAAACGTCTAGATGTCCAGATGGATTTAAACTGTTCATCTTTGGACGATTAAAGATGAATATTATTAATAAACAAGATGAATATTTGGACGTTGTCCATAGATCGGATTAGGGCGATAGTTTAGCCATCCAGACGCCTTTGTGAAAAGTGAAATCATCAAAGGCAGTCTGACCGGAAATTAAAATTATCGAATAAGGAACAGACTCATGACGACAACAACGCATATTCTTGGTTACCCACGCATCGGCGAAAAACGCGAACTTAAGTTCTCACTAGAGAAATACTGGCGTGGTGAGATTGACCAATCAGAACTTAAGCTGCTCGGCAGCGAGCTAAGAAATCGTAACTGGAATGTACAAGCCGACGCGAATCTAAGCTTTGCAACTGCGGGCGACTTCGCATGGTACGACCATGTTCTGACAACGACGTTACTTCTAGGCCACGTGCCAAAGCGTCATGCTGGTGGTTCAGGAGATGAAAAAGCCTTTCCAGATTTAGATACCTTGTTCCGCGTAGGTCGTGGTCAATCTCAAACGCAGCCAACCTGTTGTGGTGGTCAACATGGTTTGGAAAGTGGCACAAAAGACAGCTCAGCAGCGTCTGACATGACTAAGTGGTTCAACACTAACTATCACTATATTGTTCCTGAATTCAGTAAAGACGACTCATTCGAAGTGAGCTGGCCACAGCTGTTTGACGAAGTGAACGAAGCGATAAAAGCAGGACACAAGGTTAAGCCTGTACTTCTCGGCCCACTGTCTTACTTGTACCTAGGCAAAGAAGTGGAAGAGGGCTTTGACCGCTTAACCCTGTTGCCTCGCCTTCTTACTGCCTACCAAGCGATTTTGGCTAAACTTTCCAAGTTAGGTGTTGAGTGGGTGCAAATTGACGAACCTATTCTTTCTCTGGAACTTGAAAAGCGGTGGTCTGAATCATTCAAGTTGGCTTATCAAGTGATTCAAGGCGATGTAAAACTGCTGCTTACCACTTACTTTGATTCAGTGACTGACACGTTAGATAACATCGTAGAACTGCCCGTCAACGGTTTACACATCGACTTGGCTGCAGCACCGCAGCAACTTAATGAGGTGGTGAACAAGTTACCGGAAGATTGGGTGCTTTCTGCAGGGGCGATTAACGGTCGCAATGTGTGGCGTGCTGATTTGGCCGCGCATCTGGATCTACTACAGCCAGTGAAAGAGAAGCTAGGAGAAAAACTGTGGGTGGCAAGTTCATGCTCGTTGCTGCACAGCCCAGTGGATTTAGAATTAGAAGATTCGCTTAGCGAAGAAGTGAAGAGTTGGTTTGCTTTCGCGAAACAGAAAGTCACCGAGGTGAGTTTATTGGGAGCTGCGTTAGACGGCGATCAAAATGCCATTTTAGCTTGTGAGACGTACAGCCAGCCAATTGTTGCTCGTAAGAGCGCGACTCATGTCAACAAGCCTCAGGTACAAGCTCGCCTTAATACCATCACTAAAGCGTTAGCTGAGAGAAGTGCGCCTTATGCTGAGCGAGCGGCGCATCAGTCTGAAGTTCTCGGCTTACCGTTGTTACCAACCACAACGATTGGCTCTTTCCCGCAAACCGGTGAGATTCGCGTTCAACGTAGCGCCTACCGCACCGGTCAATTGAGTGAAGCGGAATATACCAACGCACTAAAAGGTCACATCGCGGATGCGGTCAAACGTCAAGAAGCACTCGATTTGGATGTGCTTGTGCATGGTGAAGCCGAGCGAAATGACATGGTGGAATACTTTGCAGAAAATCTAGCAGGCTTCCAAACCACCAAATTTGGTTGGGTACAAAGCTATGGTTCTCGCTGCGTGAAACCTGCGATTGTGGTTGCGGATATCGAGCGTGAAAAACCAATGACGGTAGAATGGTCGACCTATGCTCAATCTCTGACTTCAAAGCAAATGAAAGGAATGCTCACAGGACCTGTCACTATCTTGTGTTGGACATTCCCACGTGAAGACATCTCTCGCAAAGAGATCACCAACCAATTAGCGTTTGCGCTGCGTGATGAAGTGTCGGATTTGCAAGACGCTGGAATCAACATTATTCAAATTGATGAGCCTGCTATTCGTGAAGGCTTGCCGCTGAAAAAACGCGACCATGCAGAATACTTAGAGTGGGCGGTCGATGCCTTTAAGATTTCAGCAGCGAGTGCCAAGCCAGAGACTCAGATCCATACACACATGTGTTACAGCGAGTTCAACGAGATCATTGATTCAGTGGCGGCGCTAGATGCAGATGTGATTACCATTGAAACCTCTCGCTCGAACATGGAACTGCTGAAAGCGTTTGAAGAGTTCAATTACCCGAATGCGATTGGCCCAGGTGTTTACGATATTCACTCACCAAACATCCCATCAGAAGAGTGGATTGTTGATTTGCTGAAGAAGGCGGCAGAGAAAATCCCGGCAGAACGTTTGTGGGCAAACCCAGATTGTGGTCTTAAGACACGTAACTGGGCAGAGACAGAAGCTGCACTGACCAATCTTGTATCGGCGACTAAGACACTGCGTAAAGAGTGGGAATCGGCAGGAGTTTAAGTTTAGCTAACGTTAGGGTTTGATTACTCTCAAAAAACAAAGGCCTCGCAAATGCGAGGCCTTTCTACTTGGTGCTTATTCGAATCTCGAATTTAGCTGCTGCTCTGGCAAGTATCTTTGCTGATCAGCTTCTCAACCATCAATTGTCCGCGAGTATTGCGAATCTTGATGTTGTAAGCCAAGCCCATGTCGAGGTTTGCTCTTACTTCAGAGTTGGTGCAGTAGCTATTCACACTCATGTCTACAACTTGGTTCAAAGGCTTAGCACCTTTAGCGTCTTGGTTGTAGATCATCATGATCTCGATAACGGTGTTTTTTGCCAGTACACGCATAACTGACAATGGGCCATACTCAATTGGCAGGCCAGCCGATAAAACGCCAGCACGGTGTTGTGCCATCATTTCAAGCTGTCTTTGTTGGTCTTGCTCACTTGAAGCACAGCCTGCAAGCAGAGCTAAAGCCAGTGAACCAATAATCCATTTTTTCACGTTAAAATACTTTCTTGAATGGTTTTACGATGACATTTTGGTAGACACCAGCATCAATGTACGGGTCTGCGTCAGCCCATGCTTGTGCGTCTTCTAAAGAGTTGAACTCAGCAATTACAGTAGAACCTGTGAAACCCGCTTCACCAGGGTTATCTGAATCGATAGCGGGCATTGGACCTGCTGTTAGAAGTCGACCTTCATCGTGAAGTGTTTGTAGGCGTTCTAGATGTTGTGGGCGAACACTTAGGCGTTTTTCTAATGAGTTTTCGACGTCTTGAGAAAAAATCACGTACCACATGTTGAGATATCCTTATGTTACTTCACTGAATTAGAGCGATTAAATTATTTATCTGGCTAATTTACGCGAACTAATGGGTATTGGAAGAGCTAATGATAAGAAATTGTGAAATGGTGCGGCAGAGTGAGAAGGTCTTTAGCATTTTTAATCGAAATGACTAAAGACCTTTGAGAGAGATAAGGTCGTCGAAGGACTATTTGTTGATTGGGCGAGGTTTACCGCTTTCGTCTACAGCAACGTAGTTGAATGTCGCGCCACAAACTTTATAACGATCGCCGATGCCGTGATCAAGTACCGGCTTAACCCATACCTCTAGGTCGATATTCATCGAGCTGCGGCCAATCTTGGTGCAGTCGCCATAAACACAGACTACATCGCCGACCGATACTGGCTGTTTGAATTCGATGCTTGATACTGACACGGTGACTATTTTTCCGTTTGAGATCTCTTTCGCCAGTATGCCGCCAGCCAGGTCCAGTTGAGACATTATCCAACCACCGAATATTTGACCTGCTGCATTGGTATCAGAGGGCATCGCCAAGGTGCGAAGAAGTAAAGAACCAATCGGGTTCAAAGTTGATTGAATAGTCATTGTTGTACTCTTAATGGTATTGATTGTTTTGAATTTAAATAGATGTGTTTGCGGTACTCGCGGTGGTCGTATTTTTAACGTATTCACCGAACACAAACAATCAGTGGCCAATGATCACGAGTATCATTGGCCACTGTTAAATCGCATATTGATAATAATTGTATCAAAAAGGGGATGCGGACTCATCTCTAAGGGTTATTTCTCGTCGGTATTTTTACCTGAGAGCTCTTGTTGCTTATCGTTTTCTGGAGCTTGCTCTTTTGACTGAAGCTGGTCTTTTGGTAAATGCTTGTAGATATAAACACCCGTTAGCAAGGTAAATGCAAAAGTAGCGATGAGAAGGCCAAACACTTTGAAGTTGACCCACACATCCAATGGTAGGTTGAAAGCAACGTAAACATTGAGGATCGCACACAGAGTGAAGAACAGAGTCCAAGCCCAGTTGATCTTGCCCCATACCGCTTCAGGAAGAGAGATCTCTTTACCTAACATGCCTTTAATCGCTGATTTGCCCATTAGGTGACTGACAGTCAGGCCGATCGCGAACAATGCATAAACGATGGTTACTTTCCATTTTATGAAGTTGTCATCATGCAAAAAGATGGTCATGCCGCCAAATACGGCAACCATCAAAAATGTGATGATCTGCATTTTCTCCACTTTCTTGTAGATAATGTACGTCAAAACGATTTGTACTGCGGAAGCAACAATCAATGCGCCTGTAGCTGTGTAGATGTCGTACATCTTATACAGCGCAAAGAAAATGATGAGAGGAATGAAATCAAGGATTTGCTTCATGTGGCACTGAGTATCCAGTTAGTTGAGTTGCAGACAGTCTAACCAAAATTGCCTCGATGCTAAATAGCCCGAGACAATTGGCTGCAAAACTAATGTTGTGTAACTCCTGTTACCGCATGGACGATGTTTGGTATCGAGGGATCAATTTCTTGATGTCCTCAAGATAGCCCTCACTCTTCAAACTGTCTAAGGTGTTTTCAAGCTCTTGCTCACTCATCGCAAAACACGTCGATTTACCAGTCGTTAGGTCAAGGTACTCGTGATACTCACGCTCAGTGAAGTGGCCAATTCTATCGATTAATAAGGTTTTAATTCCATGGTGAATTAAGCCGTAGTATGTATGTCTTTGTAAGGTCATAGCCTATCCTCCGTGACAAGCTGCAGTTATATCTTTGCAACCTGCTGTATATTGGTTGGGTTATCTATGACAAAGCAATTCGAATGCCATTTTGTCCGTTGGAATAGAGTTTCTGAGATAAAAAGTTGAATTAATTTTCTTTTCAACTAGTTAAAGGAATGTACGTTCTATTCTCTAAAAACCAATACGTAGTTGGCGCAAAATAGTTTTATTTTGAGAATGGTAAAATTCTCATTCTGACGAACGACTGAAGCTTTAATGTTTCTCAATTGGCAATTTGATAGCCGCTAACCGCTAACCGCTAACCGACTAGCCAATCGACTAAAGTTGATAGGGAAGGGTTTTGCCGGTTTTTAGGTTGCAGAAAAAAATACCCATTACCAGAAAAGATGCTTCCTTCACTTACCTTGACCAACCTACCTAAGTCGATGTCTTGCTTGGCGAGAGTGATGTCGCCTATCGCAATCCCAAAGCCCTGTATTGCGGCGTTCATCGCTTGATCGAGTGTCGCAAATTGCTGGTTTTTCTTGCTTGAAAGGTCATGACTTCCAATATGCTCTAACCAAAGTCGCCAATCACTTTGTTCGTTGTTAGCGTGTAGCCATGTGTATTGAGCGAGCTTGTGTGGCTTGATTAGAGAAGAAGAACCACTGGTAAGGTGACTCGGTTTAATGCTTTGCGCTTGGCAGACTGGCGCGAGTTGTTCATTAAACAAGAGTTGGCTAACAATCGATTGTTGGCTTGGTTTCTTGCCATAGGTGATGACGGCATCAAAAGGATCAAAGCTTGGTTCGAAAACGTGCTTGATGGTTGAGGTCAACTCAACATCAATTTCAGGAAAAGCTTGTTGGAATGACATCAGCTTAGGCAATAGCCAAGAGGTAATACAGCTTGGTGCGTTGAGTTTGATCTTCGATGGAGAGCTGGCAACTTGATTAAGCGCTGATTGCAGTTGTTGAATGGTCTCTTGAATCAGCGGAACCAGTTCTTCTCCCTTGGGGGTTAATGACAACCCACGAGCATGTCGGTAGAAAAGATCGCACCCAAGACTCTCTTCAAACGACAGCACCTGACGGCTTACTGCACCTTGCGTGACATTGAGCTCATGTGCAGCACGTGTAAAGTTGAGATGCTTAGCTGTAGACAAGAACGCGAGCAGTGTTTTTGTTGAAGGGAGAGTTTTATTCATGCTTTACCTATGACTTTTTATCATGGCTATTATGTGATTATTTCGATTCATTTATCAATAGTGTTCTGTTTGAATGTAAATACTTAGTCATCATTTGTGATTCAATATGTGTATAAGTCACATATTTTGAATATGAAGGCAGTGGTGAAGGAATCGTAATTACATGAAAGGGATAGCTTCTTGACATCTTTTATTGATAGCTTAGTGCCTCAGGCTGTAAAAAAATTAATACCTTATCAATCGGCAAGAAGAATTGGCGGCGATGGACGTGTCTGGTTAAATGCCAATGAACTGGAAAATACTTTGTTCGAGGGTGAACAAGGTTATAACCGTTATCCTGATTTCTTACCGCAAGACATTGCCAAGGCTTATCAAGCCTATTGTGAAACTGACTCTGCCACCGTTGCGGTTCGTGGTGCTGATGAAGCGATTGATTTACTGATAAGAACCTTTTGCAAACCAGCACAAGACAATATCCTCATTTGTTCTCCAACTTACGCTATGTACGAGTTTTGTGCCGATGCACTGGCGATAGAGACTTTAGACTCGCCATTGCAAGAAGACTTTAATCTTAATGTCGCCGATATTGTGCAGAAGTCCGAACTGGTTAATCTTGTCTTTCTGTGTTCACCGAACAACCCAACGGGCAACGTGATTCCAAAAGCCGACCTGATTGAGGTACTGGAAGGAACTGTGGGTAAATCGCTAGTCGTGGTCGATGAAGCGTATATTGAATTTGAACCTCAGACATCGGCTGTGAACCTTATTGAGCGTTATCCGCATCTAGTCGTGATTCGCACTTTATCTAAAGCGTTTGGACTAGCTGCTGTACGTTGTGGCTTTATTTTGGCTAGTCCCAACGTGATGCAATATGTGTCCAAGCTGATTCCTCCATACCCAATGCCAGATTGTTCTTCTCAGATCGTATTAGAAGCTTTGTCTGATGAGCGTGTTGCGGTGATGAAACAGGCGACCGCTAAACTGGTTGAGATTCGTAATCAGTTTGCAGCTGCGTTGACCCAGTTCGACTTCATTGAACATGTTTATCCATCATCGACCAACTTTATTTTGCTGCGTCAAAAATCGGGGCATGAACTGTTTAGCGTATTGACGAAAGATGGCATTGTGACCAGAAATCAGAGCCATGAGCCTGCTTTGCGTAATTGCGTGCGTATCAGTATCGGTAGTCAAGAGAGTATGGCAGAAGTGATAGCGTCACTTTCACGCTACCAAACCGAATTAGAAAAGAATCAACAAGACAAACAAATTCAACAATCTCAACATAAAGAAACTCAATCTCAACTCGATAAAAATCATATCTAGGATGGCAATGATGAAAAAGATAATACTAGGACTCGCTTGTGCGGCTGCTTTACTTGGTACCACAGTACAGGCGAAAGAAATCCGTTTAGCGTCAGACTTTACCTATCCGCCATTCAACTACAAAAACAGCGAAGGTAAACCTGTTGGGTTTGATATTGAGATAGCAGACGCCTTGTGTGAGCAAGCGAAGTTGGATTGTACTTGGGTATCACAAAGCTGGGATTCGTTGATTCCAAGTCTATTGGCGAGAAAGTCAGATGTGATCATGGCTTCGATGCGTATTACCGAAGAGCGTAAGCGCAAAATACTGTTCACCGATAAGTACTATCAAACGCCAGCTGTGTTTGTTGCTGCTAAGAACGCAGAATTTAGCATTGATGAGGCCGGCCTAGCGGGTAAAACTATTGGTGTGCAGCAGGGTACGATTCACGATCGTTACGTCACTGATAAGTTTGGCGACATCGTAAACATCAAACGTTACACAGGACAAGACGAAGTCTACCTTGATATGCAGAATGGTCGTTTAGATCTAACGTTTGGTAACTCCGACCAACTATCACTCGCTTTCTTAGATAAGAAAGAAGGAGAGGGTTTTGAATTCAAAGGCAAAGCAGTGACCGACAAAGCCTACATTGGCGAAGGCACTGCATTAGCGTTAAGAAAGCAGGATTCAAAACTGGCAAAACAATTCAATACCGCTATTGAAGAGATCAGAGCGAACGGTACTTACGACAAAATTGCTGCTAAGTACTTCACGTTTGATATTTATGGCGCTGATTTGTAATTCGTCTAACGCCTAAAACTAAATCACTAAAAACAAAAATCCGAGAGCTGTGAGGTTCTCGGATTTTTGTTACAAACAATTCGTCCTATCAAGTTTCTCTCTATTGCCTTTATCCGTGCTTATCCATTCTTTTTCCATACGTTTAGCTTAAAACCTTATCTCTACCACCTCAGAAATCACAGTTGACGACTCGCTTTTCAATCGATAAGACCTTCTTTGCTCGTGCTCTATAAACGATCTCTGGATCTTAAAATAACACAAATGTGCAAATGCATTTCTTGCTAACAGATTGTTCTAAAAGCAGTTGGAAGTGTTCGAAATCCCCAGAAAATCCGAAGTTAGACTGCTTAATGGTTTAATTAGTGTCAAATATGATTGGTATCACAATCAATTCAGCTCTCCGGCGTATAGATGAACCTTAGCTCACAAAATATACACATAGTATTGTAATACAAAATGCATGAGGTAAGAATATTGTAATGAAGCGTTAAAGTCATGAGCGATATGCAATTGATTTTTAGATCTCAAGTTCGGTTCTAACGTGACATATACAACAGTACCTCTTACAAAAATGGATTCTGGAGAAGAACATGAAAAAACACCTACTGACGATTGCTGCGGCATCAATTCTCATGGCATTTGGAGCTCAAGCAAAAACTTTGACCCTAGGGCATGCAATGTCATTAGAAAGCGCTGCTCACCAAGGCATGGTGATCATGGCTGATAAAGTTAAAGAAAAATCGAATGGTGACCTTACGATTAAGATCTTTCCAAACGGTCAATTAGGCTCTGAGCGTGACCAAGCTGAGCAAGTTGTTACTGGCGCGATTGATATGGCGAAAATCAATGGTGGATTAGCTGAATCTTTTGAACCAACGTTTAAGGTTAATGCACTGCCTTTCTTATTCCGTGATGTTCCACATATGAGAACGTTCATGCGAAGTGAAGCGGCACAAGAGATGCTGCTTTCAAGCGAAGGTAAAGGCTTCATTGGACTTACATTTTATGATTCAGGTACACGTAGCTTCTACGCTAAAAAAGCAATTAACTCGCCGGCCGATCTGGCGGGGATGAAAGTTCGAGTTCCTGGTTCTCCAACCATGATGGAAATGGTCAACCTATTAGGTGGTAAAGCAACACCTGTACCTTTCAATGAGGTATACACGGCACTGCAACAAGGCGTGATTGATGGTGCTGAAAACAATATTTCTAGCTTAGTTGAAATGAAACACAGCGAAGTTGCTAAATTTTATTCTATGGATCAGCACATGATGACACCTGATGTGATCATCATTTCAGAATATAAATGGGCCTCACTAACGGCAGATGAACAAAAAATCTTAAAGGAAGCAGCAGCAGAGTCTCTTGAAGAGCAGATCAAGATCTGGGACGCAACAGATGACATGAACAAAGAGAAAGGAATGAAAGCAGGCGTAACGTTTGTTGAAGTTGATAAAGCCCCTTTCCGTGCAGCTGTTAAACCTATGATTGATGAAGCGAAAAAAGACCCTAAATTAGCTTCATTCATTGAAAAAATTGAAGTTCTTTAACCAGTATTAGTGAAAATATAATTTTGCCTTGGCTTTGCTAAGGCAAAATTTTTGAGGTATCACACCATGTTAGCAACTTTCAGAAACCTACTTGATAGGTTGATTCTTTTTGTCTCTTCTTTCGCATTAATGTTACTTGTCGTTACCGTCACTTGGCAGGTTTTTAGTCGTTATGTTTTGAATGACCCAAGTAACTGGACTGATGAACTTGCTCGTTATGCGATGGTATGGCTTGGCTTATTAGGAGCAAGTTATTTATTCGGTATCAGAGGACATTTAGCTATAACGTTATTGGATGGTTATCTTAAGGGTAAAGCACATATCGCATTGCACGTACTCATCAATACCATTTCTGGCGCATTTGTATTTTTAGCAATGCTTCAAGGTGGCATCGCCCTAATGGGAAGAACCACACAACAACTATCTCCAGCACTGCAATTACCGATGTCGACGGTTTATTCAATATTGCCGATTTCAGCCGTTATTATCCTCATCTATTTGGTCATGAATACGTTTGATCTTTTTTGTGAACCCAACAAAAAGTAAGTTATAAAAGGACTCTATATTATGGATTTGTCCATTGGTGTTTGGCTGCTAGGCCTCTTCTTATTCATGATCGCGATAAGCATGCCTATTGCGATTGCAATTGCTATGTCTTCTTTAACGATCATGTATTTCATCTTACCGTTTGAAGTCGCAAGTATTACTGCGGGTCAAAAAATTATTACCGGTATCGATAGTTTCAGTTTATTAGCAATCCCTTTCTTTATCCTCGCTGGTAACATAATGAATGTGGGTGGCATCGCGAGTCGACTCATCAATCTTGCAAAGCTCTTGGTTGGTTGGATCCCTGGCTCACTTTTTCACGTAAATATCTTTGCAAATATGATGTTTGGCGCTGTTTCAGGATCCGCCGTTGCTGCTGCGGCGGCGGTTGGTAAAACCTTAGGCCCTGAATTAGAAAAAGATGGCTATGATAAAAACTTAGCAACAGCAGTAAACGTTGCATCTTGCCCTGCAGGCTTACTAATACCGCCGAGTAACTCATTGATCGTATTTTCAGTGGTATCGGGTGGAACATCCGTAGCGGCGTTGTTTATCGCCGGTTATGTCCCAGGTATTTTAATGGGTTTAAGTTGTATGGTCGTAGCCTATTTCATCGCTAAAAAGAAAGGCTACAAAACAAGTGCGAATGACGGCTTTACAGCGAAAGATGTGCTGAATATTGTTTGGCAAGCAACACCAAGCTTAGGGCTTATTGTTGTTGTTATTGGCGGTATTATTGGCGGTATATTCACTGCAACAGAAGGGGCATGTATAGCGGTTCTTTACTCTTTTATATTGTCACTTTGCTACCGAACCCTCAAATGGGCGCACTTCCCGATAATTTGTAGAGAAACCGTTCAGGTCACTGGCATTATGCTGTTCTTGATTGGTGCTTCAACCATCATGTCATGGGCAATGGCTTTTACTGGTCTGCCAACAATGATCAGCGATTGGATGCTCTCTATTTCAGATAATCCGATTATCATCTTTATTCTGATGAATCTGATTCTACTGATCGTGGGTATGTTTATGGACCTTACGCCCGCCGTATTGATCTTTACCCCTATCTTTATGCCGATTGCTGAGCATTTAGGTATGCATCCAATTCACTTTGCGATGATGATTATCTTCAACTTATGTATTGGCATTGCAACGCCACCCGTTGGCACGGCCCTATTTGTAGGTTGTAGTGTCAGTGGCTCCAAAATTGAAAATGTTATTAGAAGTATCATGCCGTTTTGTGCCGTATTGATCGTCACATTGTTGGCCATTACTTTTATTCCTGAAATTAGTTTGGCTCTGCCTCGTGCATTTGGATTAATCAATTAGTCTTACAAGAGTAAGACTTACCGAATCAATATTGATTATTGCCTAATAAAAAACCGCCTCATGAAGGCGGTTTTTATTTATTAAAAGACATCTATAAGTAATTTGCTTAAATTTTAATTAAGCCTGTTGTCTTTTGACTAAGCTTGCTGCTTTTGTAGCTCAGCTTCTTGTTCTTCGTCTTTGATTAGAGAATCAACGATTACCGCACATGCTGCATCACCAGTGATGTTTAGAGCAGTACGAATCATATCGAAGATACGGTCTAGAGCGAACAACAGAGGTAGACCTTCGATAGGGATACCAGCGGCTAGAAGAACGGCAACCACTAGGAAAGAAGGACCTGGAACACCCGCTTGACCAACAGCACCTAGCGTAGAGGTTACGATGATAGCAACGTAAGCACCCATAGACAGGTCGATGTTGAACAGTTGTGCGAAGAAGATAGCCACTAGGCCGTAGTAAATTGCGTTACCAGACATGTTGATCGTCGCGCCTAAAGGCAGAACGAATGAAGCGGTAGAATTACGAACACCAAGTTCTTTCTCTACTGTTTCCATTGTTACTGGTAGTGTCGCCATAGAAGAGGCTGTTGATAGTGCAACCGCTTGAGGCTTCTTCATTGCCACTAGGAACTTCTTCGCAGAAGTCTTAGTGAAGATTTGAATCATCAGTGGGTAAGCAACAAAGCCGAAGATAAGAATCGCAGCGATGTAAACAACGAACAGTTTGAACACAACCATAAGCGCGCCAAAACCAAACGTACCTACAGCTTCAGCCATTAGGCCGAATACGCCAAGTGGTGCAATGATCATAACTTTGTTGATCATCCATACCATAGCGTCAACGATAGCATTTACACCGTTGATGATAGGGTCACGCTTCTCTTTTGCTTGTTTAGAAATCGCAATACCAAAGAACAAGCAGAAAACGAGAATTTGCAGAATGTTTGCTTCATTCAATGATTGGAAAACGTTGGTAGGGATCATGCCAGTGATGGTTGCCCAGAACGTTGGAAGCTCGCCTTTCGCAGCGTATTCTGAAGAGAACATACCTTCAACGCCAGAAACATCGATACCACGACCCGGTTCGAATACTTCACCCATTACAAGCGCTAGTGCTACAGCAAGTGCAGACGTTAATGCAAAGTAACCCAGTGTTGTTACACCGACTTTACCTGCCGATGAGCTATTACCTAGACCTGCAGCTCCTGAAATTAGGGCAACCGCGACTAGAGGAATAACCAACATCTTGATCAAGTTGATGAAGATAGCACCCAGTGGAGCGAACATTGTTGCGCTCTCACCCATCATCGCGCCGACTACGGTACCGATGATCATTGCAATAACGACTTGGATGCCGATGTTGCTTAGTAAACTCTTTTCTTTTAACACTTCCATAACCTCTGTGCTACTAAATATAAAAATCCCAGAATTACTCACCAATGTACGATGTACCATTGGATAAATATTTCGCGAAGAGTTTTACACGTATCCTTTACATTTATCAATATGAGCGGAGATGAAAGTCTCTTAAAAACCGGAGCTGAATCGCTATTAGGTGTTTTTTTATACCATGGCAAACGTTTGCTTTTGTTTTTGGCTGATACGTTATTTGTTTAATTTATAAAAGGTTTGATCGGTGTGATTTTGTGAATGCTTTTGGTGGGGTTCTGTTAACTCATCTTTATTAACATTTAATCTTCATTGGCGAGTGCTTTTTATACAAATCTGGGAGGGGATAAGATGAGATGTTGGTTGTGCGAAATTTAGCCTGAACTATGCTTAAGGTATCTATTTATTACCAAGATGTTACCTCTACGCTTGAATAAAACGTCAATCTAGCATCTCAGTTGTAAGGAGAAGGTGCATGACTTTTATATCAAAGTGCTTATTTGCGTTCCTTCTGCTATTTAGTTCTGCCTTAGCTCAGGCTGATGATGTTTGGGTTATTGAGATTAATGGTGGTATTGGACCGGCAACGAGTGACTACCTCACCAGAGAGATAGAACAGGCTCATGATGAGCAAGCTAAGTTCATCATGTTGAAAATGAACACGCCCGGCGGTTTAGATACGTCGATGCGAGATATCATTAGAGCGATCACGACATCGCCTATTCCTGTCGCAACATGGGTGGGGCCTGCAGGCTCACGTGCTGCGAGCGCGGGGACGTATATCTTGCTAGCCAGCCACATTGCTTCAATGGCCCCCGGTACCAACTTAGGTGCAGCTACCCCTGTTTCTCTAGGTGGTGGTAAAGCGCCTTCAAATCCTCTATCTCCTCAAGATGACACCAACAAAGACGACGACACTTCTGCAGCCAATGAAAATACTCAAGAGCCACAAAACTCAGATCAGGTGAAAGCCACTACCGCGATGGAAAAGAAAGTCATTAATGATGCAGCGGCTTATATCGTAAGTTTGGCTAAGCTACACAATCGTAATGAAGAGTGGGCAGAGAAGGCGGTAAGAGAAGCGGCAAGCTTGGATTCGGACAATGCGCTCACACTGAATGTGATTGATTTCATCGCGAGCGACCTACAGCAATTGGTTGAGTTGAGTAATGGACGCATCATCACAATCAATGGTGTCAGTCAGGAAATTCAGCTCAGTGAGGTGGCTTTTGTCGAGCGAGAGCAAGATTGGCGCTTCAGCCTGCTTTCGGTGATTACTAATCCAAATGTTGCTTACATTCTGATGCTCATCGGTATCTATGGCTTGCTTCTTGAGTTCTATAACCCCGGCGTTGGTTTACCGGGTGTCTTAGGGGGTATTTGCTTGCTACTCGCCATGTATTCCTTACAAATGCTGCCTGTGAGCTACGCGGGCCTTGCCTTAATTCTATTGGGAATTGCCTTAATGGTGGCAGAAGCATTTAGTCCGAGCTTTGGTATTTTCGGTTTGGGTGGCGTTGCCGCATTTACATTGGGCTCAATCATGCTGATGGACACTGAGGTACCGGGTTACCAAATCGCATTACCGTTAATTATTGGAATCAGTTTGTTCTCTGTCGCCTTTATCGTCGTAACAATATCAATGCTAGTCCGAGTGAGAAACAAACCAGTGACCACAGGAATGGAAGCGGTTGTCGGTGACACAGGCAAAGTGGTAAGCGGTTTCCCTGGAGCAGGTCGAGTATTGGTCGAAGGTGAGATCTGGCAAGCCAAATGCGCGAGTGAACTGCAAGCGGGGCAGATCATCAGAGTCACCAAGCTGACGGGGCTTTCATTGGATGTTGAAGCGCTGCCCGATGATACATCATCGAAATCTCTCTAGCGCAGACTGTTAGCGTGGAGTGCTAGTACAAACGTTATTGGATTATTAATTGCTTAGCCATCGTTACCATTAGGGGGCGGTTATGTTTATACACACTATAGGTATTGTCATTGTGCTCGTTATCTTGTTGATAGCCAGCATGTTCAAAGTGCTGCGCGAGTACGAGCGTGCAGTGGTGTTCTTCCTCGGGCGCTTTTACGGTGTGAAAGGGCCGGGGTTGATTATCATCATTCCTTTCATTCAACAAATCGTAAGAGTGGATCTACGAACTATCGTGTTGGACGTACCGACTCAAGATTTGATCACACGCGATAACGTGTCGGTCAAGGTGAATGCCGTGGTCTATTTTCGAGTGCTGGATCCGAAGATGGCGATCAATAACGTAGAGAACTACCTTGAAGCGACCAGTCAACTGTCACAAACAACGCTGCGCTCGGTGCTCGGTCAGCATGAGTTGGATGAGCTGTTGTCTGAGCGTGAAGAGCTTAATAGAGACTTACAAGCGATCTTGGATCAACATACCGATAATTGGGGGATCAAGATTGCCAATGTCGAGATCAAGCATGTTGATCTGGATGACAGTATGGTACGAGCTCTTGCAAAACAAGCGGAAGCAGAACGTTCTCGTCGAGCTAAGGTAATACATGCGACGGGTGAGCTTGAAGCATCTTCTAAGTTACGCGAAGCCGCAGAGGTGTTGAATCAAGCGCCTAACGCCATTCAATTGCGATATATGCAAACGTTAACCGAGGTGGCTAACGAAAGAACCTCCACCATCATATTCCCAATGCCGATCGATCTAGTGGAGAAGATAACCGAGCCGATCAAAGCGACACTCAATGAGGCTGCAATCAAGAAAGCGATGAAAGCCGATGAGTGATTGGCTCAAATGAAAAGCAATAAAAAAGGCTCCACAGTTGTGGAGCCTTTTACTATTTGAACCATTGGTTCTATTTAATGATCAATGATCAATGATCAATGATCAATGATCAATGATCAATGATCAATGATCAATGATCAATGATCAATGATCAATGATCAATGATCAATGATCAATGATCAATGATCAATGATCAATGATCAATGATCAATGATCAATGATCAATGATCAATGACCAATGGCTACGAGCGTCTATTTATTGACCGTCGATTATTTCTGCGTAGCCGCTTTCATTGGCGTAACAAACTCCGCAAGTGCTTTAAGCATTGCTTCTGGTTGTTCAACGTTGTTTTCAATGATTTTCACAACGGCTGAACCAGAGATAGCACCTGCAGCGCCAGCTACAATCGCTTCTTTCACTTGCTCTGGAGCCGAGATACCGAAACCAAGCAGTGCTGGTGGCGCATCGAACTTGTTCAAGCGGTCAAGCAGTGCCGTTACTGGCATGTTTGCTTTTGTTTCAGCACCTGTCACGCCTGAGCGAGAAAGTAGGTAAGTGTAACCACCACCTAACTCAGATACTGACTGAAGTGTTTCATCGCTTGCTGTTGGTGGAGCAATAAAGATTGGGTGAATACCAAACTTCTTCGCTGCCGCAACAAACTCACCGCTTTCGTTGGTTGGTACATCAGCAATCAATACTGAATCGATACCTGCTTTTGCGCAACGCTCGTAGAAGTTCTCGATACCACGTGCGTAAACCAAGTTCGCGTACATCAGTAGGCCGATTGGCAGCTCTGGGTATTTAGCGCGAATTTGCCCAATAAGATCAAAACATACATCTGGCGTGACTTTGGAATCTAAAGCACGAATGTTTGCGCCTTGGATTGTTGGACCATCAGCAAGTGGATCTGAGAATGGAATACCAAGCTCAAGTGCATCAGCACCCGCTTCAACAAGTGTTTCCATGATCTTAAGAGACTGCTCAGGGTTAGGATCGCCAACCGTTACGAATGGTACAAATGCGCCCTGATTCTTTTCAGCTAAGCGAGTGAAGAGTGATTGATAGCGATCCATTATAATGCTCCTTTCTCTTTAAGAATGTCGTGTACCGAGAAAATGTCTTTATCACCACGGCCAGACAGGTTAACCACTAATAGTTGTTCTTTCTCTGGGTCATCGTGAGCCATTTTAACTGCATGAGCCACAGCATGAGATGACTCTAGCGCTGCGATAATACCTTCTTTACGTGCAATCAATTGGAACGCTTCTAGCGCTTCGTCATCGGTCACGTTGTCGTATTCAGCACGGCCAATGGCATTTAGGTGCGCGTGTTGAGGACCCACTGATGGGAAATCTAGACCCGCAGAAACAGAGTAAGACTCTTCTACTTGGCCGTTCTCATCTTGCATCAGTGGTGCTTTCATACCAAAGAAGATACCCGTTTTACCGTGCTTAAGTGGCGCGCCGTGTTGGTCGGTATCAATACCTTTACCAGCAGGCTCTACACCGATCAGGCGAACAGACTCTTCTTCAATGAAGTCAGCGAACATACCGATAGCGTTTGAACCACCGCCGACACAAGCGATAACCGCATCTGGAAGGCGACCTTCACGAGCCAGGATTTGGTTCTTTGTTTCTTCACCAATCATGCGTTGGAAATCACGAACGATTGTTGGGAATGGGTGAGGGCCAGCCGCAGTACCTAATAGGTAGTGTGCTTCTTCGTAAGTTGCAGACCAGTCACGTAGAGCTTCATTACATGCGTCTTTTAGCGTAGAAGAACCAGAATGAACAGGGATAACTTCTGCGCCCATCAGCTTCATACGGAATACGTTCGGGCTTTGACGCTCAACGTCTTTGGCACCCATGTAAACGCGACACTTAAGGCCCAATAGAGCACACGCTAGAGCAGTCGCAACGCCGTGTTGGCCTGCACCAGTTTCAGCGATGATTTCTTGCTTACCCATACGTTTAGCAAGCAGCGCTTGGCCAAGTACTTGGTTTGTTTTGTGTGCGCCGCCGTGAAGTAGATCTTCACGCTTTAGGTACAGTTTGGTTTTTGTACCTTTAGTAAGGTTACGAGCCAGCGTTAGTGCCGTTGGGCGACCTGCGTACTCTTGCAGAAGCGTCATGAATTCGCTGCGGAACTCAGGATCGGCTTGTGCATCGATAAATGCTTGTTCTAGTTGGTCTAGTGCTGGCACTAGGATCTGCGGTACGTATTGACCACCGTATTCACCAAAGTAGGCATCGAGTTTAGCCATTGTGTTATTCCTTCAATTCTATCGATGTGTATTCACACCAAGTCATTTAATCTTGTTTGAGCTTCGCAAAAGCAAAGCTCACAAATATGTTTTTTGATTCTGCTTTCTAGCTTCTGGGTTCTAGGTTTTAAGTTCTAGGTCTTAAGTTCTAGAAGCCAGACTAGTAATTACGAATCGCAGCAAAAGCGCGTTGCAGCTTGTCTGCGTCTTTTTTACCTGGAGAGGATTCAACGCCAGAGTTTAGGTCTAGCCCTAAGCAGCCTAGTCTCGCTGCTTGGTTAGCATTTTCTGGATTTAGACCACCCGCCAACATGATTGCGCTTTGGTTGTTGATTAGGCTCCAATCGAACGCTTGGCCTGTACCGCCAGTTTGAGAACCCACTTTAGTATCTAGCAGGTGACGAGTCACGTTGCTTTTTAGTAATTCTGGTAGCGCGCTTTTAGCACCGTTTTCAGCGTCAGAAGCCACACCGTAAGCTTTCCAGATCTCAACGTTTTCAGGTAGTGATTGTTTCAACTCATCTACAAATGCTTGAGACTCATCACCGTGCAGTTGCACCGCAAATAAACCTAGCTCAGCAACCGTTTTTGCAACGTCAGTAACGCTATGGTTTTGGAACACACCCACGTAGTTCAAAGGTGCGCCGCTCATGGTTAAACGAGCTGCTTCGATATCCACATGACGCTTAGATGCCTCAACGAAAATCAGACCACCGAATACTGCACCAGCTTGATAAGCCTTAGCTGCATCGTCAGTGTGAGTTAAACCACACACCTTGTTTTCACCAAGCGTGACTTTACGCACCGCAAGCTCTAGGTTCTTTTCAGCCATCAGAGAGCTACCGATTAGGAAGCCGTCTGCAAATGTTGAAAGGTCACGTACTTGCTGGTGGTTGTAGATACCCGACTCAGAAATGACAATCGCTTCTGGAGCCAGTTCGCGAATCAGCGGAGCCAACTCTTTAGTACGGTTCAAATCAGTCGAAAGGTCACGTAGGTTACGGTTATTAATACCGATCACTTTTGCTTTTAAAGCGACTGCGCGGTGAAGCTCTTCTTCGTTGCTGACTTCGGTAAGTACACCCATGTTTAGCGAGTGAGCGACCTCAGCAAGTGCTTTGTACTCTTCGTCATCCAATACCGATAGCATCAGCAAGATTGCATCAGCTGAGTAGTGACGAGCTAGGTAAACTTGGTAAGTATCAACCATGAAGTCTTTACAAAGAATAGGTTGCTTGGCAATGCTGCGAACCTTAGGTAAAAACTCAAAGTCACCTTGGAAGTACTTCTCGTCGGTCAGAACTGAAATTGCATTTGCGTGGTTGTTGTACACCGACGCAATGTAGTCCAGGTCAAACTCGTCACGGATTAGCCCTTTTGACGGAGATGCTTTCTTGCATTCAGTGATGAAAACCGTTTGATCGCCGCTCAGTGCATCATAAAAGCTGCGGTCTGTTGCGGTTAACTCCGATTTAAACTCATCCAATGGTTGAGTTTGCTTACGCGCTGCAACCCATTGGTATTTATCACGAACGATTTTTGCTAGTACTTCCGCCATTTCAGCTTCTTTGACTGAAACGTGGGTCGACAGTTTATCGGTAGTCTGTGTCATGTTTTTTGTCTCGTCGTTCGTTAGGCGTGTGCAGCAAGCTTTTGTACAAGCTCGTACGCTTTGCCAGAGTTCATCGCGTCAATCGCTTGCTGTGCGTTAGCTTTTAGATCTTCGTGACCAAATAGACGCATCAGCAGAGCAACGTTGACGGCCACAGCGCCAACTTGAGCATCTGTGCCTTTACCCGTGAGGATATCCGTTGTGATAGCTTTGTTCTCTTCTGGCTCGCCGCCCTTGATTGCTTCAAGAGGGTGAGTGTTCAAACCAAAGTCAGCCGGTGCCACTGTGTATTCGTGAATTTTGCCATCTTTGATTTCAGCAACGATGGTCTCGCCGTGAATAGCCACTTCGTCAAGGCCACTACCGTGCACAACAGCAGCACGCTTCATGCCCATTTGCAGCATGGTTTCCGCGATAGGGCGTACTAGCTCTTTGCTGTAAACACCCATTAACTCGATGTTAGGGCGAGCAGGGTTAATCAGTGGGCCAAGGATGTTGAAGATAGTGCGTGTTTTCATTGTTTGACGAACAGGCATCGCGTGACGTACACCGACGTGATATTGCGGAGCAAATAGGAATGCTACGCCAAGCTCGTCGACTGCAGTACGAGTGTCTTCCGCTGTCATCGCTAGGTTAATGCCGAACGAGTCCAGTAGGTCAGAAGAGCCTGATTTGCTCGATACACTGCGGTTACCGTGCTTGGCGATTTTTAAGCCACACGCTGCTGCTACAAATGCAGAAGTTGTAGAAATGTTGATGGTGTCATGACCGTCGCCACCTGTACCCACGATGTCAGCGAAATCGTAATCAGGGCGTGGGAATGGGTTTGCATTGGCAAGCAGTGCTTTCGCCGCACCCGCGATTTCGTCTGGCGTTTCACCTTTGATTTTCAGTGCAGTCAGTGCAGAAGCCATCAAGATTGGATCGAGCTCACCCTTGATGATCACATCAAATAACTGTTGGCTTTCTTCTTGAGTAAGAGACTGCTGTTCGTAAAGTTTATTAATCTGTTCCATGATTTCGTCCTAGTTAGTCTTTTTATCAAGAGTGGCGTTCTTCTCAAGAGCCCATTCGATAGCGTTCGCAAGAAGCGTTGCACCGTAGGTCGTCATAATTGATTCAGGGTGGAATTGGAATCCACACACCTTGTCTTGTTCTTGAACCACAGACATCACCAAATCATCGACTTCAGCGGTCACCGTTAGGCTATCAGATACATGCGTTGCCACTAAAGAGTGGTAGCGAGCAATAGCCAGTGGCGAAGGTAAGCCTTGGTAAGTCGCATGGTTCTGGTGTTCCATCATCGACACCTTACCATGAATGATTTCGCCAGCGCCTGCAACGGTGCCGCCGTAGGCTTCAACAATCGCTTGGTGGCCTAAGCAAATTCCAATCATTGGTACTTTGCCTTTTAGCAATTGAATCAGCTCTGGCATACAACCCGCATCTGCTGGAGCGCCAGGGCCTGGTGAAAGCAGTGCAACCGGGTTATCTAATTCGTTGATAGCCGCTTCAACTACCTTTGCAGGAATGTTGTTACGGTAAATTTTTACGCTGTGACCTAATGAACGAAACTGGTCTACAAGGTTGTATGTGAACGAGTCGAAGTTATCGATGAATACAATATCAGCCATGATTACGACTCCTTCTTGTTTGATGCGAGTGTGTTTGACGACAAGCTCTTGGTATGTGCAGCTTGAATCGCAGAGATAACCGCTTGAGCTTTGCCACGAGTTTCATCCGCTTCTGCTTGTGGGTCTGAATCGAATACTACACCAGCGCCCGCTTGTACTTGTGCAACGCCATCTTCAACGTAAGCTGAGCGAATCACGATACACGTATCTAACGTCCCTTCACCTGTTAGGTAACCCACCGCACCGCCATAGCTACCACGACGAGTTTTTTCTACATCGCGAATAAGCTGCATTGCGCGGATTTTTGGTGCGCCTGTTAACGTACCCATGTTCATGCAAGCTTGGTAAGCGTGTAGGGCATCTAAGTCTTCACGTAGCTGACCAACAACACGAGAAACTAAGTGCATCACATGGCTGTAGCGATCCACTTTTAGCAAATCTGCTACGTGGCGAGTGCCTGCTTCTGCAATACGCGCCACATCGTTACGTGCTAGGTCGACCAGCATCATGTGTTCAGCGTTTTCTTTTTTGTCGGTACGCAGTTCAAGCTCGATACGGCTATCTAGGTCGAAATCGATTTGACCGTCAGGACGCTTACCGCGACGACGAGTACCCGCAATTGGGTAGATCTCGATTTGGTTGGTTTCAGTTTCGTACTTCAACGCACTTTCTGGAGAAGCACCAAACAGAGTAAATAGCTCGTCTTGCATATAGAACATGTAAGGGCTTGGATTACTTTGCTTGAGCTCTTTATAAGCCGCCAGTGGAGCAGGGCAAGGCAGCGTGAAGCGGCGAGAAGGTACCACTTGGAATACATCGCCTTTTACTACGTACTCTTTTAGGTCACGAACCGTTTGGCAGAAGTCTTCATCTGAAACGCTTGGTACAGCGTCAACGTTGTCGAGTGGCGTGACTTCTGTGATGGCTTTCAATGACTGACACTGTGTTTGAATGTCGGCTAGGCGCTCAGTTAATTGCGCTTTAATGCTCTCATCTTGAGTGAATAAGCTTGCGTGAAGCAGGCCTTCGTTCTCTTGGTGGTCGAAACGCAATAGAGTCTCGGCAACGTAGAAAACAAAGTCAGGACAGTTGTTGGTCGCTTCAGCATCGCCTAGCGGTTCAAAGTTCGCCACGATGTCGTAAGCGAATAGGCCAGCCATGAATAACGCGTGTTTGTTATCCGCGTCTTGCTCAAAGCTGTGTTGAACCAAACGCAGTGCATCGAATGAAGACGCTTCCCTTAAACGTGAATCTTCGTCTAATTCGTTGCTTGGTTCGACAAAAGTCAGCGTCAATACGTTATCCGTAAGGTCAGATTTGATCTCTGTTTTAACGTTTTGAGCTAGGTGTTCGATAAGCGCCTGACCATTTTGAGTCAACGCTTGAAAGGTTACTTCATGTCCGCGACATACGATGCGAACAGCAGAGTCGATAAGGAGTAGGCTTGTCAGGTTCTGTTTAGATTCAATCTCAGCAGATTCCAACAGCAGACTGTCTGTTTTGTTTTCACACAGAGTATGAAAAACACTGGTTGGATCTTGCGAGTAAGGAACGGAAGAATTGATGACCTCAATGGTTCCCAGCTTTTTGATTTCAATGGCCTTGTTCACAAGACCTCCTTTATGATTCTTTAAATTTCCTGCCGTACATAGTCGCATAAAGATACCGTTCACCCAATCTAGAATATGGTCAATTCGTTGATTTGTTAGTCAGTTGAATGTGAGATGTTCGACAAATTAAAAAGCCCGCTATGAAAGCGGGCTTAGTGATAACTTTTTTATAAACAAACTGTTTAATTAGAAGTACACGTTGGCCCACCAAGAACTTGTCCAAGTGCGCCACCAATTAAGCTCTGAACTTGCTTCTACTGAAGAAAGTTCTAAAACTTTATCTTTATGGTTTTGGTTAAATTCTTGTAACATAGTGAACCTATCAAATGTGATACTTCGTATTTATGTACTAGTTAACTAGTTTTGCGCTTGCAGGTCAAGTGCGTTGACACAAATATAACGATAAAAATTGAAAACAATGAAAAAGAATATATGAGAATTGATCTACATAGTCATACAACAGCCTCAGATGGCCGACTTACTCCACCTGAACTGATTGACCGAGCGTTAGGCTTTAACATCGAAGCGTTAGCGATTACAGATCATGATACGACTGATGGGCTTGCTGAAGCACGTAGCTATATTGCTGATAACAATCTTCCTATTCAGTTGATTAACGGCATCGAGATCTCAACCGTTTGGCAAAACAAAGATATCCATATTGTTGGGTTAAACGTCGATCCTGAATCACCAGAATTGAAAGCGTTAATTGAACAACAGAAGCTTCATCGTATTGGGCGTGCTGAGATGATTGCTCAACGACTCGAGAAAGCGACCCGTGAAGGCGTTTTGGAAGAAGTTAAGTTGATTGCTGGTGATGCACCAATTACTCGAGCGCATTTTGCGAAGTGGTTAGTCGACAACGGCTATGCGAAAACCATGCAGCAGGTGTTTAAAAAGTTTCTTACGCGCAACAACCCAGGTTATGTGCCGCCAACATGGTGCTCAATGAGTGATGCTGTAACGGCTATTCATGCGGCTGGTGGTCAAGCGGTATTAGCACACCCTGCGCGATATGGCCTTACAGCCAAGTGGGTTAAACGTCTGCTCGCTGCATTTGTTGAAGCAAATGGTGACGCCATGGAAGTGGCTCAACCTCAGCAAGCGCAACAAGAAAGACGCACACTTGCGGATTATGCTATACAATACAAACTATTAGCCTCCCAAGGCAGCGACTTCCATTACCCATCCCCATGGATGGAACTTGGACGTAATCTCTGGCTACCTTCTGGGGTCGAAGAAGTATGGAAAGATTGGGAGTTTCAAACGGTTTCACCATCTGAATAGTCTTTAGGTGAGCCAGCTCCTTCTGATGATAGAGTCGAGAGATTCGATAACGAGGATCAACAATGAGCCAGTTTTTTTATGTACACCCAGATAACCCACAAGCGCGCTTAATTACTCAAGCGGTTGCGATTATTCGCAATGGCGGCGTTGTGGTTTATCCAACAGATTCAGGTTATGCACTGGGTTGTCAGCTTGAGAATAAACAAGCACTCGAACGCATCTGTAAAATTCGTCGAATCGATGACAAGCACAATTTCACTTTGTTATGCCGTGACCTTTCTGAGTTGTCACTGTATGCACGAGTAGATAACGTGGCTTTCCGTCTGCTTAAGGCGCACACGCCAGGTGCTTACACGTTTATTTTCAAAGCAACAAAAGAAGTGCCAAAGCGTTTGATGAACGCTAAGCGTAAAACGATCGGTATTCGAGTACCAGACAACAAAATTGCCCTAGACCTTCTAGAAGCGATGGGTGAGCCTTTGATGTCGACCTCGCTAATCCTGCCGGGTAACGAGACAACTGAATCGGATCCAGAAGAAATTCGCGACAGCTTAGAGCATGCGGTTGATGTCATTTTGAATGGTGGCTACCTGGGTGAGCAACCTACTACGGTTATTGACTTCAGTGACGATGACGCGGTTGTTTTACGTCGTGGTGCCGGTGATCCAGCGCCGTTTGAATAATAGCGTTACTGATTAACAGTCTGTAACGAAACAGCAAACCTGCCAGAGTAAATAACAAGTGCTTTTTGGCAGGTTATTTGCGATAATACGCGACCGCGATTTGGTCGCGAAAAATTCATTCGACGTCTGTGAAGACGACAATTAGGTAGAAAAGAGTAAATGAGCGAAAAATTACAGAAGGTTTTAGCGCGAGCTGGTCACGGTTCTCGTCGTGAACTAGAAGGTTTAATCAAATCTGGTCGTGTAAGTGTTAACGGTCAAGTTGCGAAATTGGGTGAGCGTCTTGAAGACGAGAACTCAGTGATCCGTATCGATGGCCACACAATTACAGGCAAAGCCTCTGAAGAAGTGGTTTGTCGTGTACTTGCTTACTACAAACCTGAAGGTGAGCTTTGTACTCGTCACGATCCTGAAGGTCGCCGTACTGTTTTCGATCGTCTACCTAAGATCCGTGGTTCTCGTTGGATTTCAGTTGGTCGTCTTGATGCAAACACATCAGGCCTACTGTTGTTCACAACCGATGGTGAACTAGCAAACCGCCTAATGCACCCAAGCCGTCAGGTTGAGCGTGAGTACCTAGTACGTGTATTTGGTGAAGTAACTGAGCAAAAAGTTAAGAACGTGACTCGTGGCGTTCAACTTGAAGATGGTATGGCTCGTTTCGAAGATGTGGTTTACGCTGGCGGTGAAGGTATGAACCATACTTTCTACGTAGCAATTAACGAAGGTCGTAACCGTGAGGTTCGTCGTCTTTGGGAATCACAAGAAACAACAGTAAGCCGTCTGAAACGTGTACGTTACGGTGATATCTACCTTGATAAGAAACTGCCTCGTGGCGGTTGGAAAGAGCTAGATCTTCAAGAAGTAAACTACTTGCGTGAGCTTGTAGAACTTCAGCCAGAAAAAGAGACACTGTTGGATCTTGATCCTGCAAACACTTCTCGTAAGCGTGAGCGTTCTCGTAGCCAGAAAATTCGTCGTGCTGTTAAGCGTCACGAAGAGCGTGCAAATGCTCCTAAAGGCCGCAGCAACCAGACTAAGCGTAAGAAGCCTGCAACCCGCGGTACTACAACACCTGATTCAGGTCGTAGCGCTCCAGCGGCAAATGGCAAACCTCAGGCTACTAAAAAGCCTAAACTGAACAACGGACGCCCGGCTAAACCGGCTAAGCCAAGATCACGTAAGTAATTACACCAGTAGTTGCTACAGTTCTTAAGCTTAAAGCTTAATTCAACGTTTCGAATACAAAAAAACCTGCTAACTTAGCAGGTTTTTTTATGTCTTGAATATGGCGCAGTTCAAATCATGTGGAAGTGCTTAACCAGGTAGAAGTGAATAACTAGCTAGAAGTGATTAACTAGCTCGAAACGATTAACCAGCTAAGCTGACTAGCTATTTACTACGATTGGTATTAGGTCACTTTCAAATGATTCGAGAAGTTGTCACCCTTCGCCATGCGGTCATACAAAATAACATTGACCGCGGCAGCGAGGTTCATGCAGCCATTAGTCGGAACGTAGATGGTTTCACGACAGAAGTCCGTGATCTCTTTTTTCAGAGTCCCATCTTCAGGGCCGAAGATATAAAAAGCACGGGGTGGGTGCTTATAATCAGGCAGAGGCTTAGCGCCTTCTATCAAATCAACCGCGATGGGTACGCAGCCAACAGGAATAATGTCTTTCAGGTCTTCCACACCAATTAATGGCAACTCAAGGTGCTTTTCTTTGGTGTCGGTATGAAACTGTCGAGCGTGGTCATAACGGGTGCCAGTATAAAATACAGAGTTTGCTCCGTAGCAACCAGCCGCTCTCATTACTGAGCCAACATTTTCAGGGGTTTTGGGATTTACTAATCCAACACAGGCATAGCCTTTGGATAGGGTATCTGTCTTTGCTTTGGTCATAATTTTGTAGAGTTGCAGTTTGGTAAAGTGATGAGGCTATGAAGTCGTAAGAAAACCAGCTCAGTACTCTGAGCTGGTTTAAGAAGAGCCTAGTCGCGTTTCCACAACATGTGACAGAACTTGTGTTCAGGATCACGGCTGATCAGCAGACGAGCGAAAACGTCATCTAAGACATCATCAGCTTCATTTACAAGACCAATGCGTACTTCAGCGTAGATCTCTTTGTCGACTTCAAAGCCAACATGTTCAACCCAATCGTCACCAGTTTCAACAAGTTCTGCAGCGCCACGATCTTCAAACTGAGCCGTGAATAGGATCACGTCTGCTGGTTCAAGGTTATCAGCAGCCATCTCTAGAAAGATGTCGTATGCAGTGTCAATTGCGTCGTCGTAAGACATTAGGTCGTTAGCTTCGGTCATAATCAGTATCTTAGCTTGCGCGGTTCATGTATTTACGTTCAGCTGTGTTCACAACAACTTTGTCGCCAGTTGCAATGTACTCAGGAACTTGAACAGTAAGACCAGTAGACAGACGAGCTGGCTTAGTACGAGCTGAAGCAGATGCACCTTTGATTGAAGGGTCTGTTTCTTCGATCACTAGCTCAACTGAAGTTGGTAACTCAAGAGTCGCCGCAGTACCGTCGATAAGAATCGCGTACATACCTTGCGTATCTTCGTTGATGAACAGCAGCTCGTCTTCGATCATTTCACCGTTGAAGATGAACTGTGTGTAATCTTCGTTATCCATGAAGATGTATTCGTTGCCATCAACGTAAGAGAACATTACTGCACGCTTAGTTACGTCGATAGTTTCAACGATTTCGTCAGCCTTGTGACGAACTTCTGTTTTAACGCCAGTTGCTACATCGTGACCACGGAAGCGGTAGATCTTTTGACCGCCACGGCCACCTGGTGTTGTTACTTCGATATCTTTAACTAGTACTGTTTTGCCATCAACATTGATCGCAAAACCTTTTTTAATCTCACTTGCTCTAGGCATTTTGTGTTTGTCCTTATTGGGTCTATCCGGTGATTATATCTCGTAGACGCTATAAATAGGAATAGCTTGAATCATAAAGTCACCTAAGCGATCATAGAGAGACAGTTAAATCATTATTTTATTTACCGAAACGACCTATGCAGCTACCTGTTATTGACCCAATACAGCCATTTCAACCTGAATTTCAACCTGTGGTTAACGATCTGATTACCTTTCTAAAAGGTGGGTTAGGTTCTAATCTGCACAGTGTCTATGTTTATGGCAGTGTGGCACGTAAGCAAGCCGTTGTCGGTCGCTCGAATCTAGATGTGGTTGTGGTTACCCATCGTTCTTTCCCAGATCAACGAACCACGCTGCTGAATACCATCAAATGGCGCTTCCAAAAGAGCTTCCCTCAGGTCACTCAAGTGGCAATCAAAACCACCTTGGTAAGCGAGATCGTTGATTTCGACAACATCTTTACTTGGGGCTTCATGCTCAAGCATTTAGCCGTGTGTGTACATGGTGAAGACTTATCAGACTGCTATGGTGATTTCGAAACGAGTTGGGAAATTGCTAAGCACTGGAATATGGATGCGGAAAACTGGTTAGCGGTTTATCGTAACAAGATTGCCCGATCAACAACGCCAGAGCAGCAAGTCGCCGCGCAGGTGATTATTGCCAAGAAGCTTCTGCGAGCCAGTTACTCTTTGATCATGTACCGAGATAAGAATTGGTTCGATACGCCTATGGAGTGCGGTCAACAGTTCTTAAGATACCATCCAGAGAAAGAAGTCGAGATTCAAAGATTGGGGATTCTGCTGTCTGGACGAGCGATCCCAAAACGTTCGGTGATAGGGATTCTTGATGGCTTTGGTGAATGGCTGGTTAAGCAGTACCAGAAAACAGAGTTTCGTATCGGATAGAGATTCGTAACCTATCCGATGAATACTAAAAAGCAGAGCGGGCTGAGTAACACAGCACTTCTCTGCTTTTTTCGTTTTGATGCCTGGTTCGACCTTTAATCGATATATCGATTAAAGGTCGCCTCGAAAAGAGAATTAAATCTAGAACAGGCCTAACTGTTGCCCGCTAACTCTTTCAAAATCTAACCCTATAAATGGCAGAATCGCTTCTGCGACCGGTTTAATCTGTTTATCAATGTAATGTTGATAATCGATGCCACTCTTCAAATACTCCTTGGGCTCAGGGCCACTCAGCGTAATCAAATATTCAATACGCCCTTTGTTTTGGTATTGAAGCGGGCGACCAAGCTGGGCATTGATCTCGTCGGCCAATCTTGCTGCGCGAACCTGCGGTGGAATGTTCTTTTGGTATTCATGCAACTTACGGCGCAAGCGCTTTTGGTAAACCAGTAAATCATCGTGTTTGCCCGCGGATGTTTCATCGACAAACTGTCTAACATAATCACTTGGATCTTGGTCATGAAAGACCATCTCATATAAGGTTTGTTGGAACTGTTGTGCGAGAGGCGTCCAATCGGTTCGTGCACTTTCAAGGCCTTTGAAAATGATCTTCTCTTGGTCACCTTGATTGATTAAACCTGCATAACGTTTCTTTGATCCTGTCTCAGAGCCTCGAATAGTCGGCATTAGAAACTTGCGGTAATGGGTCTCGTATTCCAATTCAAGTATTGAGGTGAGGTTATAGACCTCTTTCAGATGATTTGTCCACCAGTCGTTGATATAAGCCACGAGAGAGTGGCCAATCTCGTCCGCTTGCTCTTGCTCAAAACTACCATTGAGAGACACGAAGGTTGAATCGGTGTCCCCGTAGATCACTTGATAGCCTTTGTCTTCGATCAAAACCTTGGTCTGCTTCATGATCTCATGCCCGCGCATGGTGATAGAGGATGCCAAGCGTGTATCAAAGAAGCGACAACCAGAAGAACCAAGTACCCCATAGAAAGAATTCATGATGATCTTAATCGCCTGAGAAAATGCTTTCTCGTTATTTTTCTTCGCGACATCACGGGCTGCCCAGAGGTTTTCGATCATCTCTGGTAGAAAGTGCTTAGAGCGGTGGAATTGACCGCCACGAAACCCAGCCACTGCTTGGTCTTCTTCAGAGCCTAATTCTAATTTTAGCCCTTCAATCAGCCCCATTGGGTCAATCAAGAATGAACGAATGATCGATGGGTACAGACTCTTAAAGTCGAGAACCAACACAGAGTCATAAAGGTTAGGAATTGAATCCATTACATAGCCACCGGGGCTAGCGATCCAATTTTCGGGCTCTAAGTTAGGCGCGACGTAACCTGCGCGGTGTATTTGAGGCATATATAAATTGGTAAAGGCGGCAACAGAGCCGCCAACGCGATCAAGTTCAACACCAGTTAAGCGAGAGCGTTCAATAGCAAAATCGAGTAGGTGAGTGTGTTCAAATATACGGTTTACTAGCACGCAGTCTTGAAGGTTGTATTTGGCCAATGAAGGTTTATCGAACTTAAACATTCGATTGATTTCATCCATACGGTCATGAACATTATGAATGTCTTTGCCTTCGCCCAGCAACTCTTGTGACACGGACTCAAGAGACCATGATCGGAAATGGTAGGTTGCTGTTTTAAGCATATCGATACCATCTAAGACCACTCGGCCAGGAATGGTAATGAAGCCCTGTTGATTTTGTGCGGAGCTGCGAAAGAAGCTCGGTTGATTGTCGCGACCAATACTGAGTTTTACTTCGTTCCATTCTGAACGCTTATGCAGCAGCCTAAAGTCGAAATCAATGACGTTCCAACCGATGATGATGTCGGGGTCAAACTCGGAGAACCAAGCAATCATGGCTTCAAGCAGAGCTTTCTCATTGGCAACCCATTGGATATTGGTGTCTGCTTGTTGTGGTTCGCCGACCATGATCACTCGGCTATCCATTGGACTGTCTAGGCCGATGGAATAAAGCACACCTTTTTCTGAACACTCAATATCAAGCGAAACCACAGACAAGTTTGGCAAGTAATCGCCAGCTCGACATTTTGCGTTCGAAACTCTGAGGTGTTGTTTTTTTTGAGTGATAGCGCCTGTGAATTCGATACTGCCCTTGATAAAGCGTTCCATTAAGAAACGATCGGCCAGTCGAATATCACTTTCAAAGGTTTGGATCTCTTCACCGTTAAAGGCCTGAGCTAACCCGAAGCTGCTTCTCGACAATGAGGTGTAACAAGCGGCTAAAGGGGTTTGGTCAAATGTCGCCAGCTCTAAGGGCTTAAACTGACAATCTATGGCTTCTTTATCGGCAATAGATTGGCACGTTTCGATATCGGATTGAGCAACAAAAAAGACAGGCTTTTCGTTTTGAATAGTCAGTAGCGTTGGGCCTTTAGGGGTGCTTAACCACAAGTCGATTTGTGTGCGCCCTGAAAAGTCTCGCGCTTGTCTTGTGAGTACAAAGCCTTGCTGAATATCCAATGTAGTAACCTATTGAAATGGAGAGCGGAATACTACCATCTAGCGCCTCATCACGCACAACAGCAAACGAAAATAGTCTCTATATTTTGCGAATTGGAGAAGAATAACGGGACTTAATAAGCAAAAAAGTGAAATTGTAATGAATCAAGATTCAATGGTATTGAAAATGTCTTTATCTTGTGTAATTTTATTGGGTGTTGTTTTAACTAGTTGATTTTTACCTAAAGCTTGTTGTTTTAGTTGGCTTATTTATAAATAAGTACTTGCTAAAGTTAGTGTTTCGACACATATTCAACAGAGATTTAATTTAGTAATTGAGTTAAGATATACACAATGCTGCGACCCACTGTTTCTTTGTTCAATTGTTTCAAACAGATGAAGCTTTACGGTGGTTGCAGAGCCAATTAATAGTGTGGAGATACAAGATTTGATAAATGTTTTCCTTGTAGATGATCACGAGCTGGTTCGCACAGGGATACGACGTATTATTGAAGACGTCCGTGGAATGAACGTAGCAGGGGAAGCTGAAAGCGGTGAAGATGCTGCAAAATGGTGTCGTACTAATAATACTGACGTTATTTTGATGGATATGAATATGCCTGGTATTGGTGGCTTAGAAGCAACCAAGAAAATCCTGCGTTTCAACCCTGATATTAAAATCATCGTTTTAACGGTGCATACGGAAAATCCGTTTCCAACTAAAGTGATGCAAGCTGGAGCTGCAGGTTACCTTACTAAAGGTGCAGGTCCGGACGAGATGGTAAATGCAATTCGAGTGGTTAATAGTGGCCAACGATACATTTCACCAGAAATTGCGCAGCAGATGGCTTTAAGCCAATTCTCGCCTGCGTCTGAAAATCCATTCGCCGATCTATCTGAACGTGAGCTTCAAATCATGATGATGATTACCAAAGGTCAGAAAGTGACGGATATTTCAGAACAACTCAATCTAAGTCCTAAAACAGTTAACAGCTACCGCTACCGACTGTTCAGTAAACTAGACATCAGCGGTGATGTAGAGCTTACGCATTTAGCGATTAGACATGGAATGTTAGATACTGAGACCCTTTAACTCTGAGATCTTATAGTGACCAACTTGTTTGACTCAGTCTCATTCCTTAAGACAGTAACAGAACAGCCCGGCGTTTATCGTATGTATAACGCCGAGGCTGTTGTTATCTACGTCGGTAAAGCTAAGAACCTCAAAAAACGCCTTTCCAGTTATTTCCGTAAAAAAGTCGACAGTGAAAAAACACGCGCTTTAGTCAGCAATATCGACAAAATCGATGTCACTGTAACGCATACGGAAACAGAAGCTCTTATTCTTGAGCACAACTACATCAAGCAGTACCTACCGAAATACAACGTACTTCTGCGTGATGATAAGTCGTACCCTTATATTTTCATTAGTGGTCACAAGCATCCTCGTTTGTCGATGCATCGTGGTGCTAAGAAGAAAAAGGGTGAATACTTTGGTCCTTATCCCGATTCTGGCGCTGTGCGTGAGACGCTACACCTAATACAAAAGATTTTTCCTGCTCGCCAGTGTGAAGACACGGTTTATGCGAACAGAACACGCCCGTGCTTGATGTACCAGATTGGTCGTTGTGCTGCGCCTTGTGTTAGCTCCATTATCTCTGATGAAGAGTACAGCGAGCTTATCGATTATGTTCGTTTGTTCCTGCAAGGGAAAGACAAGCTCGTCCTTGAGACGCTTATCGACAAGATGGACAAGGCAAGCCGAGAGCTTCGTTTTGAGCAAGCCGCTGCTTTCCGCGATCAAATTCAAGCGATTCGACGTGTACAAGAACAGCAGTACGTATCTGACGATTCTATGGAAGATATGGACGTGCTCGGATTTGCCCAAGAGAATGGAGTAGCTTGTATCCATATCTTGATGATCCGCCAAGGCAAAGTTTTGGGTAGTCGAAGTCATTTCCCTAAAATTCCTAACAATACGGTGCGAGAAGAGGTCTTTTCGAGCTTTTTAAGTCAATATTATTTGGCGCACAATGAAGCAAGAACCATCCCAACACGTTTAATTCTTAATGCCGATTTGATGGAAGATGTCACACCGATTCAAGAAGCGTTATGTGAAGTTGCAGGTCGTAAGATTCACTTTAATACCAATCCTTCTGGTACTCGTGGTCGTTACCTTAAGTTGTCGAATACCAACGCACTGACGGCCATTACCACCAAGATTAATCATAAGATGACCATCAATCAGCGCTTCAAAGAGCTTCAAGAAGTGTTGTCGATGGATGCGATTAAACGCATGGAATGTTTTGATATCAGTCATACCATGGGTGAAAGTACGATAGCGTCTTGTGTGGTGTTCAATCAGGAAGGCCCTGTTAAGCCGGAATACCGTCGTGACAACATCACTGGTATTACTGGAGGTGATGATTACGCGGCGATGGCTCAGGCCCTTGAGAAACGGTATTCCAAACAACTCGATGTCGATAAGATCCCTGATATCATATTTATCGATGGTGGTAAGGGGCAACTGAATCGCGCTCATGAGATTGTTTCTCAATATTGGGGTGATTGGCCATTTCGACCAAGAATGATGGGTATCGCGAAAGGTGTGACCCGTAAGCCGGGTTTAGAAACCTTAGTGACTCTTGAAGGTGAGGAATTTAACTTACCAAGCGATGCACCAGCGTTGCACCTTATCCAGCACATTCGTGATGAAAGCCATAATCACGCGATAGCAGGGCACAGAGCGAAACGAGGTAAAACTCGCCGAACCAGTGCGTTGGAAGGAATCGAAGGGGTAGGACCGAAACGTCGTCAATCTTTGTTGAAATATATGGGTGGCTTACAAGAACTTAAGCGTGCAACTGTCGAAGAAATAGCCAAAGTGCCGGGCATTAGTCATTCTTTGGCAGAAAACATTTATCAAGCATTGAAACAATAGTAAAAATCCCGCACCATTAAAGCGCAATTGATAAGAGCCTAATAATATGCGTTTGAATATACCTAACATTTTGTCCTTACTGAGACTATTTTTAATCCCAGTATTCGTTGTTGTTTTTTACCTACCTTATGAATGGGCTCCTTTTGCTGCTGCAATGGTGTTTTGGGTAGCGGGTTTTACTGACTGGCTAGATGGCATGCTGGCTCGTAAACTCGGACAAACGTCTCGCTTTGGTGCCTTTATTGACCCTGTAGCGGATAAAGTGCTGGTTGCTACCGCTCTTATCTTGATGACTGAGTATTACCATTCGATTTGGATAACTATTCCAGCGGTGACCATGATTGCTCGTGAGATTATCATTTCAGCGCTTCGCGAATGGATGGCTGAAATCGGTAAACGTGCAAGCGTTGCGGTATCTTGGGTCGGTAAAGTCAAAACCGTTTCTCAGATGTTCGCTCTTTGGGTACTTATCTGGAGATACGACGACTGGATGGTATGGGTAGGTTACATTGCACTCTATGTTGCAACCGTTCTTACTTACTGGTCAATGGCGCAATACTTAATGGCCGCCAAAGATGATTTGTTAGACGAAAAACACCATTGATGAAGAAGCGAGCTGAGGCTCGCTTTTTTGATCTTTAACCTAAGGTTAAGTTATCAATAGTGGATATCTAATGTGATATAGATCTCCTTTGAATGGCCTGTTCACAAAGTGCTTTGCACACAAAGTCAGCTATTTAGCCTGTTTCGTATGAAATCTATTCAAACGAATTAAAAATACAAAAATAATATTGACTCAAACGCTCGAATCCGTAGAATGCATCCCGTACCCAAGAGGATGGCAATAAGCGATTCGATTGGAGTTACTAAGGCGCCTTGGCAGAGTGGCTATGCAGCGGATTGCAAATCCGTGGACCTCGGTTCGACTCCGGGAGGCGCCTCCATTATCTCTTTCTTTTGAAGAGTAATGAAAATGCGATACTAGCTCAGTTGGTAGAGCGCAACCTTGCCAAGGTTGAGGTCATCGGTTCGAACCCGATGTATCGCTCCAAAATTTGTAATGTTGATTGGCTTCGACATTAAGATGGTGTTTTACTTTTCAGTAATCGGCATCGCAATAAAGAATTGCGTGCCCTGGTGGTGGAATTGGTAGACACAAGGGATTTAAAATCCCTCGGCGTTCGCGCTGTGCCGGTTCAAGTCCGGCCCGGGGCACCATCTATTAAAGTCTACGTCTTAACGGATGTAGCAAATGCGATACTAGCTCAGTTGGTAGAGCGCAACCTTGCCAAGGTTGAGGTCATCGGTTCGAACCCGATGTATCGCTCCAAATTAAAAAGCCCGAACAGAAATGTTCGGGCTTTTTGGTTTCTGCTGTTCTGATTTCTATGCGTTATTCCTCTTTCTGTTTGAACACACAGCCAAATTTCCTTTTCTATCTCAAAATGTCGCTATCAATTTCGTTTAGATTACTTAGCTTTTAAAAGCGAGATTCCCTATGAACTCGTTCCTCGTGCTATAGAATGACGGAAAGACGCCATGACCTCAAAGCTATCACTAACACAGCCTGTATACCTGCTTCGTTATCCTCGGGCGCAAGGAACGAGCGAACCGGGGATCTCCTTACTTAAAGATCAATTTGACGATATTTTCAGCAATATGTCAGTCACCGCTGCTATTTATCCAGCGATTATTAAAAACTATTGATCGTTCATTTCACTTTATGTTACTTTCCCGCGCAATCTCGGAATGGCGATGCTCAAAAAGAGCCGTGATTGCTTCTGGGGGATACGCGTAGTGACCATTCTTGCTGATTGGGACATTACGTAGGGTAGGTATCAGCTAGCCTTTAGCTGATAGACGGGATACTTATGGCGCAATTCGCCATGCTAATGGGAAACCCAACATTGAACACACTAATAACAACATTGCTAATCAGCTCTGCATTTCCAAAAGGGTCAGTTCTTCATAGCTGTCCGATACTGCACAAATGTCCAATTCTTCAAAACAGTAGCATTACTGAACCTTGAGCTCTCGCTAACTAATTTTTGCTGTCCTAAGACGGCCTAATTTCGTATTTGTCATTTGACTTATGCGAGCGTACAGCTATATCTCATTTCTAGACAATACGCATGTTTCACTCTGAATTCTCTCTAAATCAATAGAGGGACGGTGTGCAATTGCGTCTGATGGAGGTGAGTATGAACACATTCAAGGGGACTTTTATGACTACCGCCTTTGAAGTCGATATTAATACTATCGCAAATTCATTTTCAACTATGGTTCCTATCGTAGAGGGAACTTACGACCTAACACCCGACGCTATTTTGCTTGAGCAAGAACAGCATGAATCGGATGTTCGTTCATACCCAAGACGCCTACCGATTGCTATTAAAAGAGCATGTGGTGTTTTAGTTGAAGATACTCGTGGCCAACTCTTTCTCGATTGCTTAGCCGGTGCCGGTACACTTTCTTTGGGTTACAACCACCCTGAAATCAACCAAGCACTTAAAGACCAACTCGATTCAGGTTTACCATACCAGACTCTTGATATCACGACTCAAGCAAAAGAGACGTTTATCAAGCGAGTTAAAGCTTTTCTCCCTCAAGACTTTTCAACGAACTCGGTTCTTCAATTCTGTGGTCCGTCTGGCGCTGATGCTGTGGAAGCCGCGATCAAGCTCGCGAAGCAAACCACAGGTCGCAACACCATGTTCGCTTTCCGTGGTGCTTACCATGGCATGACGAACGGCACCATGGGCATGATGGGTAACCTTGGCACTAAAGAACGTCGTAGCGGCTTAATGTCTGACGTACATTTCATGCCTTTCCCATACAACCTTCGCTGCCCGTTTGGCATTGGTGGTGAAGCGGGTGCTAACGCGAGCATTCGTTATATCGAACGTATGTTGAATGACGACGAATCCGGCATCATGAAACCGGCTGCGATGATCGTTGAGCCTGTACAAGGTGAGGGCGGTGTGATTCCAGCTCCTGCATCTTGGCTAAAAGGCTTGCGTCGCATCTGTGATGAACACGGCATTCTACTGATCTTTGATGAAATTCAGTGTGGTGTAGGTAAAACTGGTCATCGCTTTGCGTTTGAAGAGTCAGGCGTTAATCCTGATATCTTGTGCTTGTCTAAAGCTATTGGTGGCGGACTGCCTATGTCGCTGCTTGTATTCGATAAGAGCATTGATACTTGGAAAGCGGGTGAACACACAGGCACATTCCGTGGTAATCAATTGGCAATGGTGTCTGGCGCTAAGGCGTTGGAAATCATCGAGCGAGATGGCTTAGTTGAGCACGCAAACATTGCGGGCCAATATTTACGTCATGGACTCGAGAAGATTCAATCTCGTGTGAGTTGTATTGCTGAAGTTCGTGGTAAAGGCTTGATGCTTGGCGCTGAGATCAAGCAACCAAATGGTGAGCTTAACAAATTTGGTGAGCCGCAATCAGACGGTGAACTGACCCTAGCGATTCAACGAGCGGCGTTAGAGCGCGGCTTGATGGTCGAAAAGGGTGGTCGTGATGGTTCGGTTATTCGTTTCCTTCCACCAATGATTATCTCTTTCGAGCAAATCGACTTTGCATTGCGAGTGATGGAAGAAGCGATCATCGCAGCGGGTGGTGGTTTACAACAAGACCCAGCTTCAAGCGAACAAACTAACCAAGAATGGAATAAGCATTTCATCCAGACAGGTTTAGGCGGTAGCGACGAATTTGCTAACGTGATGAACCAAACCACTCAAGCGATGAAAGCGGTTTTTGAACAAGTTGAAACCCCTTATTCGGGTTTAGATCCAAAAGTGTTAGAAGCAGCTATCAATGCTGTCGACCTCGATAACAACCAACACGCTTTGGTTGATGTTGTGGATAGCACGGCTGAGTTAGTCGCTGCAAACTCCATCTTCGTGCAACACCCAGACTGTATTGCACATCTCCACACTCCACCTCTTATGGCTTCTGTTGCTGCGGAATCGATTATCGCGGCGTTGAACCAATCAATGGATTCATGGGACCAAGCATCTGCAGCGACTTATGTTGAACAACGAGTCGTGGATTGGATGTGTGAGAAATACCAACTTGGCGATCAAGCTGATGGTGTTTTCACGAGCGGCGGCACGCAAAGTAACCTGATGGGCTTGTTGCTAGCAAGAGACTGGGTTGCCGATAAGCACGATGGTCACTCAATCCAAAAGTTAGGTTTGCCAAAGTACGCGAGCAAACTGCGTATCTTATGTTCAAAGAAATCGCACTTCACGGTTCAAAAATCTGCATCATTAATGGGGTTAGGCGAAGCGGCTGTGTGCTGTGTTGATACCAACGCTAACGGCACCATCAAAGCTGACTTGTTAGATGCAGAAGTGAAAGCACTGAAAGCACAAGGTCTGATTCCTTTTGCTGTGGTTGGTACGGCGGGCACCACCGATCATGGTGCTATCGATGACCTTGATGCGATTGCAGACATCGCAAGCCAGCAAGATCTTTGGTTCCATGTCGACAGTGCATACGGTGGCGCACTTATTTTAAGTAGCCATAAAGCTCGTCTAAAAGGCATCGAAAAAGCAGACTCAGTGAGCGTCGATTTCCACAAATTGTTCTATCAAACAATCAGCTGTGGTGCGGTGTTGCTCAAAGACAAAGCGAACTTTAAGTACCTTCTACATCACGCAGATTACCTAAACCGTGAACACGATGAGCTGCCGAACTTAGTCGACAAGTCTATCGCGACCACCAAGCGTTTCGATGCACTGAAAGTTTTCATGACGATGCAAAGCGTTGGGCCAAAGCAATTGGGCGATATGTACGACCATCTCTTAGAGCAGACGCTTCAAGTTGCCGATTTGATTCAGAAGCATGACGATTTTGAGCTACTTGCTGAGCCGTCACTGTCGACTGTGCTGTTCCGTGCGGTACCGAACAATGAGCAATCGGCAAAAGGCGCTCTTGATTTAGACAAACTGAATCAGACGTTAAGGCTGGAGGCGCTGACTCGTGGCGTTGCCGTGCTTGGCGAAACGGTCGTTGATGGTAAAAGCGCGCTGAAATTTACTATCTTGAACCCGTGCTTAAAGACATCAGATTTCAAATCTCTAATTAACAAAATTCAAACTCTAGCCACTGAGCTAGCAGAACAACAAGGGTAATTAATACTATGGCTATTCTACAAATTGGTGCAGGCGGCGTTGGTTGGGTTGTTGCACATAAAGCAGCACAAAATAACGAAGTACTGGGTGATATCACAATCGCTTCGCGCACAATCGCGAAATGTGAAAAAATCATCGAATCGATCAAAGGTAAAAACAACCTTAAAGATTCAACTAAGAAACTAGAAGCACGTTCAGTAGACGCTGACGATGTTGATGCGCTTGTTGCTTTGATTAAAGAAGTTAAGCCTGATCTTGTGATCAATGCTGGTCCTCCTTGGGTAAACATGGCGATCATGGAAGCGTGTTACCAATCTAAAGTCTCTTACCTAGATACATCGGTAGCGGTTGACCTATGTTCTGAAGGCCAACAAGTACCACAAGCTTACGATTGGCAGTGGGGCTACCGTGAGAAGTTCGCTGAAGCGGGCATCACAGGTATTCTTGGTGCTGGTTTCGATCCAGGTGTGGTATCAATCTTTGCAGCGTACGCGGTTAAGCACTTGTTCGATGAGATTGACTCAATTGACGTGATGGACGTGAATGCTGGCGACCACGGCAAGAAGTTTGCGACAAACTTTGACCCAGAAACCAACATGCTTGAGATCCAAGGCGACTCTTTCTACTGGGAAAATGAAGAGTGGAAACAAGTACCTTGTCACTCTCGTATGCTTGAGTTTGAATTCCCGAACTGTGGTTCTCATAAAGTGTACTCAATGGCGCACGATGAAGTGCGTTCAATGAAGGAATTCATCCCAGCTAAGCGTATCGAATTCTGGATGGGCTTCGGTGATGCTTACCTGAACTACTTCAACTGCATGCGTGATATCGGCCTTCTAAGCCCAGATCCGCTAACATTGCACGATGGTACAGTGGTTCAGCCTCTTCATGTTCTTAAAGCATTGCTACCAGATCCAACCTCTCTAGCTCCGGGTTACACAGGTTTAACGTGTATCGGTACTTGGGTTCAAGGTAAAAAAGACGGTAAAGAGCGCAGCGTATTCATCTACAATAACGCAGACCACGAAGTGGCTTACGAAGACGTAGAACACCAAGCGATTTCTTACACAACCGGTGTGCCAGCGATTACTGCTGCACTTCAGTTCTTCCGTGGCGAATGGGCTGATAAAGGCGTATTCAACATGGAACAGCTAAACCCAGACCCGTTCCTAGCAACGATGCCAGAGATCGGTCTAGATTGGCATGTTCAAGAGCTAGAGCCAACAGCCGGTTTACCTCTGATCCATACTTTGAAGTAATTTCTGGCTCTTTGCCCTCATCGCGTTGTCCATCGTGCTCATTTACGTTCGTAAACTCCGCGCGATGTCCTAGCGATAAGGGCAAAGTTCTGCGAATTCCATTCAAAGTCATATGATTGACGAGAACGTATAATTTCAGCCGACGCATTAGCGTCGGCTTTGTTCGATTATCATGTGTCTTCGTGAACTCGAGGGCCGCAAGGTATTAACATGCAAAACAACGAACTAAAAACGCCTTATTTCATGATCAACGAAGACAAGTTGATTGCGAATTTAGAGATAGCTAAGCAATTGAAAGAGATTTCAGGTGTGAAGTTGGTATTGGCACTGAAGTGTTTCTCGACATGGGGTGTGTTTGACATCATCAAACCTTACCTCGATGGCACGACAAGCTCTGGTCCATATGAAGTGAAACTTGGCCACGAAACTTTTGGTGGTGAAACGCACGCTTACAGTGTGGGTTACAGTGAAGGTGACGTGAGAGAAGTTGCGGATATTTGCGACAAGATGATCTTCAACTCTCAAAGTCAACTTGCTGCTTACCGTCATATTGTGGAAGGTAAGGCTTCGCTGGGTTTACGTTTAAATCCGGGCGTGAGCTATGCAGGGCAAGACCTAGCGAACCCTGCGCGTCAATTCTCTCGTTTAGGTGTTCAGGCTGACCACATTAAGCCTGAGATCTTCGACGAGATTAATGGCGTGATGTTCCACATGAACTGTGAGAACAAAGATGTCGATGCCTTTATTGGTCTGCTTGATTCAATCTCAGAACAGTTTGGCGATCACCTAGATAAGTTAGATTGGGTGAGCATGGGTGGCGGTGTGTTCTTCACATGGCCGGGCTATGACATCGAGAAACTGGGTCTTGCGCTGAAAGCCTTCTCTGAAAAGCACGGCGTGCAGATGTACCTTGAGCCGGGTGAAGCCATCATCACTAAAACAACTGACTTGGTTGTGACAGTGGTTGATATCGTAGAGAACGTGAAGAAAACGGCAATTGTCGATTCGGCAACCGAAGCTCATCGCCTTGATACGCTTATCTACAATGAACCAGCATCGGTATTGGAAGCCTCTGAAAACGGTAGCCATGACTATGTGATTGGTTCGTGTTCATGCCTTGCGGGCGACCAGTTCTGCGAAGCAAGCTTTGATGAGCCGTTGAAGATTGGTCAAAAGCTTCATTTGTTGGACAGTGCGGGTTACACCATGGTGAAACTGAACTGGTTCAATGGTTTGAAGATGCCATCGATCTATTGCGAGCGCAGCAATGGCGAAATTCAAAAGCTGAATGAGTTTGGCTATGAAGACTTCAAGCGTTCTCTGTCACAGTGGTCAGTTAAGTAACTGAGTCATAGTTTCAGAATAATAAAAAGAGCAGCCGATGAGCTGCTCTTTTTTGTTTTTAGATAACTGTTATCTAAAAACAACAGTAAGGATAGAAGTTAAGTGCTATCTGTTAGTTCTCAATCATCACACGAGTATCTTCACTGAGCGTTTCTAGCTCGTTGACGACATCATCAATCAAGACTTCGATTGGTAGCTTAACGGCAATCTTGGAAGTAAATAGGCTTGAGCTGACACCTCCGCCACCAGCGATGAAGACTCGGTGGCAATCCATATCGAGAATGCTGATCCCTTGTCTATCCAATACATGTGTTACTTCGTTGACGATCCCTGCTCGGTCGTTCGAGTCGAGTCGTAGGTGATGTATTGTATCTTGTGCATTGTGAGTATGGTCTGAATCAACAAACTGCACGATCAAGTCAGCATTGGCGCTGAACGCTTCTTTGACAATGGATTCGTTGATGGCTGGAAGTTGAACCTTGAGTACGCCTGCGACTTGGTCTTCAATAAAGTTCACTTTACTGATGAGCCATTTCCCGTCGTTTTCGTGAGTAACCGCAGCAAGTTGCTTGATTGTTGCTGGTGATGCTTTTCCGATAAAGTTTACGATAAATGTACTGTTCATATCAGCCCCCAAAGTCTCAATTAATCGTTGCTAATTAAATGTTTGATATCACGCGATAAAGTTCTTTAATTTCAGTGTAGAAGTTTACATCGAACAATGTTTGACCTACGTCAATTTTTGAAACTAAGCTTCGATACAAAAAAAGAGAATGAAGAGTAGGGCACAAAAAAAGCGGCTCGAGAGCCGCTTTTTAGAAGAGTTATCGCAGTTATTTGTGGTTCAGAAGCTTAGCAAGTAACGAGTAAACGGCTTAGTAAGTAACGGAATAAACAACTTAGCAAATAATGTGGATGCTGGTTTAGAACGTGACTTTGAAGTTCATACCAACAAACTGAGAATCGTATCGTGCGCCAGCATCGTAAGCGAATCGAGCGGCGTCTTGGTTGTCCCACCAAGGGTTAGTATTCAGGTTAACTTCTGCGTCACCGCCCCAAGCGTCACTTACCCAGTAGTGGATGTGGCCAACAGGGTTTAGGAAGAATAGAGACACATCACCCATGGTTTGAGAGCCCATCACTTCACCACCTGAAGCAACGATGTCTTGTTCTGCTTCTAGCATCATTTCACCGACAACCGCACCAAAGAATGGTGTGATGAACAGATCTTGCCATGATGGTACTTCAGCAAACGCTTCTACGCCGTATTCCCAGAAGAATGTCGACATGGTCCAAGAGTATAAGAAAGACTCAAACTCATCGTAACCTGCGTGTCGAGCTGCGGTGTAGTAAACACCACCAAAATATGGGTGCATCACGTAGTTTAGGAAGTGTTCATCGCGGTCCCATACTGGGCCTTCAGACACGTTATCTTTCCACTTTTTACCTAATGAACTGATATCACGTTGGTCATCATCCCACTTAGTGATACTTTCAGGTAGCAGAGTCATTAGACCCACTGTAGCGACACTTAGGCCAAGAATGGTGTAGGTTTGACCCATTAGATAATCCCAATCCTTCTCTTGACTCACCAACATATGTTTTGGTTGTTGGATTGAGAAGTCATACTCATCACTTGATTCGCTCAGTGCGTAATTGGCACTTGGCTTGTAGGTGTACAAGCTATCATTAACACAGTAGTCTTGAGCACATTCATCCGAATAAGAAAGGTTGATTGGCTGGTCGAAGTCGTATTGGCTTGCAACCGAGTTAACTGACATTAGCATTGAAAATGCAGCAGTAACCTTCGCTAGTAACGGTGATTTGGCCACAAGGGTCTCCATGAGAAGTTAAGAATTGATCAGAGTCACAATTATCTATTAAATGCCTGATTTAGGGAACTAATAATTTATCGCTTTTCCTAAGAAAACCTTAGATTTAACATTAATAATATTTGTGAAAAGCTGGAATGTCTCAAATTCAACCATAGACCAGTTTATGAATAATGCAGTGTCTTTTTATGACCACAAGGGATAGAAATATGACGAAAATCGCAATGTTAAGCACAGGTGAAGAAGTTCTTCATGGAGACATTGTAGACACAAACGCAGCTTGGATGTCTGGAGAGTTCTACCAACACGGCTTTGCTCTCGCCAAACGTTCCACTGTGGGTGACCAAATGAATGCTCTCATTGAAGAACTGCTGATGCTGAGCTTTAACTATGATGTGGTTATCGTCAATGGCGGGTTAGGGCCAACAACGGATGATATGAGTGCGGCCGCCGCTGCAGCAGCGTCAGAGCAGAAATTAGTCATGTTCCCTGAATGGCTAGACCGCATGGAAGAGATGTTTTCTGGACGTGGTATGCCGATGCCTGACAGCAACCTTAAACAAGCCTTGTTGCCAGCAAGCTCTGAGATTGTCGATAACCCAGTCGGTACTGCGTGTGGTTTCAAGCTGAAAATCAACGATGCGACGTTCTATTTCACGCCGGGCGTACCGAGTGAATTCAAGCGTATGGTGACCTTTGAAATCCTGCCTGATTTGTCACGCGCTTACCCTCAAGTAGTTGCCTCTGAATGCAGTCGACTATTTACCTTTGGCTTATCTGAGTCGGGTATCTCTGATGTGTTGGACCAATTGAAATTGCCTGAAGGTTATGAGTTGGGTTATCGCTCTTATCTGCCGTTCATTGAGGTGAAATTGTTTGGGCCTAAGTCAGGCTTAGAAACGCGCGTTAAGCTGCTACAAATGGTGTACAAGCTGTTAGAGAGTAATGTAGTGAGCGTTGATGAGCCGATGATTGACCATATTGGACACATCATGGCTGAGAGAAAGAAGACCCTATCTGTTTCTGAAGTGTCGACCAAAGGCGCATTGTCGGCTTGGTTACAATCGAATGAGCAGGTTGAAGATTGTTTTGGTCATTCATGGGTGACGGCTGAACCAAAAGAGAGTGAGCTCGAAAAGAGTGACCCATTGGCGGCGACTTTTGCATTGGCTGGCGCAACAAGAGAAAAGTGCGGGACTGAATTAGCCTTGGTGACGGGCAAGTTGGAAGGCAACACATTCAGCATTGCACTGTCGAGCGAAGCGGGTGAGTGGGGTCAAGTGCTTGAGTTTTACCGCCAATACAACCGCGAAGATGCACGAACTATAATCAAAACCGTTGCGGCAGATATGCTGAGAAGACATCTAGACAACAAACCTATGTTTGGTGATTACTCTTCATTAAAACGTGTGAAGGATATGTTTATCCCTTCGGCGATCATCAAGTAAGTAGCTCTATTAGTTAACCAAGTTCTCTTGAGCCAAGACCTCTTGAACTAAGGTTAAGTCAGAACAAATAAAAAGGCCCAACATCTAAATAGGTGTTGGGCCTTTTGTTTATCTAGCCTTCTAGATAACCAGACAAGCTGCGATGTTTACACGTATGCGTGATCACAAACCGCTTGTCATATGTAGACTGTAGAACAAACCACGGCCAATGAGTTCTGAAGCTAAGAACAGTACCAATGCTAGGCCTAGGTTTACTGGGTTCACTTTTGCTTTGTTCAGCATAGGTAGAATCCAAATCAGTAAGCTTGCCATCAGCAATGCCACTTGAAGAATCACATAGCTGCCTAAACCGTCAACCAACTCAGAGGCTTTAGTTACTGAAGTTTGGATATCACCGATTAGGTTCAGTTTTCCGACTGTCACAAGCAAGCTGATCGCGACTGCGATAACAGCCAGCATGGTGATGTTGCGGTCAACTGTGAAGCGGCTGTCATTGGCGAACACAATCACGAATTGAGACAGCAGTAAGCCACCCACAACCATGGTCATGATGAAGCTTAGCGGTGTGTAGATGTTGTCCCAAGTCGGTACTGTGTTGATCATGTATACGTTGATCATCGCGTACATGAAGATAACACCCAGTACCATAGCGCCGACCATCAGTGCTTTCTGGATAGCAACGCCACCTTTCTTAACCACAGACAATAGCCATTGCAGGCCACCGACAGCGAAGAATGCCGCACCGAAGAACACTTCGTTAGACAACCAAGCAGAACCTAGTTGGTTAAAAGCGTTAAACGCGCGCAGTGGAGAACCAAGGTGCGTTGTCGAGAACATGAAACCAAGACCCATCAATGCCCACAGAATGAACATTGGAACCTTGTAGCTGTTCAGTTTCTCTTCGTCATGACCAAGTACCAGTGCACGTGCGCCAATAAGTAAGTAACCACCCACGGCTGTTTGCGCCAGTACCGTAAAGAAGATCAAAGACCACTCATGAAAAATCATCTTAAACCTCCTTCGGGTTTGCTAGGTGACCACTGGTATCGCCAGTAGGCTTCGCGTTTTTGTTCAGCTTAATCACGATGTTTGGCAGCGTTTCGGTTGAAGATGGCAGTGGCGCCACGTCTGCACCAGATCCGTACTTCTCGCGAAGTGTGTTGATTTCACCAAACTCCAATGCACGAAGTGGGCAAGATTCAACACAGATAGGCTGTTTGCCTTCAGAAACACGTTGGTAGCAACCATCGCATTTGGTCATGTGACCTTTCTTCGCATTGTATTGCGGTGCGCCGTAAGGGCACGCATTGCTACAGTGCTGACAACCAATACACACACTTTCGTCAACCACAACTAGGCCATCTTCATCACGTTTGTGCATTGCGCCCGAAGGACACACTTTCACACATGCAGGGTTAGTGCAGTGGTTACAAGCGATAGACAGGTAGTAAGAAAAGACATCTTTCTGAACCCAGGTATCGCCATCTTGAGTGAAGCCACCACCGGCGTATTCGTATACGCGACGGTAGTTCGTTTTGATGTCTAGATCGTTATAATCTTTACAAGCAAGCTGACAGGTTTTACAACCCGTGCATTTACTTGAATCAATGTAAAAGCCGTATTGTTTCATTCCAACCTACCTTATGCTTTCTTTAGCGCTTTGATTTGAACTAGGTTTGTATGCTGAGGGTTCCCCTTAGCAAGTGGGCTCGGGCGCTGAGTGGTCAGCACGTTAATAGAGCCTGCATGGTCGATCTTCTGACCATCGGGTGCGTACCATGCACCTTCGCCTAGTGCGACAACTCGAGGAAGGATCCTTGGTGTCACTTTCGCTGGAATATGAACTTCGCCACGGTCGTTAAAAATACTCACCATGTCGCCGTTTTCGATACCACGTTCTTTCGCATCAATAGGGTTGATCCACAACTCTTGCGGAGCTGCTGCTTTGATTTCTGCAACGTTACCGTAAGTGGAGTGAGTACGCGCCTTGTAGTGGAAGCCGGTTAGCTGAAGTGGGTACTTCGCAGCCAGTGGGTCGTTGTGACCTTCAAAAGAGTCCGCGTAAACGGGAAGTGGGTGAATCACTTCGTCTTCTTTCAGTTTCCAAGTCTTCGCGATATCAGCCAGTTGCTCTGAGTAGATCTCGATCTTGCCACTTGGTGTGGTCAGTGGGTTCGCTTCAGGATCTTTACGGAAATCTTCATAAGCGATGTAGTGGTGGTCATAGCTACGTTTGTAGATACCCAGCTCTTTCATCTCTTCGAAGGTTGGTAGCGTTGGATCGTTCTTACGAGTTTCTGCGTAAAGGTGCTCAATCCATTGCTCTTGAGTACGGCCTTCTGTGAACTCTTTTTCTACGCCCATGCGCTTCGCCAGTTGAGAACACATCTCGTAGATAGATTTCGCTTCGAACTGAGGCTCGATCGCTTTCTGCGCGAAGATGAAGTAAGGCATGTTCGCCGCTTTACCGTCCATACACCAGTCGTCTTGCTCTGATGTTGTTAAATCAGGCAGGATGATATCGGCGTATTTTGCAGAAGAAGTCATGTGGTTATCGACTACAACAATCATTTCACACGCGGTATCGTCTTGAAGAATTGCGTGGGTTTTGTTGATGTCTGAGTGCTGGTTGATAATACAGTTACCTGCATAGTTCCAGATCATCTTGATTGGGTTCTTCAGGCGCTCTGCACCGCGAACACCATCAGTGATGTCAGTCATTTCATCGTGACGGTAAATCGCATCTGTCCACATGAACATTGAAATGGAAGTTTCAACTGGGTTTGGCACGGTAGGGAAGCGAACAAATGGAATGTTGATGTCACTTTCACGAGCACCTGTAGAACCACCTGATACACCAACAGAACCGGTTAGTAGCGACAGCATTGCGATTGCACGACAAGCTAGCTCACCGTTCGCAGTACGTTGTAGGCCCCAACCTTGGTGGATTGCACACGGTTTTGCTGTGCCCATTTCACGACCAAGCTTAACGATGGTATCAACTGGAATACCTGTGATCTTAGAAGCCCACTCAGGCGTTTTTTCTACGCCATCTTCACCTAAACCTAGGATGTAAGATTTGTAGTCGCTGTTTTTAGGTGCTGATGCAGGAAGGGTCTTCTCGTCGTAACCGACACAGTATTTGTCTAAGAACGGTTGGTCGACAAGGTCTTCAGTGATCATTACATGCGCAAGACCCGCAACCAAAGCAGCATCCGTAGAAGGACGAATCGGGATCCATTGATCTTCACGACCACCGGCAGTATCGGTGTAACGTGGATCGATGATGATCGTTCTTGCGTTTGATTTGTTTTTGCTTTCAACGTAGTGGTGGATCTGTCCGCCACCAGACATACGTGTCTCAGCAGGGTTGTTACCAAACTGGATGTTAAGCTTGGTGTTTTCTAGATCAGAGAAGGAGTTGTTGTTTGCCCAACCACCATAGGTGTAGCTCAAGCCTTTCGCGATTTGCGCTGTTGAGTAGTCACCGTAATGGTTTAGGTAACCACCACTTAAGTTCATTAGACGAGCAATCAGCGTTTGTGCTGGTGGCCAAGACTTAGTCACCGTACCGCCAAGTGTACCTGTACCGTAGTTTAGGTAGATGGTGTCGTTACCGTAGTCTTTGATCAGGCGTTGCATGGTGCCAGCAACTTCATCGTAAGCTTCTTCCCAGCTAATACGTTTGAATTTACCTTCACCACGTTTGCCCACACGTTTCATTGGGTATTTCAGGCGATCTGGGTTGTAAACACGGCGGCGCATAGAGCGACCACGTAGACAAGCACGAACTTGGTGATGACCGTATTCGTCAGTACCCGTGTTGTCGGTTTCTACGTATTTGATTTCACCGTTTTGCACATGCATACGTAATGGGCAGCGAGAGCCACAGTTTACAGTACATGCACTCCATACGATTTTCTCATCCACACTTTCAGCAACCGCAGCTGCTACTGGTTTGGATTTGAAAGGTAAAGCGATACCGCCCGCGAGTGCGGCTGCGCTACCTACCGCAGAAGAAGCTTTCATGAAGCCTCTTCGAGTAAGATTCATTACCCCAGATTCTTTCTTATTCGTCATTCTAAGATGCCTATTGTTATTGATGACTAGCACTTTATAGGTAGTTTGGTCTCTATGTTTTTATTTCTAATTATTGATTGATTGGCATCAAATAAGATCGGAATTAAAATATTATGAATCGAATGTATAAAATAGATCAAAGAATCCAATCGTATTATTTATATAATTATCGTTAAACCAATTACGGTATAAATAAGAATGATTATTGATACGCATAAGTTGCTCGGTTCATTATTTTATCAAGCAACTAATAAAGAACAGTTAATAGATATTGTTCAGGCCTTAGTAGAGAGCCAAGTTTTATCAGAAGATTGTTTACTGGCACTCCAAAACGAACAGGCAGATGCGCTAGCTGCAGAGTTCAGTCGACTGTTTGAAGGTGTTGGAGACATGCCAGCACCGCCTTGGGGTTCTGTTTATCTCGATAAAGACCGTATTGTGTTTGGCGCATCGACTGTAGAGTATCGACAGTTTCTAGAATTGAATCATATAGAATTAGATACAGGCTTAAGAGAGCCAGAAGACCAATTTGGTTTAATGCTGCTCGCACATGCGTATTTGTTAGAAAACAATAATATTGATTCAGCTCGTGAATTGTTAGAGTCTCATTTATTAACTTGGTCTTCTGTTTATTTGGAAAAATTTAATTCAGCATCAGAGTTATCTTTTTATAAGAAGCTATCAAACGATGTAATAGATTGGCTTAAGCAATTAACATCTGAATATAATTTAAACGTTGCCATTAAAAAGTTATATATCGATTAATGTCTGAACAAATAAATTCAAATAGGCGTGGTTTCTTAACTCGGCTCTCTAAACCAGTTAAAGCCGCTGCGAGTTATGAAGAGAAATCGCAGCGCCTACATGCAAGGCCACCAAGAGCTGTCGATGAGGTGCTGTTTGAGCGTCTTTGCGATGGTTGTGGTTTGTGCGAGCAAGCGTGTCCAAATAGCGTCATTGAGATGCTAGAGGGCAGTGCGCTGCTAAATTTGGATTACAACAGTTGTTCGATGTGTAATAAGTGCAGTGAAGTATGCTTGACTGGCGCACTTCATCAAACGGTCACGCCCTATATAGACCTAAAGCCTAGCTTTGCGGATAGCTGCAACAACTACATGCAAATGGATTGCAATGCGTGCCAGACCGCTTGTTCAGCGGCTGCGATACACATTGAAGTTGGGGAGTTGCCTACGGTAGTTCAAGATAAGTGTAATGGCTGTGGAGAGTGCCGAAGTGCTTGTTATATTGGCTCCGTGACTCTGAACCTGACTCAACAGTAAACGTCAGGGTTTGGTGGTAGATGGTTAACAGTAAGGCTTAAATTGAGTTATAGGTGAGTTGGTCTCAGAGGCCTAAAGGTATGAATAGAAAAAGGGTCCGCATTCCAAGAGGAAGCAGACCCTTTTTTACATTTGTTATCTTTGAAGAAGCGTTGCTTTAAACCTAAAGCGTTTCAAAAATAAAGCATTTGAACTTACGTGATTCTATCTCAAGCGAAAGCAAACAGAATAAAACTAAGCAAATCGAACTTTAGCGGAATAGCTTAGGCGCGCTTCTGTTTGCTTCTGTGAATCACGTTACTCAGCGACAAATCAGTTTTTGCTTTGCAGATGCACGGCAAAATCTCGTCGCCTTGTGTGTAAGCCATGGCAAAACCAACGTACTCAACTTCACCAGAATCCAACGTGCAACGACAAGCGCCACAGTGCCCATCTCGGCAGTTGTATTCTGGTTCTAAGCCCGCTTGTTCCATTGTTTCCAATAGAGTATTCGACGGGTTAGATTCAATCGAAGTCAGCTTGTTGATTTTGATTGTTGGCATTACAGCTCAAATCCTTCAAAGTCGTCAGCTTTTACTTCGTTGTCGATTTGACCAACTAGGTAAGAACTGATTTCAGCTTCTTGTGGAGCAACTTGTACGTTATCTGAAGATAACCATGCGTTGATCCATGGGATTGGGTTCGATGTTGCTTCTGGGTAAGCAGTACCTAAACCAACCGCTTGCATACGGATATTGGTAATATATTCAACGTATTGGCAAAGAATGTCTTTGTTCAGACCAATCATAGAGCCATCTTTGAATAGGTATTCTGCCCACTCTTTTTCTTGCTCTGCCGCTTCTTTGAATAGGTCGAAACACTCTTGCTTACACTCTTCAGCGATCTGCATGAATTCGAAGTCATCTTGGCCATTACGCAGCAAGTTGATCATGTGCTGTGTACCAGTAAGGTGAAGTGCTTCATCACGAGCGATTAGCTTGATGATCTTCGCGTTACCTTCCATTAGCTCACGTTCAGCAAATGCGAATGAACATGCAAAACTCACGTAGAAACGAATCGCTTCCAGTGCGTTTACCGACATTAGACATACGTAAAGCTTCTTCTTCAGGTCGTGAAGTGAAATCTTAACGTCTTCGCCGTTGATGTTGTGGTTGCCTTCACCGTAGCGGTGGTAGTCAGCCGTTAGCTTGATCAAATCGTCGTAGTAAAAGGCGATGTCTTTCGCACGCTTTAGGATCTCTTCGTTTTCAACGATGTCGTCAAATACTACGCCTGGATCATTCACGATGTTACGGATGATGTGCGTGTATGAACGAGAGTGAATCGTTTCAGAGAATGACCATGTCTCAATCCAAGTTTCAACTTCTGGCAGTGATACCAAAGGAAGTAGGGCAACGTTAGGGCTGCGGCCTTGGATAGAATCTAGAAGTGTTTGGTACTTCAGGTTAGAGATGAAGATGTGCTTTTCATGCTCAGGAAGCTTGTTGTAGTCGATACGGTCGCTAGACACGTCTACTTCTTCTGGACGCCAGAAGAAAGAAAGCTGCTTTTCGATCAACTTTTCGAAGATTTCGAATTTCTGTTGGTCGTAACGTGCAACGTTTACCGACTGACCTAAGAACATTGGTTCTTTTAGTTGGTCATTTTTTTGTTGAGAAAAAGTACTGTAAGCCATAAATGCCTCAAATCCTTTAAGGACCCGTAATAAAACGAACCCTGTTAATGCTTTAAACCCAGAGAAGATAACTTCTCTGGGGTCTTAATGTTTATTGCGGTTTAGATCTTACAACCGCCGCCTTCACAATCTTCTTCCGGCACTTGAACTGCATCGCCTTGGTCGTCTTTAGCACCATCACGAGTGTTATGGTAGTAAAGCGTCTTAACACCGTACTTGTACGCTGTTAGCAAGTCTTTAAGCAGCTGCTTCATTGGTACCTTACCGCTGTCGTAAACACTTGGATCATAGTTAGTGTTTGCAGAGATAGCTTGGTCAACGAATTTTTGCATAATACCCACTAAGTGCAGGTAACCATCGTTAGTACCAATGTTCCAAAGTAGCTCGTAGTTCTCTTTAAGATTTAGGAAATCAGGAACCACTTGCTTCAGGATGCCGTCCTTCGATGCTTTCACTGATACGTAACCACGTGGTGGCTCGATACCGTTAGTCGCGTTCGAGATTTGAGACGAAGTCTCAGAAGGCATAAGCGCTGTCAGTGTAGAGTTACGTAGGCCGTGCTCCATGATCTCTTCACGTAGCGTGTCCCAATCGTAGTGCAGTGGCTCTTCACATACTAAGTCGATATCTTTTTTGTAAGTATCGATTGGCAGTAGGCCTTTCGCGTAGTTGGTTTCGTGGAAAGATGGGCAACGGCCTTGCTCTTTCGCTAGGTCAACAGACGCTTTTAGCAAGTGGTATTGAATTGCTTCAAAAGTACGGTGAGTCAGGCCATTTGCGCTGCCATCAGAGTACTTAACACCATTCTTCGCTAGGTAGTATGCGTAGTTGATTACACCCACACCTAGAGTACGACGGTTCATTGTCGACTTACGTGCTGCTGGAAGCGGGTAGTCTTGGTAATCAAGTAGTGCATCTAGAGCACGAACAACCAATTCAGAAAGCTCAGCCAGATCGTCAAGCTCGTTGATTGCGCCTAGGTTAAACGCTGAAAGCGTACATAGTGCAATCTCACCTTCGTCATCTTCAACGTTAGAAAGCGGCTTAGTTGGTAGCGCGATTTCTAGACATAGGTTCGATTGACGAACAGGAGCTACTTCAGAATCAAACGGGCTGTGTGTATTACAGTGGTCAACGTTCTGAATGTAGATACGACCAGTAGAAGCACGCTCTTGCATTAGCAGAGAGAAAAGCTCAACGGCTTTAACCGTTTCACGCTTCACTGAAGGATCGTTTTCGTACTTAACGTAAAGCGCTTCAAAACGCTCTTGGTTTTCGAAGAACGCGTCGTAAAGGCCAGGTACGTCAGAAGGTGAGAACAGGCTGATGTTGCCACCTTGAACAAGACGAGAGTACATAAGCTTGTTCAGCTGTACGCCGTAGTCCATGTGACGAACACGGTTCTCTTCAACGCCGCGGTTGTTTTTCAGTACTAGTAGAGACTGAACTTCACCGTGCCATAGTGGGTAGAACACGGTTGCTGCGCCGCCACGAACACCACCTTGAGAACAACATTTTACTGCTGTTTGGAAGTATTTGTAGAAAGGGATACAACCAGTGTGGAACGCTTCACCATTACGGATTTCAGAACCAAGCGCACGGATACGACCTGCGTTGATACCAATACCAGCACGTTGAGATACGTAACGAACAATAGAGCTTGCTGTTGCGTTGATAGAATCAAGGCTGTCACCACACTCAATCAGTACACATGAACTGAATTGACGAGTAGGCGTACGTACACCAGACATAATCGGTGTAGGTAGAGAAATCTTAAACGTAGACGAGGCGTCGTAAAAACGTTTGATGTAATCCAGACGAGTTGATTTCGGGTATTTACCGAACAAACACGCAGCAACTAGGATGTAAAGGAACTGAGCACTCTCGTAGATTTCTTTTGTTACACGGTTCTGCACGAAGTATTTACCTTCAAGCTGCTTAACCGCCGCGTAAGAAAAGTTTAAGTCACGCTTGTGGTCGATGTACGCGTCAAGCTCTTCGAATTCAGCTTTCGTGTAGTCTTCCATAAGGTGGCTATCGTATTTACCCATATCAACCAGTTTTGCAACGTGGTCATAAAGAGCAGGCGGCTCGTATTCACCGTACGCTTTTTTACGTAGGTGGAACACTGACAGACGTGCTGCTAGATATTGGTAATCAGGAGTCTCTTCAGAGATTAAATCCGCTGCTGACTTGATGATTGTCTCATGAATGTCAGTTGTGGTAATGCCATCGTAAAACTGAATGTGAGCTTTCAATTCTACTTGTGATACAGAAACATTGTGCAAGCCTTCAGCTGCCCATGTGATCACTCGATGGATTTTCTCTAAATCAATCGTTTCTTTGCGCCCGTTACGCTTGGTAACAGTAAGTTGTTGGTTCATTCTGCTTAATTTCCCTAACAAAACTGAACAAGGCCGTGTTTTTGTGTATTTCTGTGTAATTTTTGTAAATTACGTTTCGGCTTTGTGATCTTGGTCTACCCATACATTGTAGTTCAAACACAACATATGGGGGTCATTTGTTTGTTGGGTTACAAGATAGTGCTACAACTGATATTTTTCAAGGTAAAGAAATTGGGTTGCTTGTGGATAAGTGGTGGATTAAAAAAAACTGTAAGTGACCACTAACTGATGAGGTTAGATGTGACTTGATTGTATAAAAGCCGCCTTTTAAGGATGCTTTATTTTTGCACTCCCATAAAAAAAAATCCCTTGATCTTTGAGCAAAATGGGCGATGGATTTTAGGTGATTAAATTTAAATCGAGGTGGTCAAAATGGAAGCTGGCGCACGAAATTTAGACTGAAAAAAGTCGCAAACTTATGTTAATTGCAACTCTTTTCATGGGTCTTTTTTATAAAAGATTTTACGGTAGGGATACTGGTAGATATACGAATATTTATTGGGCGAAATTTTGAGTGTGGACGATGTAATTCACATCGACATTCGACCCTAAACGATACGTGTCTGTTAGTGGGTTGTAATGCAGCCCAGTAATACCTAACTCTTGTAGAGGCGTATTGTCGATCATCTTGATGAGTTCAGCTGGTCGAATGAACTTTTCGTGGTCGTGAGTACCTTCAGGCACAATCTTAAGAAGCTTCTCTGCACCAACAATCGCAAACAGGTAAGACTTAAAGTTTCGGTTCAATGTCGAGAAGAACACATGGCCACCTGGTTTAACCAACTTTGAACAAGCCGAGATAACCGATTGTGGGTCAGGAACGTGCTCTAGCATTTCCATGCACGTCACCACATCGTAAGTTTGTGGATTTTGCTCTGCATGGTCTTCAATGGTGCTTTGGATGTAATCTAGCTTGGTGCCGGTTTCTAATGCGTGCAGACGAGCGACTTCTAGCGGTTCTTTACCCATATCCAGGCCGGTAACTACCGCACCCTCTACAGCCATGCTCTCAGCCAAAATACCGCCACCGCAGCCAACATCGAGAACTTTCTTGCCAAATAGGCCTTCGGTTTTCTCTAGCACGTAATTTAGGCGCAGCGGATTGATTTGATGTAGTGGCTTAAACTCGCCTTCTAGATCCCACCAGCGCGACGCCATGTCTTCGAATTTTTTGATTTCTGCTGGGTCTACGTTCTGTGATTTAGTCATAATCGGCATTTCCAAGTTAAATAATGCATCCATGAAATTGCAGGCATTATAACTTGCCTTTTCCTGCTGACCAGAAGATCTACAATTTTGCTAGTTTATTGGGTGTAAAGTGACCATGTTTCAGCAAGATATGACGCTGAGGTGCAATTTCTTATCAATAGATTGGCTACAAGGGTCACAAGATGGTAAAAGGAGAGGGAAAGTGATGCCTCCGTAGGTAAATTTGTGTTATATTTTTCGGTCTTATACGTATTCAAAAATACGATCTGACTATAGAGGGAAAATGGCTCTATGAGCGATCTAGCGAAAGAGATCACGCCCGTAAATATTGAAGATGAGCTTAGAGGTTCATACCTAGACTACGCGATGTCCGTCATCGTTGGTCGTGCCCTTCCAGATGTGCGTGATGGCCTAAAACCTGTACACCGCCGCGTTTTGTTCGCGATGAATGTACTAGGTAATGATTGGAACAAAGCATATAAAAAGTCTGCTCGTGTAGTAGGCGATGTAATCGGTAAATATCACCCACACGGTGATAGTGCGGTATACGAGTCAATTGTTCGTATGGCTCAGCCGTTTTCACTACGCTATATGTTAGTCGATGGCCAAGGTAACTTTGGTTCGGTTGACGGCGATTCAGCTGCGGCAATGCGTTATACCGAAGTTCGTATGTCAAAAATAGCTGGTGAGCTATTAACGGATCTTGATAAAGATACGGTTGACTTCGTTCCTAACTATGATGGAACCGAGCAAATACCAGCAGTTTTACCAACAAAAATACCAAACCTATTGGTTAACGGTGCTTCTGGTATCGCAGTAGGTATGGCTACCAACATCCCGCCGCATAACTTAGGCGAAGTTGTTGATGGCTGTTTAGCATTTATCAATAATGAAGACATCACTATTGATGAGCTAATGGACTACATCCCGGGTCCAGACTTCCCGACAGCAGCATTAATCAGTGGCCGTAAGGGCATTGTCGATGCATATAAGACTGGCCGAGGCAAAGTCTACATGCGCTCGAGAGCTGAAATTGAAACGGAAAAGAACGGTAAAGAAACCATTATCGTTACTGAAATCCCGTATCAAGTGAACAAAGCTCGTCTGATCGAGAAGATTGCAGAACTTGTAAAAGACAAGAAAGTTGAAGGCATCAGTGCACTGCGTGACGAATCTGATAAAGATGGTATGCGTATTGTTATTGAATGTAAGCGTGATGCTGTCGGTGAAGTTGTACTAAACAACCTTTACTCACAAACTCAACTGCAAACAACTTTCGGCATCAACATGGTTGCTCTGAACAACGGCCAACCACAACTTTTCAACATTAAAGATATGTTGAAGTGTTTTGTTGATCACCGTCGTGAAGTTGTGACACGTCGTACTATCTTCGAATTGAAGAAAGCGCGCGATCGTGCACATATCTTGGAAGCTCTATCTTTAGCGCTTGCAAACATTGATGAAATCATTGAACTGATCAAGAACGCACCAACACCAGCAGAAGCTAAAGTTGGTCTAGTGTCTCGTGGTTGGGATCTTGGTAACGTTGCATCAATGCTTGAACGTGCTGGTACTGATGCGGCTCGTCCAGATTGGCTTGAAGACCAATACGGTATCCGTGATGGTCAATACTTCCTAACGGAAACTCAAGCGCAAGCTATTCTAGAACTTCGTCTTCACCGCCTAACAGGCCTTGAGCACGAGAAGATTCTAGACGAATACAAAGCTCTTCTAGAAGAGATCGCTGAGCTAATGCATATTCTTGCAAGCACTGAGCGTTTGATGGAAGTGATCCGTGAAGAACTTGAAGCGGTGCGTGATATCTATGGCGACGAACGTCGTACAGAAATCACTGCAGCGGTTCATGACATCGACATGGAAGAGCTAATTGCTCAAGAAGACGTTGTAGTAACGCTTTCTAACGCAGGCTACGTTAAGTACCAAATCCTAAGTGACTACGAAGCTCAGCGTCGTGGTGGTAAAGGTAAGAGTGCAACTAAGATGAAAGATGAGGATTACATTGAGCGTCTGCTTGTTGCTAATACTCATGACAACATCTTATGTTTCTCTACTCGTGGTAAAACGTACCGCCTGAAAGTTTACCAACTGCCTCAAGCAAGCCGCACCGCTCGTGGTAAGCCTATCGTTAACATTCTTCCTCTAGAAGAAGGTGAGCGTATTACGGCTATCCTGCCTGTTTCTGAATTCTCAAACGAGAAATTCATCTTCATGGCAACAGGCGACGGTACCGTTAAGAAGACATCACTGGATCAATTCGCAAACGTACGTGCTAACGGCCTAATCGCAGTTAACCTACGTGACGATGATTCACTGATTGGCGTTGATATTACTGACGGTAATAGCGACATCATGCTGTTCTCGAAATCGGGCAAAGTTGTTCGCTTTAACGAGGACAAAGTACGTCCAATGGGTCGTACTGCCTCTGGTGTTCGTGGTATGAAGCTTCCAGAAGACGATCAAGTGGTTTCACTGATTGTTCCTTCAAACGAAGGCGATATCCTAACTGTGACTCAAAACGGTTACGGTAAGCGTACTGAGCTGGCTGAATACCCAACGAAAGGCCGTGCAACGCAAGGTGTAGTATCTATCAAAGTCTCTGATCGTAATGGCCCAGTAGTTGGTGCTGTTCAGGTTGAAGAAGGCGATGAAATGATGATGATCACCGACGCAGGTACACTAGTACGTACTCGCGTAGCGGAAGTAAGCCAAGTTGGTCGTAACACTCAAGGTGTGACACTGATTCGTACTGCTGAAGACGAGAATGTTGTAGGTCTACAACGTATCGACGAAGTAGAAGAAGCTGAGATTGTTGAAGGCGAAGAAACTGAAGAAGCAAATGCTGACGCAGTAAACGCTGAAGGAACAGTTGTTTCTGAATCAAGCGAAGAGCAAGCATCAGATGCTTCTGACTCTGAAAGTGATAGCGAGCAAGACACTGAGTAATCTCGATTACGCTAAGTAATTAAGCTTACCAATGAAAAAACCGAGCCTAAGTGCTCGGTTTTTTATTGCCTGTCATTTCTCATTTCTCATTTCTCATTTCTCATTTTGCTTATGGCTTATGGCTTATGGCTTATGGTTGATCGCTGATCGCTGATCGCTGATCGCTTGGGTCTGAGCACCAACCTTAATCCGTCGCTTTTATGCGAAAGTTTGAGCACTAAATCTCGAACGCTAAACTTTGATCAATAACTAGGCTAGACGAAAACGATAGAGTAAGAGATAGAGCTAAATAAAAGGGATGTGGAATGGATATCTGGTTGTTGGTTGCGTTACTACTGATGAGTCTGTTTTTGATTGTGGTCGTTATTGCCGCGAGCAAGAATGGCAATTATCTAAAAGGTAATGTGGTGATTTCTCTTACCGCAGTGGCTTTAAGCGTACTCGTCTGGTCTCAACTGAAACAAGAGTTACCTCAACTTCCTTTGGATGATAGCAACAACTATACGACGACAGATTTTGAAGATGAGCTTCAACAGAGCCTTAAGCAAGATCCGAATCAATCCGATTTGTGGTTTAAGCTGGGTGGTGTGTACATGCAGAAAGGGGAGTTTGATGCCGCATTCACGTGCTATGACTATGCGATTCGTTTAGACCAACAAGCGCCTTCTGGTTTATACGCCGCGAAAGCGACGGCGCTGTATTACTTGAGCTCTCAAACCATGAACAATCAAGTCAGTGGCCTGCTGAAACAATCTATGCTGCTTGATCCTAATGATCGAACAGCTTTGATGCTGATTGCGACCGATCATTTCATTAGTATGCGCTATCAACAAGCGATCGATGCGTGGACACAAATACTCGATTCTAATCAGAAGGGCATTGATCGTGTCTCTATTATTCATTCGATCAACCAAGCCAAACAGATGATCCGTTAAACTTGGGTTAATAGCTAAAGAGACGATCTAATTTAAGAACGCGTTTCTAAAACTATTGGCTTTCCTGCATTTCGATTAAGCCACCAGCATTGTGGATTTGAGTAAACCCTTGAGCGCGCAAGAACTGGTAAGCTTGTCCTGAACGATTGCCACTACGACAATACAGCACGATCGGTTGGTCTTTCTCTATATTGGCGAAGTGAGTCGCTACTTCAGAAAGAGGGTAGTTGATGGCGTTGTCTAAATGCTCTTGCTTGAACTCCTCAGGCGTTCTGACATCAACCACTAATGCGCCTTTCTCAATTAATTCCCAGCCTATCTCAGCACGTTCAGAAGCGTAAACTCCAGAACTTAACAACGTAATGCACAGTGCAGAAAGCGAAAGTAGGGTTCTCATTCTTGATTCCTTGAATTAGCAACTAGGTATTTAAAGGTAACTGGGTATTTAGACGTCACTGGGTATTTAAAGGTCGGCATCGGTTTGAATACGCGAGAATCTAATGCTTAAGATTCAAAATAGAAAAACCAGCCACACAACAATAGTGTGACTGGTTTTTACCTAATGGTCTAACTGACGAGATTAGTATTCGTAGTTAGCTTCACGTTTTTCAGCTTGCTCTTCCCATTGAGGAACAACCGTGTCTAAGAAGTGTTGTTTCTCTGCGTTCATCTTGTCCATGTCCATTCCAAGCGCTTTTTGAGCTGCTTCTTTGGTCGAGATGTCAGGAATTTCAATTGGGTCCGTAATGCCTTTCTTCGCAAGTAGACGAATGATCTTAGTACGAGCATCGGCTGCGCGATCAACGGCAGTACCTAGCACTTCTAGAGCGATTTCTGGTGCATGCATATGAATACCGTGAGACGCAATAGCGTAGTCCCAGCGCCATTGAGCATGACGGATATCAAGTAGGATAGGTTCCATTTCTTGCTCTGTGGCACCGGCTTCCCATGCTGCACCTGCTTCAAAGTGAGCAGCAACGATTTGTTTCTCTGCTGTCAGCTTCATGTTCAGTACTTGCGCTTTACGGCTTGAAACGATGTTACGCATGGTTTCTTTAGATTGAGTATGACAGTTGGCACATGTGTCTTCGAAGCGGTCGAATGGGTTACCCACTTTATGGTCGGTATAAACGGTGCCATCTTCTTTGGTGACTTTCGGCATATGACAGTCAGCACAAACGACTTTGTTCTTACCGTGAATACCTTCGCGCCATGTTTCAAAGCCTGGGTGTTGCGCTTTTAGCATCGGTGCTTTTGATACTTTATGCGTCCAATCTTTAAAGTTGATCGCATCATAGTAGCGTTCCATATCGCCAACGGTTGTACCTTGGTCCCATGGGAACTTCACGCTCTTATTAGGGCCTGTGAAGTAGTACTCCACATGACATTGCGCACAAACAGACGCTTGTTGGTCTAGTCGGCTTTGTTCATCGAACTTTTTACCAATCGCTTCAAATGCACGTTCCACATAAGGACGAGTGACTTTCAGTGCGGGTTCGCCATTCTTAAAGCCTTCACTTTGGGTATCGTGACAGTCTGAACAGCCAATAGGGTTAACGATCTCGTTGCCAAGACGCGCCCATTTACCTTCGAAATAACCATCCTCGCCACGCTCTTCAATCACACGAGCGACATCCGGGCTCTTACAGCTCCAACAAGCCATCGGCATTGGACCTGAGCTTTCGTCAGTTGGCCCGCCAGTACGTAGCGTTTGTGTTACGTCGTCAATGGCATAAAAGTGTCCACGCGCTTTATTGTAATCTTTAGCGAACCCGTAGCCTGCCCACATGATGACCATATTCGGATCTTCTTTTAGAGCATCTTCAATGACTTCGCTTTCTGACGTTTGTCTCCATGAGTGATATTGATCGGGGTGATTTTGCTCGAACTGGTCGTTTCGAGGATCGCCAATTTCTTTTTGTTCAGACGCAGCAAAACTGGTCGCGCTTGCTAGTGATGCGCTAACCATTAATAGTGCTGTGACCGAATTACGTATCCAATGCTTTTTCACAGTGATATCTCCAATATACTGATTTTTATACCAAGCGTTGTGAGTTTGCTATTCAAATTAAGAACTGGAGAATTCCTGTTTATATTAATTCATAAATAAACACATTTTGTTACGTGTCGGTAGTTTGCTTGTTTTAGATCAATTAACAGCAGTGACTTCAATCACGTTGAAGTTTATATAACCCTAAAGGGGTATGTTCTGGCGTGGTTATTGAAATTCAATTGATAATTATTATCATATATAACAATCAATTACCTAAATTGACCATGATATAAATAGGGTGATTGTGTTCACACATTAACCTACTCATATTTCGTATTACCTAATTAGAGGTATATTCTAACTATAGAAAGCGTTGTGGCTTATCCAAAATAAGAATTGATATCATTTAAACGGTAATAATATCGTTTAAGGGTACTTTTGTTTAACCGGAATATTATTTAGTTGAGAGTTAAATAATGCCGGTATAAGGAAAGGATAAAATGGGCAATATTAAATTGGCCATAGTCATAATGCTTAAATCCCTTCTAGCATTCTGCCTCTATGGTTATTCCATTCATGCTGTTGCTGAGCCTGCTGTTACACCAGTAGGAGAATCAACAAGACATGAAGTCGAATTAATCCGCGACAAAGATTACAAGTGTGTTCAATGCCATAAAGATTCCAAAGAAACCGTATTGGGCTCTCATGGCGAAAGCGCACACGCTTTACTTGGCCGTGAAGTGAATTGTACTGATTGTCATACCTCTATTGGCCCCGATCACCGTGAAGGTGCACCTGAAGTGGTGAAGTATCGTTCGGCTCAATCACAACCGGGAACTGAAAAGGTTTTCCTAGATCCAAGCTTAATTCTAGATGCCAATAGTCAATGTATAGATTGTCATAAACCGGATGATCTTCGTGAAGCTAGCTGGACTCACGATGTGCACGCGCAAAACTTAACCTGTTCAAACTGTCATGACGTTCATGCCACTGAAGCGAAAGTGTTGGGTTTAGATAAAAAGCAAACCATCAAGCTGTGTGTGGATTGCCATTCAGACTTCAACCAGAAGAAAGAAGGGGAGTAATCTATGAGCTGCTCAAGAAGAAACTTTTTAGCAGGCGCTGGTGCCGTTATCTTTACCACGGGTGTTGCGGGAACTGCGGCAGTGACAAGTCGTAAGACGCTAGCCAATGTTCAAGAAGATGGTACTAAACGTTATGGAATGATTCATGACGAAACCGCGTGTATTGGTTGTACTGCTTGTACCGAAGCATGTCGTGAAGTAAACAAAGTACCTGAAGGTGTATCGCGCTTAGAAATTATTAAGAGCGAACCTCAAGGCGAATATCCAAATGTTGATTACCGTTTTACCCGTAACTCTTGCCAACATTGTGATAATGCCCCTTGTGTGATGGTTTGCCCAACAGGGGCGGCCTACAAAGATGAAAAAACCGGCATTGTCGACGTTCATCAAGAGAAGTGCGTGGGTTGTGGTTATTGCTTATTAGCCTGTCCATATCAAGTGCGTTTTTTCCATCCCGAGAATAAGTCCGCAGATAAATGTAACTTCTGCCGTGATACCAATCTTGCACAAGGGAAGTTGCCTGCTTGTGTCGAATCTTGCCCGACCAATGCGCTGGTATTTGGTGATCTCAATGATCCTGAGAGTGAGATAAACCAGGTGCTTCAATCGGAAGTGGTTTACAGAGATAAAGCTTACCTAGGTACTCAGCCAAAACTCTATAAAGTGCCACACCAAAAAGGGGAGATTTGATTATGAGTGCATGGGACATAGCTTTTCAGTCTGGTACCGTGGTATGGGACTGGATTATAGCAATCTATCTATTTCTTGCGGGGATGTCGGCGGGTGCCGTAATGATCTCCATTTACCTTAAGCGCAAGGTTATTGAAGGCGATCCTGCCCATAATGGTGTGTTAAAGGCGACAGCTTTTCTTGCGCCATTTGGGATCATTTCAGGCCTGTTGATCTTGGTTTTCCACCTAACAAAACCGTTATCATTTTGGAAGATCATGATCTTCTACAATCCAACGTCTGTGATGTCGATGGGTGTGATCTTATTCCAAGTGTATATGGTGATCTTGTTTCTTTGGATCGGCATTATATTTAGAGATCAAATCGTCGTGTTCTTGAATGACCAAGTATGGTTAAAAGGACGACTCGATTTTGTCGGTAACTGGATTGGCAAATTAGAAGTGTTCGAGAATGCTTTGGAAATATTCTTAGCTGTTCTTGCTCTGATGCTTGCTGCTTATACTGGCTTCCTGCTTTCCGCTTTAAATACCTTCCCATTGTTGAATAACCCCGTGTTGCCGATTTTGTTCTTATTCTCGAGTTTATCTTCGGGAGCGGCGGCATGTATTTTATTTGGTGTGTTGGTCTTTAAAGAGTCACCTCATAGCCCGAGTATTTCATGGATCCACGGATTCGAACGCCCTGTTGTGATGTTTGAATTGTTTGTTCTTGTTACTTTCTTTACTGGTCTTATCTTCACCGGTGGTCAAAGTGAACAAGCAGTATGGAACGCGATTGGCAGTGGTTTCTGGGCAAGCTGGTTCTGGTACGGCGTCATCGGCGTTGGCATGGTTTTACCATTGCTGCTGAATGCGGTCACCCCAACGTCTATCCGTCATAGTTCGGTGTATATTTTCTCTGTAACTTCGTTGAGCCTAATGGGCGTGTTAATGCTGCGAACTTTTGTCCTTTATGCAGGGCAGTTAACGTTAGCTTAATTTCGCGCAAGTTTATTAGTGAGCAGATGTTGGATACTCAATATCTGCTTATTAATGAACATACTCTTAATAAGTCTGTTTTTGATAAACATGCTTTTAATGAAAATGCTTTAAATAAACATGAGTTTGCGTGTTCTAATTGGCTCTGCTCTAGCGGAGCCTTATTGAGGTGATATGGTCGGTTCTGTGGGATTGTTTAGCTTAATTTTGGTTGCTGTCCTCAGTAGCATTATTGCTGTGTCATCTCTTTATCAAATGCTAACTAAACAAAGATTGAATATTGGTTTAATTCGTAGCTTTTCCCTTTCCAGTGCCTTGTTTTCGAGTGGCGCGATTGTTCTTCTAGGCTATGCCTTTATCAGCGATGACTTTTCTATCCTCTATGTCGCTGAACATTCCAATACACAATTACCATCCTTTTTTAAAATGGCGGCCGTTTGGGCGGGTCATGAAGGTTCGCTGTTATTTTGGGTGCTGACCATCAGCTGTTGGTCAGGTGTCATTGCCTTGCAGAAGCACTATTCAAGTGAGTATCAAAGTCGTGTTTTGTGGGTGATGAACGTACTGTTGGCAATCTTCGCTTGGTTTACTTTGCTTGCATCAAACCCATTTGAAATGAACTCGACCTTGCCCTTTGAAGGACGCGACCTCAATCCAATGCTACAAGATGTTGGTCTGATTTTTCATCCACCTCTGCTTTATCTTGGTTATGTCGGTTTTTCTGTGGTGTTGGCCTTTGCTGTTGCCGCCTTGCTGGTCGATCCGATCGAGTTTGACTGGGTTGTGCATTGTCGAAGCTGGTGTTTGACTGCGTGGATCTTTCTAACTGCAGGGATTGCCTTGGGATCTTGGTGGGCGTATTACGAATTAGGTTGGGGAGGCTGGTGGTTTTGGGATCCGGTTGAAAATGCGAGCTTGTTACCTTGGCTGACATCGACCGCATTACTGCACAGCCTAGGTGTTGCCAAAGGAAAACAGCAGCTGTTGAAGTGGTCTCTAAGCCTTGCGTTCATTACGTTTTGTCTGAGTATCTTAGGCACCTTTATTGTTCGTTCTGGCGTATTAACGTCTGTGCATGCGTTTGCGGTTGACCCAACTAAAGGCATCGCACTGTTATTAATACTCGTGGCTGTGCTGTTGAGTTCCTTCTCGTTGCTTATTGTGAGAGGCGAGTCTTTCGAGTCGAACCCGATTACCAGCTTCGCGAGTAAGAGCTTTTTGAGCTTAGTTGCGATGCTCATTTTTGTACTGGCGACCGCTGTTGTAGTGTTTGGTACGTTTTATCCAATGGTCTTTGAACTGCTTGGATTGGGCAACATATCGGTAGGTGCGCCGTACTTTAATCTATTGATAGCGCCTTTGGCTTTGCTCGCACTTGGCGTGGTTGGTCTGGCCCCATTGTTAAGTATTAAACCTCAAGCAAGCAAAGGTGTGATTGCCTCGTTAGCTTTGGTGTCATTGTTGCTCGGTTACCTTTGTTATTCTTGGCAAGTGGAACAGGTACAACTACAAATAATGGCGCTGCTGACTTGGGCGCTCGCATTCTGGGTGGTATTGACGCATGTTTATGGCTTAATGGTGACGCGAAGCTCCAAGTTCCAACGCAAAGTCTGGGTGATGACCTTTGCTCATGTTGGGATTGCTGTTTTAGCCGTAGGCGCTGCGATGAACAGTTACCACTCATTCGAACGCAGTTATAAATTGAGCCCAGGCGAACAGGTTGAGTTTGTCGATTGGGTCATTTCTCATCGGGACACCGAGCTTTATGTCGCTTCAAATTTTACCGCTGAAAAAGCAATACTCGATTTAATAGATGAAGAGCACACCTTTTTGATTGCGCCAGAAAGAAGGCATTATCAAGTTAGAGTGATGAACATGAGCGAACCCGCGATGAAGTGGTTCTGGCATGGTGATGTTTATATTACGATGGGCGAGAAAGTAGACGCCACGTCTTATGCGTTTAGAGTGCAGTATAAGGCTTACGTGCGTTGGATTTGGTTTGGTGCACTTTTCTCAATTCTGGGTGCCGTACTTTCATTGACACATCGTAAAAAGATAACCGTTAAGGCTGCCCAGTATGCATACCAGCGTTCGTAAAAAACTGATTCTTCTGTTCACAATGGCCCTGATTTTGGTCGTTGCTTTTGTGTTTGTGCTCGAGAACAAGCAGCAAACGACGATTGTGTCACAACAACAAAGAGCGTTCCCTGAATTCACGTCTATTCAGCTAATAAATAGTGGTAGAGGCAACACAGACACACAAGCGCTTACGTTAGCTGATATTACGCAGCATCCTTACCAGCTCGTTAATGTATGGGCTTCATGGTGTGGTATTTGTAAAACAGAACACGCGTTTTTGCTCGAATTGCAGAAGAAAGGCGTTCCAATTGTTGGTCTCAATTACCGAGATAACCCCGGAGCGGCGCTCAATGTATTGTCCAGCGACGGAAACCCATACTCAAGAGTGATCAGCGACCCTCAAGGGAAGTTGGCTTTAGAGCTCGGTGTCATAGGAACTCCGGAGACGTATTTAGTCGATGCTGATGGGCAAATCGTTAAGAAACTCTTGGGCGTGTTGAATGAATCGATTTGGCAGGAGCAACTTGCCGTCTATTTTTCAGGTACAAATTGATGAGGAAGTCTCTTCTACAAATGGTCTTTGTACTCTCAACGACGCTGCTCGCTGTTTTTCCTCTTCAAGCGGAAGACCTTTTTACTGCAGGTGATAAAGAGACAAGCATTCAAGTCGAGTTGTTTGAGTTTGAAAGCCTTGATCAACAACAGCGTGCTATTACTTTGGCAAAATCGCTGCGCTGCCCACAATGTCAGAATCAAAATTTGATTGAATCAAACTCTCCGATAGCAAAAGACTTGCGTTTGGTTGTGTTTAATATGGTGAAAGCAGGGAAGAGCAATAATGAAATCACTCAATACATGACGGAAAGGTTTGGTGAATTTGTGCTCTATAAGCCACCAATGGGGGCCTCAACCCTATTACTTTGGCTCTTACCGATCGCATTTTTTCTCTTATTTATATATTTATCAGTAAAAAGTGTTAGAAAGAGCTCATAAAAATTACGTATTACTGTTTACCAATTAACCTGTATTTTGTAACATTAAGGGATTATAAAGGCTGAGCACTGTTATATAAGGATGTATTTGTGGATAACCTAATCTCAAATTTGAAAAAAGAATTCCATACCCATGTCCAATCCGACAAGTGGGGAGAAAAATACAGTGCTAAGTCGAGTATTTCTACGCTTACGCAAGAAGAACTGACCGAGCTGGAGAATGCTTGGGTTCAACTGGTCATTTGGAAGCAAACTCAAGTAAGTTGATCGTTCTGTAAAAAGTAGAGCCTCAGTCGCAACTGATTAATTTATAACCCCATGTTGGTATCACCAATGTGGGGTTTTTTCTTGTTCGATGATTAATTGTTATAATGTAACACTTTGTGCGTAGTCGACCTTGAAAAAAATTGTTAACAGCCCCATAGTGTCTATCATTAGATAGTTGGCTACAAAAACTTGTTTAGACAAATAATGTAGTGTTGTTAAATACATCGAATTTTCAAGTGAGTATAAATATGGCGGAAGTACGTGCCAGAATAGATTTCAAAGTAGGGGTAACGAGCAGTATTGATGCTGAACTTCTGTCTTTTCATGGATTGAAAACAGATAAAGAGCATGTTGCTGTGATATTTAAATCAGCCGATAAGACACAAGACATACCTCTTGTTCGTATGCACTCTGAATGTCTTACTGGTGATGTTTTTCATTCATCTCGCTGTGATTGTGGCGAGCAGCTAGACGAAACCATTCAAATCATGGGTGAAACTGGCGGTGTGATTCTTTATCTACGCCAAGAAGGTCGTGGTATCGGCTTATATAACAAGATTGATGCGTACCGCCTTCAAAGCGAAGGGATGAACACTTACGAAGCGAATAACCACTTGGGTTTTGGCGACGACTTACGTGATTTCACCGAAGCGGCAGAAATGCTGCGTGCTTTGGGTACCACAAAAATCCGCTTGGTGACCAACAACCCTAAGAAAATCAACGAACTTAAAGAGTTTGGTATTGAGATTGCAGAAGTGGTCAACACTTCGGCCCACATTAAATCGGGTAACGAAAGCTACTTGAAGGCCAAAGTCTCACACGGTAAGCATAATCTGGACATCTGATTAGCCTCCACTGTTGCGCTTAACACAAAAATGTTTAAAGACCTCACAAATGTGAGGTTTTTTTGTATTTATCTTGCAATAAAATTGTAAGTTTGTATTATTCCAATCCGTAGTGCAAATGATAATGGTTTGCACTATTACTACGAATAATAATTTAAAGCTCAACAAGGATGCTTCATGACCATTAAATCTTTAGTGACCAAAGCCGTAACTTCGTCACTCATTTTTGCCTCTGCTTCTTCTTTCGCAGCAGTAACTCAAGATCAAGTTGTAGAACATTACGCAGATATTGCTCATGCAGTGTTTGCAGATTCAGTAATTACAGCAAAAGCGTTGAACTCTTCTATTGATACCTTCTTAGCTTCTCCTTCTGCTGGCAACTTCGAACAAGTAAAACAAGCTTGGCTTGAGTCTCGCGTACCTTACCAACAGTCTGAAGTATTCCGCTTTGGTAATGTTGTTGTTGATGATTGGGAAGGTCAATTAAACGCATGGCCACTAGATGAAGGCCTAATCGATTACGTTTCTTCTGATTACCAATATGAGCTTGGTAACGAAGGCGCAAGCGCAAACATCGTTGCGAACAAAACGTTCCAAATTGGTCAAACTACAGTAGACGCAACCAACATTACTCCTGAGCTAATCGCAGATCTTAACGAGATCGGCGGTTCTGAAGCAAACGTAGCATCTGGTTACCATGCTATTGAATTCCTACTTTGGGGCCAAGATTTAAACGGCACAAACAGCGGTGCAGGTGAGCGTGCTTACACTGATTTCGTTGTTGGCGCTGAGTGTACTAACGGCAACTGTGACCGTCGTGGCGCATACCTAAAAGCATCAGCTGAACTACTTATCCAAGACCTAGAGTGGATGGAAAAGCAGTGGGCTGAAGGCGAAAAAGGCAACTACCGTCAAGAGCTTCTTTCTGAATCTAGCGACAACGGCCTACGTAAAATGTTGTTCGGCATGGGTTCACTGTCTCTAGGTGAATTGGCGGGTGAGCGTATGAAAGTGGCTTTAGAAGCTAACTCTACTGAAGATGAGCACGACTGTTTCTCTGATAACACGCACAACTCTCACTACTACAACGAGCAAGGTATCTACAACGTATACACTGGCTTGTACAAGCGTGAAGATGGTTCTCTACTTTCAGGCCCTAGCCTGTTTGACCTAGTTGAGCAAAAAGACGAGCAAGCTGCGAAAGAGATTCAAAAGCAGTTTGACCTAGCACGTGCACAAGTTGGTCAGCTTGTTGTTTCTGCGGAGAAAAACAACCAGCACTTCGATCAGCTAATTGCTGCTGACAACGCTGCGGGTAATGCACTAGTAAACAAAACAATTGTTGCGCTAGTGTCTCAAACAGCTGCAATCGAGCGTGCTGCAGGTGTTATTGGCATTGATAGCCTAAACCCAGACACGGCCGATCACGAGTTCTAAGAACCCGAGTCCAAAACTATTGTAAGGGCTCTCATTGAGCCCTTAATTGTTTGCTACTCAAGAAAGTTACTCCCAAATAAAAACTAAAATCAAAAACACAGCAAGGCAATGTATGAAGTCGTATCTCTCAGCCTCACTATTAACCGCACTGTTTTTCTTATCTCCATTACACGCTCATGAAACCTACTCTGGTGGCAAAACTACCGTGAAGAAAGAGGGAGCGAATGCTTTTTCTCTTCCTGCTGCCAATTTGCCAATGAGCAAACGCTTGGATTTCAGCGTAGGTAACAGCTTCTTTAGAAACCCTTGGGTTCCTGCACCATCATCAACCGATGCACGTGATGGATTGGGCCCATTGTTCAACACCAACGGTTGTCAAAACTGTCACATCAAAGATGGTCGTGGCCACGCGCCAGAAAAAGGCGATGAGAACGCGGTATCCATGCTGGTTCGCTTGAGTATTCCTGCTGAAACACCAGAGCAGAGACAAGCTTTTATTCGCGATGGTGGCATTCCAGAACCGACTTACGGCGGACAGCTACAAGATTTCGCGCTTCAAGGTGTTAAACCAGAGGGTAAAGTGAATATCAGTTACACCGATGTTCCTGTTGAATTCAAAGACGGCACTGTCGTTACTCTGCGTAAACCCACTTTAAAGATTACCGATCTTGCTTTTGGCGAGATGCACCCTAAAACTGAATTTTCTGCGCGTGTTGCGCCGCCAATGATTGGCCTTGGCTTGCTTGAGAGCATTTCAAAAGAAACGATTCTTGGATTTGCTGAGCAGCAGTTAGCTGACAAGCAAGGTGTATCAGGCAAAGCCAACTACGTTCTTGATGTTCAAACTAATGACATGACGTTAGGCCGTTTCGGTTGGAAAGCCGGTCAGCCAAATTTAATGCAGCAAAATGCCGCGGCGTTTAACGGTGACTTAGGTCTAACGAGTCGTTTATTCCCGAATGAAAACTGCACATCAGCGCAATCAACCTGTGATGATTTTCCGAATGGTGGCGAGCCAGAAGTCAGCGACAACATCTTAGATTTCGTTGAGTTCTATTCGCAGCATTTAGCGGTACCTATTCGTCGTAACGTCGACAATCCAGTCGTTGTTCAGGGTAAAAAGCTGTTTAAAGACGCGGGTTGTCAAAGTTGTCACCAAGCTGAATTCCGCACGGCTGAGCGTGAAGGCTTACCTGCATTGTCTAATCAGTTAATTAGCCCATATACCGACATGTTGCTACACGACATGGGTGAAGGTTTAGCGGATAACCGTCCTGAGTATCTTGCCAATGGTCAAGAGTGGCGCACCACGCCATTGTGGGGATTAGGCTATACCAAAGAAGTGAATGGTCACACCTTCTTGCTTCATGATGGCCGTGCAAGAAACGTTATGGAAGCGGTGCTTTGGCACGGTGGTGAAGCTGAAATGGCGAAACAAAAAGTTCTGTCTTTGAATGCGACCGAGCGCGAAGCATTACTGGCATTTTTAAACTCACTATAGGCAGTCTGAAGCTCAGCGCCTCGACGACTGAGTTGGCACGGATAAAAAGTTAACTTAAAGCCCACAACCGCTGAACTTGTAGGAATACGAGGTCAGCGGTCGTTTCATATTTAATGAACTCATATAATTAAAAGAAAAACTAGGAAGTAAGGTAACAGCATGACACATAAATTTTTGTTAATGCCTTTGTCGGTATTAATCATGGCAGGCTGCCAATCATCGGGTGAGCAACCCGCTTCATCTGAGGTTAACGGTGTGTCTTATCAAGCAGACACGACCGATCACATCAGTCGTAGTGTTTATCAACAAGAGTTTGATTCAGCCGTCTTATTTGCCAAGCAAGCCAATGAGCTAGAAGTCCTGATGCAGGGTTACTGCCAAACCAACGATGTTGAGTTAGATGCGTTGAAAAATCAGTGGCAGCTCACCATGAACAGTTGGATGGCACTGCAAGGCCAAGAAAGAGGCCCAACAGCAGCGCTTGAAGAGAGCTGGAATGTTCAATTCTGGCCAGACAAAAAGAACACCACCGGCCTAAAAATGCGCCAACTGACTCAGCAAGATAAAGTTTGGTCTCAAGACGAAATTGCTCAGCAGAGTGTGACAGTACAAGGACTTGGCGCATTGGAGTGGTCGCTTTATGACGAGCAATCGCCACTGCTGCAAGACAAAGCACTAGGTTGCCAGTCGTCGCAAGCGATTACTGAAAACTTAGCGATTAAGTCATCTTTGATTGCACAGGCATGGCAGGTTAACCCTTGGTTAGCGCTAGACGAGACGCGTTGGGAGTCTGAATACATCGCTTTATTGACCAACCAACTTGATTACAGCATGAAAAAGCTGAGCCGTCCGATGGCGAAAATCGGTCATCCACGTCCTTACTTCTCTGAATCATGGCGTGCACAAACCTCGATGACTCAACTAAAAGCGAATGTAGCAGCACTTCAAAAGCTTTACCTGGCTGATGGCAATGGTCTAGACGGCTTATTAAGAGAGAAGGGCTTAAACGACCTTGCTGATCGCGTTGCTGACCAGTTCACATTGACGCTAGATACTTGGCCTACAGACTCAAGCTTGTTTGAGTTATTGCAGAGCAAAGAGGGCTACCGAGATGTGCTGACTCAATACAATAAACTAGAACGTTTGAAGTACCTGATTCATGAAGAAGTGGCGATAGAGCTTGGCGTGGTAATAGGATTTAATGCTACCGATGGTGACTGATACTACGCGAAGAACGCTACTCAAGGCTGCACTGGGTTGTGCAGCTGTTCCGATGCTTCCATTTGGCTGTGTGAGTCGAAAGGATGGGGCGAGTTCGTCGAACGATCCCCAGTTGATTGGTTGTGCGCTTAATGGTCGTGGCCAATATTCAGCGGTTGTGGCTGACGAATATGGTATGCCATTGAATCAGCTACCGATCCCCGACCGTGGCCATGGCGTCGCGATTTGCCCAACCTCATCGCATGCGGTGGTATTTGCTCGTCGTCCTGGTGACTATTTTATGGTGTTTGACTATAAAAGCGGTGACCAAATCAAGTTAGTTGTGAAAGGGAATAATCGTCACTTCTACGGTCATGGTGTTTACTCATTAGATGGCAAGTTACTGTACGCCACTGAAGGGAAAACGGACAGCAGCCAAGGTGTGATTGGCGTTTACGATGTCGCACAAGGCTATCGCAAGGTCGAGGAGTTCACTGGCTTTGGTATTGGCCCTCATGAAGTGATCATCATGCCGGATGGAAATCTCGCGATTGGCGTAGGGGGCGTTCATACTGATGGCAGAACCCCGAAAAACTTGGATTCAATGCAACCGAGCTTAAGTTATGTTTCACCTGAAGGTACGCTGCTTGATCAGGTTGAACTGCTAGACAAGAAGCTAAGCATTCGACACTTAGCCCATGATGGTGCTGAAACGGTACTTTGTGGTCAGCAATATCGTGGTGAGCCTGACGAGTATCCTTCGCTATTGGCGATGCATACTAAAGGCGGGCAGTTTGAATCACTGAACGCGGAACCAGAGCAATGGGCAAGGTTCAATCACTATATCGCCAGTATTGCGGCATCAGACGATTGGATTATTGCGACCTCGCCAAGAGGCAACTGCTACGGTATTTGGTCTAAAGAGACGAAAGAGTTAGTTGAACTCTCTGCGTTATCTGATGCTTCTGGTGCAGTGTTGCTTGATGGTGAGTTTCGACTTAGCTCTGGAGCGGGCAGTGTGGTGAGCCAACGCAAGCCTTATGAGAAATCCAGTCAGCAATCATCGGTCCAGTGGGATAATCACTGGAGTGCAATCTAGTTCATAAAACTCCTTAAAAAATAACATGCTTACTCCTATTTCTTTGCCATACTTATGGGATGATTGGTGATGGGGTTAAGCATGTTAGCGAAATACTTCTGTGGATTATTGGTGTTAGTGTCTGTGCATGCATGGAGCTATACGAGTTCTGACGAGAGCCGATTTATTCCGGCTGATTCAGAACTCTCATTTATGCTGATTTATCCAGAGCTCACCCAAAGTATTTATCAAGACTCTTCTCTGCCTATTCTGTGGGATTCCCCTGAACTTGTTAAAGCGTTTGAATTCCAATTGTCGCTTCTCGAACAAGCGCAAATGGCGCCACTCTTCGAACGACAACTCAAGCAAATCCGTTACTATCAATCCAATGCCCAGTGGCAAGAGTTGGACATCTTATTAACCGATACTTTTATCTACTACCTTAGCTACGTTGAAAATGCGCCACTTGCCGGTAAAGAGTGGTATTTCTCAGGCAAGTTGCATTCCAAATTACCCGCGCCTTCTCCGCATATTCTAATGAGATTAAAAAGCAGCGTCGCCAATGATTACTTATTGGAGATAGTGCTGTCTTACGCGCCGCCTGTTGGGGATTTTGACCAATTTAAAGCAACCTATTCGGTGTTAGAAACCGCCTCTGAACTCAATATCGAACGCTATAGACAGAAAGGTTTGAAGCGATTAGGTGATCAGCTTTCAGACAAAGCCATTCTTGTTGAGCGTATTGCTTTAGTCGGCGTTGATACCTCGATGATCGCCGTCGATTTTCCCGAGTTCGATCGAGATCTGCAAGCGGCGATTAAATCATTTCAGCGCATGCACGGTCTTACAGACGATGGGATCGTTGGGCCAGACACGATCAAATGGATCAACATGAGCTTTGATGATCGATTGACGTCATTGGCTTTGAATGCGGAACGCGTGCGTTTGTGGCCACGAGACAGAGATTCTCTCATCGTCGTTAACGTACCTAGCTTTGATATGAAGTATTGGGAAGATGGTGAAGAAGTGTTTGAGTCCAAAGTTGTCGTGGGCAGAAAGTCGCGAAAAACACCGCTTTTAGAGATAAACCTAGATTCGGTCATCCTAAACCCGACTTGGAACGTGCCGTGGAAAATCATGGTCAAAGACATCCTGCCTAAGGTAAAAGCAGACGAAAGCTACCTAGAAACACACAACTTCCAAGTGATTGACGGTTGGCGCACTATGGAGACGGTTGACACCACAGAGATCGATTGGCAGACCATTAACTTCAATTCTTTCCCATATCGAATGCGTCAGCAAGCAGGCTCGCGTAATGCATTAGGTTTGTACAAGTTCAATACTCCGAACAAGCGAGCGATCTATCTGCACGATACGCCAAGTAAAGGCCTGTTTAATGACGACTTCCGCGCTTATAGCTCCGGTTGCATACGTGTCGAACATGCAGAGGAATTAGCTGAGTTGTTGTTTGCCACCAAGGTAAGGAAAGCACCGAACCAGAATAATGACCTTGCTCCTAATACTAAGGTTCGCCTCAAGAAGCGAATCCCCGTGCATATCATCTATCAAACCGTGCTGTTTGAAGAAGGGGGCATTCAGTATCGTGGTGACATCTACCAATATGATAAAGAGGGTGGTTAATTATCAGTGAAGCCAATAAGGGTGATCTTGACCAAAAAATGACAACGAAGCTTCTATTGATAAAATTATAATGTGGATCAATAACTAACCGTGCAAAGGTTACAAATACTAACCTTTTGGCCGGTTTTTGTACGTTGACGCAGCAATTTCCATTATGTATCGTGCATTTTTCGTTCGATCTAATTGGTTTTTTTGCTGTATGTCTCAAAGTTTATTTTCACGCCGTCAGTTTCTGACTTACGCTGGTGGTACCGCTGTTGTCGCCTCAATTACTCCTTCTATCGCTTTTGCTTCATACCCTGATCAACCAAGAACGATTAGCATGAACAATCTTCACACTGGTGAACGATTAGAGACCTGTTATTTCGATGGCACTAACTATGTTGGTGATGAAATGGCTCGTTTAAGCAAATTGTGTCGTGATTTCCGCCGCAATGAAATTCATCCTATGGACAAGAACCTGTTTGATCAGATCACACAGATTCAAAATGTTCTGGGTATTCAAAAAGAAGTTCAAATCATCTCTGGTTACCGTTCTCCAGCGACCAATGAAGCATTGCGCTCTAAGTCGAGTGGCGTAGCTAAGAAGAGCTACCACATGTTGGGTAAAGCGATCGATTTCCGTATTGATGGCGTTAACCTAAAAGAATTAAGAGACGTAGCCAAAAGCCTGAACGCGGGTGGTGTCGGTTATTATGCGCGTAGCAACTTTATCCATATTGATACTGGTCCTGTACGCAGTTGGTAGCGTTAAACTGAATTTACGAGCGAATGCTAGGTACTTGTCAAAGTAGACATCCAATGTCATAGTTTGCCCAAATTTCAGTTTGCCCTCTAAGGTTTGTATATGTCTCTTAAGTATCAAGTTGTCCCTGTTACCTCTTTCTCTCAAAACTGCTCAATTGTGTGGTGTGATGAGACAATGGAAGGCATCGTTGTCGATCCGGGCGGTGATGTTCAGCAACTGGCTGCTATCATCGAAGAGTTAGGTGTTAAAGTGGTGAACTTGGTATTGACTCACGGTCACCTAGATCATGTGGGCGGAACAGTACCACTTGCTGAGATCTTGAACGTGAACATTGTTGGCCCACATAAGGCAGACAACTTTTGGCTTCAAGGTTTAGAGAATCAAAGCCAGATGTTTGGTTTCCCACTGTGCAAAGCTTTCGAACCAAACACATGGTTAGAAGAGGGCGACAAAGTTACTTTTGGTAACCAAGTGATTGATGTGATTCATACTCCGGGCCACACACCAGGTCACGTCGTGCTATTCAGCGAGCAAGCGCGTATGGCGTTTGTTGGCGACGTTTTATTTAACGGTGCTATTGGTCGTACGGATTTCCCACAAGGCGACTTCAACACACTGATTGCTTCAATCAAGACTAAGCTTTGGCCGCTAGGCAGTGACGTGACATTCGTACCGGGTCATGGTCCTGAGTCTACATTTGGCCGTGAGCGCGCATCAAACCCATTCGTAGCGGATGAAATGCCTCTTTATTAATTAAGTCTCTGATTTAATATAAGAACGATTGAAAATGAAGCTTAGCTTTTCTTATGAAAGTTAAGCTTTTTTATGGTTCATCGTGGATTAGCGTGCGAGTTTATTTCTAAACTTGTCTGTTTTTAATCAGAAAAGCGCTCGGCAGCCGCCAAGTAGCGTCGAGCTAGTCCAATAAACTCCTCTCCACTGATATTCAGATCATGGGTTGATATGAAAATATCGTAGCCGTGAAACCCTCTTTGATATTTCATCCTGTTCGCAAGCATCGCCTGTAATCCTGAATAGTCTTTAATCAACGCGTTTTGAGTGTTTGATTCATTAGTTGAATCAAGGGCAGTCTGTGGCTGGTAATTACTGACGTTATCGTCGTCGATATTCTCTGAGTCTTTATATTGGCTCAATTCAACACAGCCGTTTTCGGTACAACGCGTGTGGTAGTGCGATGAGTCTAAAACCATGTCTTCAAAGTTCGACTCTTTACCCGCTTGTTTCGCTCCCAAGTACAAAAGCGCACGTTGGCTCAGCAATAATTCGCAGGTTATTTTTGGGCAAATAGAGTCGAGGTAGGGCGAGTAATCTTTCATTTTAATGCCCACCCAAGGGAGAGGTTGATGCCACCCTTCTTGTTCGTAGGTACACATGCCAATCTTCTCAATATTGCTCCACTTTAAAACCCATCCACCTTTATAAAAATGCTGTTGAAAGTGAGTGGGGGTGAGCGTGAACATCACTCTGCTACGAAGCATCAAATAATAGCCCGTACCCAAAAGGGCGCTAATGCAAAATGCACCCACGATCAGTAATTTTGAGTTATCAATGTATAACGCCATGATTAGGCAAGCGAATCCTAAAGTGATGGCGATAATTCGATATGATTGCGTAAATGCAGGCAAAGAGAAATTTGTAAGGTGACGAGTGTCCATAGGCAACACCAAGTTTTCATATTTTTGTCTGGATGGATAACCAGTGTATATGACCCTAAATTGATAAGTCTATGTTTAAATAATAGACGGTAGTAGACAATATCGGTATTTTTCGTCGACTTTCGACGCTTCACTCTACAAATAGCTCCCGTTTTTTGGTATAAATCGCGCTTCAAATTTTCACCACTGCGAAAAGAGCAGTGAACTGGAGAAATATTCAATGAGACTTGCTCATAAGCGTAAGGTGCAGGCTAAACTGCAGAAACGCACTAAAGCGGCTGTAGTTAAAGCAGTGGCAACGCCGAAAAAAGCGAAGCCTGTCGCAGAGAAAGTTGTAGCAGAAAAAACTGTAGCAGCAAAACCAGCGGTAGAGAAAGCAGTAGCAGCAACGAAAGAAGTTGCAGTAGCACTGACTCCTAAGCAACAACAAGTTCTAGACATCGTTGTTAGCAATGCTGAAGGCATTAACCCTAAAGGTATCGGCCTAGCAGCTGGTCAAGAAGACGCGAAAGCAGCTTCATGGGCAACAGGCGCATTGAAAAAACTTCTTGAAGAAAACCTAGTAGCGAAAGAGCAACTTGCAGGTAACAAGGTTATCTACAAAGCTATCTAATCCTTCGGGATTACATTCGCTTCGTTAAAGTTTTTAAGCCTCGATTATCGAGGCTTTTTTGTATCTGACGGATAATCCCAATCCCATATTCAAACCTAACATTCACGCTTAGCCCCAGAAGCTTTATTTCCAATCGGCTGACCCCTTCAGTTTTTCATCTGTGTTTCGCGTGTCCCATGTTTCGAATCAGTAAGCACCAAAATAGGGCGTCTAATTCTCTGAAACCTTGATTCTTATGGATTAAGTGTGCTCGTGTGCATATCTGATGTGTGGTGGAAATAGGGCTTTATCACGAAATGGCAATCAATTGTTAACGGTATTTAATTATTAATACTTAGGTATTTATCAATAAGTATTTCTCCGGTGAATAAGGTGAGTCCTTTAAAATCGACATTACTCAATGATCTCCTACGTAGTTCTACGTAATCCTTTGGTCTAATACGCAGTTTGTGTGGGTCCGTCGTGCGTGCTCTCCCTGATATCTAGTTGCCTCATCAAGGTGCACTCTTATGTTGAATCATAAAAAATACTCAAAGAAAGAGTGTTAACCCAACAAAAGGACGTGAACATGAGTCTCATTTCTAACTCCCTCACACGAGTTTTTAAAAACGTTGCGGTAACTGCAGCGGCTTGTTTAGCTTTGGTCGCTACTGGTGCAACTGCTGCTGATAAGGTTTATCGCTTGAAGCTTGCTGAAACATGGGGACCAAACTTCCCTGTATTCGGTGACGCGACGAAGAACATGGCTGCGATGGCTGAGAAAATGTCGAATGGTCGACTGCAAATCAGAATCGATTCAGCGAACAAACACAAAGCACCGCTTGGCGTTTTTGACATGGTCAAGTCTGGTCAATACGACATGGGTCACTCAGGCTCTTACTACTGGAAAGGTAAAGTTCCAAACACTCTTTACTTCACTTCTATGCCTTTCGGTATGACGCCTGCAGAACAATACGCGTGGTTCTATCACGGTGGTGGTATGGAGTTGATGGAGCAGGTTTACTCTCCACATAACTTGATGTCGTTCCCTGGTGGTAACACGGATATCCAGATGGGCGGTTGGTTTCAAAAAGAGATCAACAGCGTGGAAGACCTACAAGGTCTGAAAATGCGAATCCCAGGCTTTGCGGGTGAGATTCTGGCGGAGCTAGGCGCTAAACCTACCAATATTGCCCCAGGTGAGCTTTACACGTCTTTAGAGCGTCGCACGATCGATGCACTAGAGTGGGTTGGTCCATCACTTGATTTACGAATGGGCTTCCACAAGATCGCGCCTTACTACTACACAGGTTGGCATGAGCCAGGTTCAGAGCTTCAATTCCTAGTGAACAAACGTACTTGGAACAAGCTACCTGAAGACCTACAAGAAATCTTGCGTGTTGCAATGCGTACCGCGGCTTACGACATGTACACACAAGCAACACATGAAAGTGGCAAAAACTGGGTTTCAATGAAAACAGAATACCCAGATGTACAAGTGAAAGATTTCCCGCCAGAGGTTATGTCTGCACTGAAAGAAGCGAACGATCGCCTACTTGCTGCACATGCTGAGAAAGATGAGCTAGCAAAAGAGATTCAAGCTTCACAAGCAAGCTACCTAGAGCAAGTACGTTCATGGACGGATATTTCACATAGAGCTTATTTAAATAGCCAAGCGAAATAGTCGACAGCGGTTGACCTAAAAGTTAAATGAACCCAAAGCAGATGCACTGTGATGTCACTTGTGCCTAAGGGCTTAAGTCTCTAAGTATCTAAGCAGATAAGCAGATAAGCAGATAAGCAGATAAGCGGCGGGTTCATTTTAACCATAATAATTAAGCAGGATAAATCCTGTAATACGCTCAAGAACCCTTTCTACGTCGTGCATCTTGTTAGCGCTACTCGTTGTAGTTGCACTAACTCTAATACGCGATGTCTTTTCAAATTCCATGGAGTCGGGAATGCGAAGTCTAATTTATATTGAACGCCTATTTAATCGTATCGGTGATGCACTGGGATGGCTTTCCAGTATGTTGTTTATCCTTCTTGTTGCTAACGTTGTGTATGACGTTGTGATGCGATACGCCTTTAACGACGTGTCTATCGCCTTTCAAGAGATGGAATGGCACCTTTTCTCAGCCGTATTCTTGCTAGGTGTTCCTTACGCCATCAAAGCGGGTGGCCACGTGCGAGTTGATGTTTTCTACGAACAACTCAGCTTCAAGGCACAAGCGATTATTGACCTAATCGGCACCGTTGTCTTCCTGCTTCCTTTCTGTTTGCTGGTTGCTTGGTTTGGAATCGATGTTGCGAAAGAAAGTTATAACCTCGGTGAAACGTCGGGCGATCCCGGAGGCCTTCCTTACCGATGGATCATTAAAGCGATGATTCCACTTTCATTTTTCTTAATGGCACTCAGCGGAGTCGGTTTGATCCTGCATTCGCTCAACAAGATTTTTAATCCGCACCTTATCCATGCAAATAATACTCATACAAAGAATAAGTAGAGGCTGAACATGATTGGAATAGTAATGTTTTTCGTAGCCTTGTTTGCACTTTTACTTGGCTTCCCGGTTGCGTTCACCTTTGGTGGTATTGCGTTAATCTTTGGTGTTTGGGCTGAAGGCATCGAAATGTTCGCCTTCATGCCATATCGAATTCAATCGATCATGGAAAATACGGTGCTGATGGCCGTTCCATTGTTCGTTTTCATGGGGCTTGTTCTACAAAAGACCAAGCTTGCTGAGCAGTTGCTTGAGTCAATGGGGCGACTGTTTGGTGGTGTTCGAGGTGGTATTGCTATCTCGACCGTGCTGGTGGGCTCACTACTTGCCGCATCAACGGGTGTAGTTGGTGCTTCAGTAGTGGCAATGGGGCTTATCTCTCTGCCTGTTATGCTCAAGTACAACTACGACAAAGGCTTAGCCTGCGGCACCATCTGTGCTTCTGGTACCTTAGGGCAAATCATTCCGCCCTCCATCGTCTTGATTTTATTAGGTGATGTATTGGGTGTACCGGTTGGGGACTTGTTCCAAGCGGCAATTTGGCCGGGCGTGATGCTAGTGGGTGCTTACATTGTCTATATCTTGATATACGCGAAGCTCAACCCTGAATCGGCTCAACCGATTGAACGTGATGACTCTATTAGCCGTAAGCAAGAAGTGTTTAATGCGCTTAAAGCGATTCTTCCACCATTAGCACTGATCATTGTTGTTCTGGGCTCTATCTTTGCGGGTGTCGCTACGCCAACTGAGTCGGCAGCGTTAGGTGGTGCTGGTGCATTGGTTCTTGCACTGTTATACGGTCAGTTTAGTTGGTCGATGGTGTTTGCTGCGTCGAAAGAGACAGTTAAAGTGACCGCGATGGTCTTTGCTATCTTGCTTGGTGCGACGGCATTCTCGATGGCGTTTACTTACACGGGTGGTGATTACCTTGTTGAAGAGTGGATGTTGCAGCTACCCGGTGAAAAGTGGGGCTTCCTGATCATCACCATGTTGGTTATTTTGATTCTGGGTTTCTTCATTGACTTCGTAGAGATCTGTTTCATCATCGTGCCGATCATTGCGCCAGTGGCTGAATTGATGGGCATCAACATGACGTGGTTCGCTATCCTTATCGCAATGAACCTACAAACCTCATTCTTAACGCCGCCATTTGGCTTCAGTTTGTTCTATTTGAAAGGGGTTGCACCGAAAGGCGTCACCACTAAGGACATCTACCGAGGCGTGATGCCATTCATTCTGATTCAAATCCTCGTACTTGGATCACTTCTCGCTTTCCCATCTTTCTATGGAATGTGAGTGAAGCCTAGAATGTGAATGATATGTTTCAACGGCTATCTATAAATTGATAAAGTAAAACGGCTTATTGATGTTCAGTAAGCCGTTTTTTGTGAGGGAAAGGAATGCCTCTAAAAGCTAAGCTGATTTTGCTGACGCTACTCCCGTTGCTGTTAGTAACGGCGAGCATAAGTTGGATCTCGTTACACCAAACCAAGACGTTGGGTGCGAAAGAGGTCGAGATCTTCAGAGACAGCTTAATCAAGTCGCGTGAAAACGCCCTCAAAGACACCGTCGACCTCGCATTCGATGCGATCGAACATATCTACAACGACCCCGACATCAAAGAAGCGCAAGCCAAAGCAGAAGTCCGAAGCATATTGTCTAAACTTAGATATGGCTCTGATGGGTACTTCTTTGCGTACGATCGCCACGGAACCAATTTGGTTCATCCAATTCAACCAGAGTTGGTTGGCCAAAACTTACTTGAACTTCAAGATGAAGACGGTGACTTTCTGATAGAAGCGCTATTAAGAGAGGCGCAAACCGGAGGAGGGTTTCACCAGTATTTGTGGCAAAAGCCGTCGACCGGAGAAGTGGTGTCTAAGCTGAGTTATGCCGCTTGGTTGGAACGTTGGGATTGGATGATTGGCACGGGTTTGTATATCGAAGACGTGCATCAAGAAGTGGCTTCGATGCAGGCTGCGATCAACAAGAATATTGAAACCACGTTCTTCTCCATTGTCGTAATTCTTAGTGTGACCGTGGCGGTTATTATCGTGCTGACCTTAGCCATTAATATGCATGAACACCGTATCGCGGATAACAACTTAAAAGAGCTCGCCCATAAAACGGTGATGTTCCAAGAAGACGAGAAGAAGCATTTAGCGCGAGAGCTGCATGACGGTATTAATCAATTATTAGTATCAAGTCGTTGCCACTTAGAACTGCTTGGTAATAAATTACAAAATGAAGACCTCAAAGCGCATTTGAATAAGTCGCAGCATTCACTGATGCGAGCGATTGAAGAGGTGAGGCACATCTCCCATCAACTTCGTCCAAGCTCACTGGATGATATTGGCTTAGAAGCGGCGCTGTCTTCATTGCTGTTAGATTTTCAGGCGCACTCGGGCATTGAAGTGGAGACTTTGTTCACCACTCAACCCGGCAAGTTGAAATCAGAAGCGGCGACGACCTTATATCGAGTAGTACAAGAATCTTTGAACAACATAGAAAAGCACGCACAAGCGACTAAAGTGACGGTTATCGCGCAGCAAATCGGCAATGTGTTGCAACTGCTGATCCAAGACAACGGTGTCGGTTTCAACACTTATAAAGCGATGGAAAAACGAGGGATCGGTCTGCGCAATATGAGAGAGCGGGTGGAATTCATCGGTGGTGATTTTGAACTGATGAGTGAGATTGGCCTCGGAACGGAAATTACAGTGTTACTGACACTAGAGGGATTAATGAATGAGTGAAGTTATTCGAGTTGTGATCGCTGACGATCACCAAGTGGTACTGGATGGCTTTATGGCGAGATTGGAACTCGAGCCAGATATTTGCGTGATAGGCACCGCCAGTAATGGTTTAGAAGCGGTAGAGGTTGTTAAGTCTTTAAGGCCCGATGTGGTGTTGATGGATATTAGCATGCCTATCATGAACGGCATTGATGCAACCCACCTGATTAAAGAAGAAGACCCTGATGCCAAGGTGTTGATGCTGACCATGCATAACAACCGTGAATACATTATGAAGGTGATGCAGTCGGGCGCAGTTGGCTATATGTTGAAAGAGATTTCCGCTGAAAAAATGGTGCAGGCGATCAAAACGGTCAATCAAGGCTCGACCTATTTCTGTGAAAAAGTTACACAGAATTTGTTTACTCAGCCGATTACTCCCACGCAATCCGTCAAGAATCCATTGAGCAGACGTGAAGAAGCGGTGTTGAAATTGGTGGCAAAAGGGGAGAGCAGTAAAGAGATCGCGAAGGGTTTAAATATCAGTTACCGAACGGTAGAAACACACAGACAAAACATTAAGCATAAGCTTGATATTCACTCAACTGCAGAATTAGCTAAGTATGCTGTCAATTTGGGGCTTGTGGACTGATCTTACGCTAAATTACATGAAAAGTGTAATTGAATTACTAACTTTGCCATTTACGCCTACTTTTTGGAGGTTTTTTTAGTATTTTTGCGACAGATTGATATTCTTCTTTTCGAAATTTAAGCGCCGAATGCAATGTTGCAAACTGTGCGCTACAAATTAGAGAGGAAGCATGGAGCCTGTAAAAGATAGGTATAGTATTGAAAATACCGATTATACAGTAGGACAAGATAACGTTCAGAAATGGGGTTTTGACGTTCATAACCCAGTATTTGGAATCAGTGCAGGAGCGATCATCGTCTTCCTGATTGCACTTTTGGTTGCTGATCCTGAAACCGCAAAATCAGCACTTGATGGAATTAAATGGAAAGTCATCGGTAACTTCGATGGTTTCTTCATGTGGGCAGCTAACATCTTTGTTATTTTCTGTTTTGCCCTCATTGTCTCCCCGTATGGCAAGATACGTATTGGTGGCAATGATGCCAAAGCAGAACACTCTAACCTATCTTGGATGTCGATGTTATTCGCCGCAGGAATGGGTATTGGTTTGATGTTCTGGGGTGTTGCTGAGCCAGTAGCTTACTTCACTGGTTGGTATGAAACGCCACTTGGTGTTGAAGCTTATTCTCCTGAAGCCGCTAAGTTGGCGCTTGGTGCGACTATCTATAACTGGGGTTTACACGGTTGGTCTATTTACGCCGTTGTTGCTCTATCTCTTGCTTTTTTTACATTCAATAAAGGTCTACCACTTTCTATTCGTTCTATTTTCTACCCAATTTTAGGGGACAGAACTTGGGGTTGGTTTGGACATATCGTTGATATCGTCGCGGTATTAGCAACGCTATTTGGCCTTGCAACATCGCTTGGCCTAGGCGCACAGCAAGCCACCAGTGGTATTAACCATGTGTTTGGTACCGACGGTGGTATTGGCATGCAGCTGATTGTTATCGCAGTGGTGACTTTCTTAGCAACCATGTCAGTGGTTCGCGGCATTAACGGCGGCGTAAAGGTTCTAAGTAACGTCAACATGTTGGTTGCTTTGGGCTTGCTTATCTTCGTAACCATCGCTGGTGGCATGGCGGGTATTAAAGCCATTCCAACGGCATTGATGGGTTATATCGAAAACTTCATTCCTTTAAGTAATCCTCATGGTCGTGAGGATGAAACTTGGATGCAAGGTTGGACGGTATTCTACTGGGCGTGGTGGATGTCTTGGTCACCATTCGTAGGCATGTTCATCGCTCGTATTTCTAAAGGTCGTACCATTCGCGAATTCATCGTGGCGGTATTGTTTATCCCAACGTCAGTAATCATTATCTGGATGGCTATTTTCGGTGGCATTGCGATTGACCAAGTGGCAAACAAGGTCGGTGAGATAGGTGTGAATGGTCTGCAAGATATTACACTGTCTCTGTTCCACACTTACGATGCGCTTCCAATGAGTTCAGTGCTTTCTGTTGTATCGATTGGCTTGATCATGGTGTTCTTCATCACCTCTTCAGATTCAGGCTCATTGGTTATCGATAGTATTACCTCTGGCGGTAAAGTAGATGCACCTGTGCCACAACGTGTATTTTGGGCGTTGATGGGCGGTGCGATTGCCGCAGTTTTACTTTGGGTTGGCGGTACTGAATCAATCCAAGCATTGCAAGCCGGAACAGTATCTATGGCGTTACCATTTGCATTCATATTATTGCTTATGTGCCTAAGCTTATTGTTAGGTTTACGAACAGAAAATCAATTGGTTAAGCATCAAAATGCTTTGAGCTAAAAGTATTTTCCAAATAAAGGTCGACAGAGTCGGCCTTTTTTTCGTCAGTAATTTGAGTAATTACGTGAATTTTGTTTGAAAACTCATCGAACCGATTCTGGTTTACTGAAAACAATAAGTTAACCTGCTAAACTTCAGACATCCAAGTATTTGAATTATGTGACAACAGCTTGTACTACTTGGATCGTATGTTCGAGTTTGTGATTAAGTCGCAGGTAAGTAAGGGATACGAGGTCAACAGACCGTATTAGTATTCCGTAGAGAGGGATAATGACTAAAGGTATAGATAAATACAGTATCGACAGTACGGATTACACTGTCGGTCAAGATAACGTCCAAAAATGGGGTTTTGATGTTCATAACCCTGTATTTGGCATTAGCGCAGGCCTAATTACTTTGTTTTTGATCGGTGTTCTGATTACAGATACTGCATCAGCAAAAGCAGCACTTGATGGTGTTAAAGGTCAAATCATCAACTCGTTTGATTGGTTGTTCATCTGGTCTGGTAACATTTTTGTTATTTTCTGTTTAGGCCTGATTGTTTCACCATACGGCAAAATCCGCCTTGGTGGCGTTGATGCAACCGCAGATTACTCATTCATGTCTTGGCTATCGATGTTGTTCGCCGCAGGTATGGGTATCGGCCTTATGTTCTGGAGTGTGGCGGAACCCGCTGCTTACTTCACAGGTTGGTTTGAAACCCCGTTAGGCGTTGAACCAAACACACCAGAAGCTGCAAAACTGGCATTGGGTGCAACCATGTATCACTGGGGTCTACACCCTTGGGCTATTTATGGTGTTGTAGCGCTGTCACTTGCTTTCTTCTCTTACAACAAAGGTTTACCTCTTTCTATTCGTTCTATTTTCTACCCAATCTTGGGTGATAGAGCGTGGGGTTGGGCTGGTCACATTGTTGATATTCTAGCAGTTCTTGCAACTCTGTTCGGTTTGGCGACGTCGCTGGGCTTAGGTGCGCAACAAGCAGCAAGTGGTATCCAACATGTCTTCGGAATCGAGGCTGGCTTAGGGTTACAAGTTGTTGTTATTACCGTAGTCACTTTATTAGCGGTCGTATCAGTACTTCGCGGTATTGATGGCGGCGTTAAAGTTATCAGTAACATCAACATGTTGGTTGCTTTCCTACTGCTTATCTTAGTGGCTCTAATCGGCTACGCGGTGACTTTAGGTTCTATCCCAACCACCTTTATGGCATACATCGAAAACATCATTCCATTGAGTAACCCTCATGGTCGCGAAGATGAAACGTGGATGCACGGTTGGACGGTATTCTACTGGGCTTGGTGGATTTCATGGTCACCATTCGTAGGTATGTTTATCGCGCGTGTTTCTAAAGGTCGTACTGTTCGTGAGTTCATCACAGCGGTTCTGATTGTTCCAACGACTGTTACTATCATTTGGATGTCAGTATTTGGTGGTATGGCGATTGATCAAATCGTGAATAACGTGGGTATCCTTGGTCAAGATGGTTTGACTGATGTATCACTAGCGATGTTCCAAATGTTTGATGCTCTGCCGTTTGGTACGCTGCTATCAATCATTGCGGTTATCTTGGTTCTAGTATTCTTCATTACATCGTCTGACTCAGGCTCTCTAGTAATCGACAGCATCACCGCGGGTGGTAAAGTTGATACGCCAGTGCCTCAACGTGTGTTCTGGGCGTTCCTTGAAGGTGCGATTGCTGTGGCTCTATTGTGGGTTGGCGGTACAGAAGCAGTACAAGCTCTGCAAGCGGGTGCTATCTCGACAGCATTGCCGTTCACCATCATTCTATTATTGATGTGTGTGAGCTTGCTAATGGGTATGCGTACAGAAAAACGCTAACTTCTGAAGCTTAAATCGACCGCGATTTATAGGCGGTCGAATGCTAAATAATACGAAGGCAGGTGAGGAAACTCACCTGCCTTTTTTGCATCTATTTTCTATCTAGGTTTTATACCTATTTCTATACATTTTTTACCGTATTGGAGCTGACATATTTACTAATAACCATATACTTAGTAGCGCCTTGAATTTGGCGGCATGACAACTAATTGGCATAAGCTAAGGCTATGGTTTACATAAAAATATATTCCATTATTAAATCGTGAAATCGCTCGAATTTAATACTGATATTGGGTAGTATGCGCGAGATTTCCCACCACTCGTGAACTTTGACATGAAACTAACACTAAAACAGAAGTTAATAGGTGCTAGCCTATCTGCTGTTGTCGTTATGGCTACAGCGTTGACTTGGTTATCAGCAAACCAGTTATTTGAACAGACTCGTAATGGCGTATACCTACGAGCTGAAAGCGTATCAGAAGCAGCATCTGAAGGTATTAAGAACTGGATCGATATTCGTACGGATATCGCTTCAGCATTCAATGACTTTTCACGAGAGGATGATGTTGTTCCTTTCCTTAAGCAAGCTCGTGTAGCGGGTGGCTTTGACGATATCTTTTTAGGTACTCCAGAAGGCGGAATGTACCGTTCACATCCTGAACGTAATCGTGCAGATTACGATCCTCGTCAACGTCCTTGGTACCAAGAAGCAAACGCAGCAGGTAAGCAAATCATCACGACGGCTTACCAAGACGCGATCACTAAAGCACTGCTAGTAACAATTGCAGAACCTGTACGCCATAACGGCAAACTTGTTGGTGTAGTGGGTGCAGACGTACTTATTGATCAATTGGTTAACGATGTAATCAGCCTAGATGTGGGTGACAATGCAAACGCAATGCTAATTGATGCCTCTGACGGCACATTCCTAGCACACCCAGATTCAGCATTGAGCCTGAAGCCGGTAAGCCAGCTTTCAAACGACATCTCTATGCCTATCATCGAGAACGCAGTGCGTACTGGTAGCATCGAGATCATTAAAGAGCGTGGCGCTGAGAAGCTGCTTTACTTCACGAAGGTTCCTAACACTAACTGGATCTTCGCGGTTCAAATGGACCGAGCGACTGAAGAAGCGAACCACTCGACACTGCTAACTCAGCTAATCATGACCGCTGTTGTGATTACGCTTATCGTGATCGTATTGGTTTCTTGGTTAGTGAGCTTCCTATTCCGCGACCTAAACCGCGTTTCTGCTGCACTTGAAGAAATTGCTTCAGGTGAAGGTGACCTTACTCAACGTCTTGAGCCTAAGAGCGACGACGAGATTGGTCAGCTTGCTACAAACTTCAACCGTTTTGTGGGCAACATGCACACCATGGTTATCAAGCTAAGTGAAGTGTCTGCTGCATTGGGCAACCAAGCGCGCCAAACGGCTTCTCAAGCTGAAGAACGTAGCGCTCGCATCCAGATGCAACAAGACGAAATCAACATGGTCGCAACAGCCGTTAACGAAATGGCTGCAGCAACACAAGAAATCGCAGGTAACGCTGACCACACAGCTCAGAACTCATCTGAAGCCGTTGGCGCGTGTGAGCACGGTACTGGTCAAGTTACACAGACTCAAAGCTCTATCCAAAACCTAGCTCAAGAAGTTCAAATCGCAACGAACGTGATTCTAGAACTAGAAGAGCACGGCAACAGCATCAACGCTATCTTGTCGAACATTCAAGGTATCGCTGAACAAACTAACCTACTTGCACTTAACGCCGCTATCGAAGCAGCACGTGCGGGTGAGCAAGGTCGTGGTTTCGCGGTTGTTGCTGATGAAGTTCGTGTTCTGAGCCAACGTACACACGGTTCAACGCAAGAGATTCAACAGACGATCGAATTGCTGCAAGGTACGACAGGCAAAGCGGTTAACATCATGAATGATAGCCGTACGCTTGCTGAAACCAGTGTTGATGACGCAAACTCAGCAGCTGCGAGCCTAACGCAAATTCATGCTGCCGTTGAACGCATTAGCGACATGGCAACACAGATTGCTTCTGCTGCAGAAGAGCAAGCGTCTGTAACGTCTGAGATTACTCGTAACACTGAAGGAATCCGTGACGTATCTAACGAGCTAGCTGACGAAGCACACCAAGCTGCAGAGCAAGCTGCTCAACTGTCTGAACTGTCTCACGAGCTAGAAAGCGAAATCAGCCGCTTCAAGCTGTAAGCGCTAACAGGTAATTTAAAAGCCGAATGTGATTATCACATTCGGCTTTTTTGTGCCTGCTCGTTAGAGCCTTAAACTACCGAACTAGTTGTTTGGGTAGCCTGGGAACTTAGCTTTAAGGGCTGCACGAGTAGGGAAGTACTGCTCCATAAATTTAACCATCGCAGGGTCGTTAGCTTGCAGCTCTGTGAATGTTGCAGAACTTAGCTCTTGAGCACGGTAGCCTTTGTAGTTCACGTCGTAGTAAGCATACAGAGAGTAAGCTAGGTACTCTTGATCGTATGACTCTGCGTCTAGATCTGCTTCGACAATCGTTGAGTCTTTTCCGTTTGGAAAGTAAGAGCCCGCAAGAATCGCTTTTTCATTGAGTTCATCTAACTCTTTCTGCATCGTTGCCCATTTCGAAGAAGACGATTGTACCGCTAGATTCATAACACCGTAATCGTGTACAAAGTGGATGATTTCTTCAAATGCAGCATCTCTCTGAGTCGCTAAGTCCGGTTTGTTCTCGCCTTTTGTCGTGTCTGTAGTTTCAGTCGCGAACAGATCTTGGAAGCGGTAATTCTCATCTAAGAAGTCTCCTCCGTCTCTGTCAGACCAATCTTCATCATAAAAGAAACCCATGGTCGCTTTACTGTCGTAAATGGCCTTAGTTACTTCTGTTGGGAAGCTATCCAAGTAGTACTGCATGATGTTCTTAACGTGAGCCACTTTTGCTGCACCGTTATTTTTTGACTGGTCTTCAATCAACAGTGGGATCTTATAACCGTGTGCTTCTACGCATGTGCGTTGCTTGATGCCATTGGCGAGCAAATCACCTGTCGTATTTATGATAACAGAGCAGTCACTCGTTGGTACACGTGCAAACGTCTCTGACGCACTTTGAGCAAAGGATGGAACAAATTGAATGCCGTTACTTAAAGTGTTGCCCACACGAACATAGAGGTTCATCGGTCTCATTTGCTCGATATTAAATTTGACGCCTGTACTATCAGTTATGAATTGTTTGTTGATAGTGACAGTATCGGCCTGTTTCCATCGAACAACGTTGTTTATATTGTTTTCAACTTCGGCAATTGCAAGCTTTTCAAGAGTGCTCGTTGAGTTAAAGTTTTCGTAGTAAATACTGAAGTTTTCAACGTCGAACGTCTTACCTGCTGAGTTTGTTGCTGTTACAGAGAAGGTGATATCTGCATCGCTTTGAGTCTTGTAATTGCGCTCTGGAATGCCGTGAACTTGCGCGAAGCTGCCGCTCGATTCTAGATTATTACCGTACTGGGTAATATCAATGTTCACGTTCTTATCTGTACCCGTTGTAATCGACTTAACACGGAATTTCAGTGAGTAATTACTTCCTAAGCTAACAACGGATTTTGCGCTTGATGCATCGATTACATTCTTTGATGCGCTAGTGTTATTGCTGTCGCTGCCGCCGCACGCAGTGAGCATCGTAGTCAGAACAAGAGTTGGAATAATGAGTTTGTATACCATAGGGAACCAAGTTATCTGCAAGCTATAAAGCCAACATGTTACTAGAGATGGTATTTGCTCTTAGTAAGCTTTTGTAAGTTATGTATTGATAATGCTTACAAATGGTTTGGGGTTATGAATTACACCTGTCAATTGTTTGAGGGTCTTTCTTGAATGAGACTTAAATGGGCTAGCCGCAGCTAACCCATTTCGTGTCGGTGTTTAGAAGTACTCTTTCGCGACTTCAACTGCCTTGTTCAGATCTGGAATCATCGTCAGCTCCGGAACACGTTGAATATGAACAATTTTGTTGTCTTTATCGACAACGAAAGTACTACGAGCCAGTAAGCCCAGTTCGTTGATTTGTGTGCCTGATTCAAAACCAAATACGTGGTCTTTTGCATCTGAAAGCAAAGTTAGTCTGTCGGTGATGCCTTTCTCTTTCTTGAATCGGTCAAGTGCGAATGTGGTGTCTGCGCTCAAACCGATGAATTCAATGTTACTTGTTAATGCAGGGTTCGCTTCTACAAAGTTAGAAAGATCTTGAAGCTGTTGGTCACATACTGGTGTATCAATCGATGCTAAAACGCTGAAGATACGAACTTTTTCTGTTTTTGCCGTGGTGTCGTATGGCTGATTTTGGTTCGTCATCAATGTAACCGAAGGCAAGTAGTCACCCACAGACAGGCTGTTGCCAACAAGGTTGAAAGTGGTCTCATAGTATAGAGTCAGTGTATTGTCTTTTCCTGTAGGAGCAGTATCGCTGGTGGTTAAGTAGTCCGCAGCGGTAACCGTTGTTGCCATTGTCGTTGTAAGAAATAGTGCAGCTAGCGTGATTAGCGTTTTTTTCATGTTTAGTCTCTTGAATTTGTTTAATTAAGCTCAGTTTCCAAGCGGAGCGAACTCTATCTGAGTTATTCAGGTTTTGTTCAAACAAATAGATAACGAAAATTACACCAATTGATGTAATACGCTAATGACAATCGAATTAACGTGCCAATACCAATGGATGAATCACTATTGACTTATTGGTTAAAAAGAAAGTTTACATAAACTGAGTATCTTGGAGATCTGTATTATTCTCACTTCTGAATTGTCGTTTCTTACTTTGTAAGAGTGTAAGTAATTATGAGCTTTATTTTTGTAGATTATTGAGAAGTCCGTTTCGAAGACGCCATCATCATTTTTAGTTACTGTGATATCAATATGGCGCGCTTTACAGTCTTTGTAAGAGTTAAATCTTATTATCCCTTCAACGTTATCAAGATCTAATATTCCCGTATGATCAACAAGGTTGTATGAAATACTCTCGGTAGAGACTAAACGTTGATTCATGTTCTTATTAATATTATTGGTGTTATAGCAACCCCTGATTAGTGAGAGGGAAGTAATCGCCAATAACAGCATCATTACCTTTCTCAGGTAAACCACCTTGTCATTACTTTTTATTGGGGCTTTAGTTATCGCTTGCTCGTTAATTGGCGGCAACGCCTCGATTTTTGCATCGACCCCAACCTCAGCCTCCCCCTCAATTTCTAAAGGTTCGGTATCCATGTCGATAGGAACCACAGTATTTGTAAGTTCTTCAATCACGACGTTCTCAAGTAAATAGCCAGCTTTACTTACTGTGGTGAGTTTTACCTTCTTTATTTCAAGTGTACTCAGCGCTTTTCTTAGTGTGCTAATTGTATTGGTCAGTGATTGGTCGGATACCACTGCGCCATTCCAACATTCAGTAAACAGCTCATCTTTGCTAATACAAAGGCCACTGTGGGTGTGAAGGTAAAGTAAAACCCGAAAAGGCTTTGGCCTTAATTTGATTAAGGTTTTATTTTCAATATTCATTATTGAACGATCGCTAAGGTTTATATGTAGCTCATCATTAATTACAAGTGAATTATCATTATTCATTCTACTTCTCAAAAATTAATTATTGTCGTCGTTATTGCGCTTAACCTATTTGCTGCCGATTCTATTTTTTTTCCTAGTTTTAGCCATCAAAAATCAAGTTCGTTTGAAAAATGTGTGGAATGTAGATTTGGTGTGTTTTTCATTATTTTTGAGTGATGTGGTTTGAGGTAGGCGTAAGTAACATTAAAAACTTATTCACGGATAGAGCATCAACAGAAAAAGGGATAATCAATCGTGTTGTTTGTTTTTGGGAGTGGAAATGAAAGTTGTTTCTAAAGAAAGTGTTACACGTATTCTAGGCAGCATTGAAGAGTATAAACAACTCGCTTGCGTGGAATCGAAAGGGTTAGATGTGATCGGTTTGTTGGTGCGCCTATGCCATTTGCAGAGCAAAAAAATCTCAACCGATGATCGCCAAATCTTAGCTGACCATATTAAGGAGCTGGTGTCTGAAGAGCTCACATTTGCAAGGAATATGGAGTTAGAAGAGGCAGAGGCAATCTTATTGGGTTCAATTCAGCCTCTGTGCTGTTCTAACCAAACCAAGTGAGGCTCACCTATGCTTGAGTGGAGCTCAGAGAACAATCGATATGAGATGACCATACTTGGATTCAAAGTACACAGTGTATTTCAATCCATCAGTGATGACTCTCAGAGTGTGTTTGGCTATGAAGCACTTTGCCGGATTGAGATGCAAGGTGAAAAAGTTAACATCAAGAGGTTCTTTAAAATACTCGAGGGCTTTGGTGAAAAATCAGAGTTCAGGTTTAAGTTCTTTCTGAACATCATGCATTTAAGAAATTTTAGACAATCGAGCATCTACGATCGTGATACCAAGTTATTCCTCAACGTGACACCTTGCTTCTTTAAATACTTCTCGCACGGGCATGACTTAAACAATTTATACCTTCCGTTAATCGAAGAAGAGCAGGTCGATCTCAATTGCATATTTCGGAGCTAGCCGACCGCCTATTTCGGTTTTAATCGACCACCAAATCCGTTTTTAACCGACCACTCATTTCGGTTTTAATCATCCACTTTTCGGTGTGTTTCCGAAATCGATGGTCGATTTACCGAAATAAACCTCTTTTCTCTTTTAAATCAATAGGTTTAACCTGAGTCTTTCATGTTGAGAGCACTAAGGATAAATCATGCCGAAAAAGAGAATGCCAATGAATAAAATTAAGGAAATCTTACGCCTCCGATACGAGTGCAATCTTTCTAATCGACAGATCGCCGCTTGCCTCAATATTGCTCATTCCACTGTATCCCAGCATCTATCCCGATTTAAATCCAGTGGCCTCACGTGGCCACTGGAAGAGACTCATCATGAAAATCAAGTCACCCAAGCTTTGTTTGATGGTCGCTCATCTTCTCAGCATAAAGTGATGCCTGATTTCACTCTCTGCTACTTAGAATTGAAGCGTAAAGGGATGACTAAAGCTTTGCTTTGGGAAGAGTATTGTCATCAGCATCAAGACAAAGCCTATGGCTATACACAGTTCTGCGAACTGTATAGACGTTGGCTAAAGACACAAAAACGCAGTATGCGCCAACTTCACCATGCTGGTGACAAGCTCTTCATTGACTACTGTGGCCCAACGATCCCTGTTGTGAATCCAGATACAGGAGAATGCCGACATGCTCAGGTATTTGTCGCCACTTTAGGAGCGTCAAATTACACCTATGTCGAGGCGAGTGAGAGCCAAGGGCTTGAACACTTCCTCATGGCTCATGTGAATACCTTTAATCACTTTGGTGGTGCTCCGAATCTACTTGTACCTGATAATCTGAAATCTGCTGTAACGAAAGCAGACTGTCATAGCCCTATCCTCAATGAGAGCTACCGAAAACTGGCACAACATTACGGCGTTGCTGTGATGCCAGCCAGGCCCTACAAGCCTAAAGATAAAGCCAAAGCTGAGAACGCAGTTCTCATCGTAGAGCGCTGGATAATGATGCGCCTTCGCCACCAAGTGTTCTATACAATGGCTGAGCTGAACCTGGCTATCCGAAAGCTGATGCATGACTTAAACCAACGAGAGATGAAACAGCTTGGTGTCAATCGACATGACTTGTTCAACAAAGTTGACCGTCCAGCGTTAAAACCACTGCCATCGCAACCATATGTGTATATCGAAACTAAACGAGCAACCGTCTCCCCTGATTATCACATTCAATATAAAAAGCACTTCTACTCTGTGCCGCACCAACTTGTTGGGCAACAAGTTGAGCTTGAAGCAACGCATCAAATAATACGTATCTACCACAAAGGGAGCATTGTTGCTCACCACTGCACAAGCCAAAAAGAATATGGTCTCTCTACCGTTTACGAGCATATGCCAAGCAACCATCAATACCAATCATGGACACCCGAGCGTTTTATCCGTTGGGGAAAATCTATTGGGCCAGCCACAGGTGAACTGACTCAGATGTTGCTCAAACGCCCAGAGCATGAAGCATTGGCCTTTAGAAGTTGCTTTGGGTTACTAAGTCTTGCCAAAAAGCACTCAGACGCACGGTTAGAACAAGCTTGCCGAGATGCCTTAGTGACAGAGAAGCCATACCTTGGCTTCGTCAAAAACTTATTGAAGAACCATCGAGAAGGCACTCTCTCTCAGCCTTCCACTGATACCCCAAACCTTAAACACACTAATGTTCGTGGTTCCAACTACTACCACTAGGAGAAACAATATGGACGCAATAATCCAACAGTTAAAATCACTACGCCTAAGTCATGCTTCTGATGCACTGGAACAGCAAAGGATACACCCCGCGACCTATGCTGAACTTGGCTTTGAAGAAAGGTTAGGACTCATCCTTGATCATGAGATAGTGAACCGAGATCAAACCAAAATCCAACGACTTAAACGGCAAGCCAAGCTGCGCCTAAGCGCTAGCGGTAATCAACTGGACTACCGCCCAGAACGAGGCTTAAAAAGAGCAATGATGGGAGAGTTATTATCAGGCACTTATTTACAAAAGCGACAGAATGTCCTGATTACAGGTGCAACAGGTGCAGGTAAAACCTATGTTGCTTGTGCGCTCGCCGAGCAGGCGTGTGAGCAACACTGCCCAAGTCGTTATTATCGCCTAAATCGTTTACTTGATGACCTGAGTAGTAGCCGCCTTGATGGCAGCTATCAAAAGCTGCTACTGAGCTTGTCTAAGAAAAAACTGTTGGTTATCGATGACTGGGGAATGGAAAAACTCAGCCAAGAGCATGCAAGTAATCTTCTCGAAGTGCTAGAAGATAGATACCAAGAGTGCAGTACAATCATTATCAGCCAACTACCTGTAAAAGAATGGCACGAGATGATCGACAACTCGACGATCGCTGATGCGATCTTAGATAGGTTGGTTCATCAAAGTCATAGAATCGAGTTACGAGGGGAATCAATGAGAAAACTGGCTTAAATCGACCACTTGGAGTAAAACTAAGGAAGAGAAAAGAGAGGCTTAAAAAGGTGGTCGATTAAAAACGAAACTAGGGGTCACATCAGCCGAAATACGCACTCAATCAGATAGTCGTTGAAATTGTAGAAGATTACTGCCCGTTAGCGGATATCGAAAGCTTACATAAGGGCACAGAATACCTAAAGAGTATTGGCATATCGTTCGCGTTAGACGACTTTGGCACGGGTTGGTCTGGTTATAGCCGTATGGCGATAGTGCAGCCCAACTATATTAAAGTCAGCCGAGAAATGTTGCTCGAATTTGGTATGAGCGAATCAATAGAGAATAACCTGCTTGAAGAGCTGAACACTATCACTAGCCTACAAGGGATCAAGGTGATCTTTGAGGGAATTGAAAATGTCGAAAATTATCAAACGGCGGGTCGATATGGGGCTGATTATTATCAGGGTTATTACCTAGACCTTCCTAAGCCATACCCAGTAAATCTGATAGAACAAGGTGAGACAAAGCCCGATGACAAGTTTCGGCTTAATGCTTATCTGAGTAAGAAAACAAGAGTTACGAGTAGAAGCGCTTAACTCGTAGAGTGACGGAGCTGCGTTTAAAAATAAGCCATTTTTAGATTTCCCTTAACTGAACTGCCTTTTCTTTTAGTTCACTAACCTCTCGTGTGGGAGGTTAGCTTTTTAACCTGTGAAATCGATAGGGTAGAGCGCTATGTGAGTTACTTTGAACAGCAAGTCTTTGGAAGGAAGGGTTATCGTTTTTGGTTTTCTACGTTGTGTTCTTTGATTAACTGGATCAATTGGCTTTTGCTGTACGTGCAATAGGCATAGAGAAACTTCTCTATCTCTTCAATCCCTACTTGATTCACCCTGCATGATAGATACTCTTCATTTTGATCAACACTGAGCTTGATGTTGTATAGCTGACATTTTCTATCAACAAAAAGGCAAGTCCCTTCACTGGTACAAATGCTAACTGCTGCGTCTTCGCTTTGGTCAATTGAAGACCATAAATCGTCGAATGATGCCTTTATTGCATCATAGTCTTTGCGTTCCGCTACTTCATCTCTCGTAAGAGACATCATGCAAGTCTCGTTCATGTTTTTCCTTAGCCTTAATAACTTATCGTTAATATCTCAGCGCTAATACCTTATCGTTAATAGAAACTCTCCCAACATTGTGAGGATGTCAGGAGAATCATAGCAATTTGTTTAACTAGCCGCTTAAGCGTTTTTCAATTGCTCTAAACAACGAATAAATGCGCGCAAGTTACGATACACATCCGTTTGATCATAAACGACCGCAACGTTTTCTAATTCTATTGATCCTGATACTGCGTTATCGAGCATAAGGTTATCAATCAAACCGAAGTTCTCTAGCGTCATACCAATGCCATCGACATAGGTTTGGTTGTCGACTTGTTTTGCGTTTGGCAGTTGGTCTAGGTTTCGTTTCAAGAAAAGCTCTGAACTGTTGGTATACGCTAGCACAGTCTTACCTAGTGCTTTGCCAAACCCCATTTCATACGCGGTGCCCACATCGCAACTCGCACCTCTGAAAGGGGTCATGTTGGCAATCACCACATCACAGCTTTCAATTAACTCTTCATTGGCGCGGCCAATCTTCAAACCGTTTTGCTGCGGGCTAGGTTCATTCAACTCTAAAATGTTGTCGAGTGGGAAAATACCCTCGAACCCATAGGCTTCACAAATCTTCTTCTTCTGGTCTCCGATAGAGACTGCATCACTTAGAAATACTTCTGGTCCTGCTAGATAAATACGTTTCAACGGTTAACTCCTGATTAGCAACAGTGCTGGTGTTTGTGTTGATATTTTTATCTATTGGGTTGTTTAAGTAATAACCAAAAGTACACGGTTTGATAACGTGTGATTTTCATGTGTTTTTATATTTATGGTTCAAAGATGGGGAAGATGTTCGTTACTTTTCCTAAACCTATGATTTTGAATGTCGATTTTGACACTAAGCCCTATATCAATAACAGATGTGGGTTGCAGGTTGACGGGGCGGAATAGAGAGTCAAAAGTGAGAGACACAAAAAAGCCCGAGTATAAACTCGGGCTTTGAATTGCTTATCTGTGCTGATGAAAGCGGGCTAACTAGATTGCCTGACGAAGTTGGAAGTAACGTCCTTCTTCGTTTAACAGCTTCTCGTGAGAGCCGTTTTCAACAATCTCGCCTTGCTCAATTAGAACGATAGAATCCATCGACTCTAGACCAATCAAACGGTGCGTAATGAAGATAACCGTCTTGCCTTCGAAGTGCTTCTCGAACAGCGTCATGATGCTCTGCTCAGTTTGCTTATCTAAGCCTTCTGTTGGCTCATCTAGCAGTAGGATAGGGGCGTCATGAAGAATGGCACGTGCGATACCAATACGGCGCTTCTCACCACCAGACAGTTGACGACCACCGTCACCTAACCAGCTATCAAGCGCGTTGTTCTCAAGCAGCTTTTCTAGGCCAACATCTTTAAGGATGTTCGCTAAGTGATCATCGGTTGCTTCTGGTCTTGCAATCAACAAGTTGTCACGCAAAGTACCATTTAGGATGTCGACACGCTGGCTTACCACACTGATAGATTCACGAAGCTGTGACTCGTTCCATTGAGTAAGTCCGATACCTGCGATAGAGATATGGCCTTGCTTTGGATCCCAGTAGCGAGTCAGTAGTTGAATCAGAGTCGATTTGCCCGAACCCGTTTGGCCAACAATCGCAACCTTGTGAGTTGCAGGAATCGTTAGGTCAACAGAGTTCAGAACACTGCGCTCAGAATCAGGGTAGTTGAACGTCACGTTTGAGAACGTAATATCCAGCGGCTTGCTGATGTCGAGCTTCTCTTCAGAAAACTGAACTTCAGGCTCAGAGAGAATAACTTCGTTTAAGCGACGCGCTGAAGACAGAGTTTGACCTAAATGCTGGAACGCGCCTGCAATTGGCATCAACAATTCAAAACTTGCCATAGTAGCGAAAGCCATTAGCGCGATGAACGGGTCTGGTGCATTACCACCTACGCCGTCAGCGGCAAGCCAAAGCATAAGAACAAGCGTCAAACCGTTGAACAACATCAGAGCTGCTGACGCCATACCGGTTAGGTTGGCATTCACAAACTGATTCGCCATCAGCTTTCGTTGCGTCTCTAGAATCGCATTGCGGTAACGCTCTTCAGCACCAAACAGAGTCAGTTCGCTGTAGCCTTCAATCCAATCTAGCGTAGTTACACGAAGATCGGCTTTGTTCTGTGTTAGTTCACCGCCGTTACGCTTGCCCAATTTGTAGAATAAGATTGGCCAAACCACTAGCATGATCAGAAGGATAGAACCCAAGATCAAACCAAGTGAGCTATCGAACCACATCAAGAACAGAGTCAGGAAGAAGATCCCAAACACACCAACCGTGACAGGGCTGACTAAACGCAAGTACACGTGATCCATCGCATCAACATCAGCAACCAAACGGTTGAGAAGATCGGCGTCACGAAGGTTTGAAATACGACCTGGGATCAGCGGAGCCAGCTTCTTGAAGAAGAAAATACGTAAATCGGTTAATAGCTTGAATGTTGCATTGTGGCTAACAACACGTTCACCCCAACGACCCGCAGTACGGCTCATTGCCAAACCACGCACACCGCCACCCGGCAGCATGTAGTTAAAGGTTTCACGAGCAATCGTAAGGCCAGCAACCGCAGAAGCTGAAATGAACCAACCCGATAGCGTTAACAAGCCGATAGAAGCCGACAAAGTAGCAAAAGCCAATAGCATGCCTAGCGACAGGCCAAACCAATGCTTTTTATAGAGTTTCAGGTAAGGCAGTAAATCACGCATCTAAATTACCCTTATTATCTTGTTGAGCTAAGTTCGCGTTCAGCATCTCTTCGAACAAACTACCCGCAGTTGAAAGCTGAGAGTAATGACCTTGTTCAACCAGACCACCATCGCGCATAACCAGAATATTATCGACTGATTTAAGAGGAGCGAGTTGGTGCGTCACAAGCAGGGCAGTACGGCTTTCAATGTTGCTATTGATGCCTTTCATCACTAACTGTTCGCTACGAGTATCTAGGCTGGCAGTTGGTTCATCTAACAACCAGAACTGGCCATCTTGAATCATTGCACGAGCCAAAGCTAAACGCTGAGATTGACCAACCGACAAGCCGCCAGAGCGATCAGAGATCATGTAATCCAAGCCGTGCTCGTTTACAAATTCGCTAGCAAATGATTGCTCAAGTGCATTCTCGACAACTTGGTCAGCGATATCATGCTTACCTAGAGTGACGTTGTCACGAATACTGCCGTGCAGTAGTAATGGGTTTTGACCAACCCAGCTTATGGTTTTACGCCATGAAGACAAATCGAGTTCGCGCAATTCAATACCATTGATTTTCAAGCTTCCTTCATAAGGCATGAAACCAAGGATGGCATTGATCAAGCTGGTTTTACCCGCACCACTTGGGCCAACTAACGCAGTCGATTGGCGAGTGTTCAGTGCAAACGAGATAGGACCAACTAATTGCACACCTTCAGGGCTTAACACTTTTAGGTCGGTAGCTTCAATATTAATGCCTTGAGCCGGATCGAGCTGAGTGTTGCCTGATTTAACCTTAGTGATGTCCGTTTCTAGGAACTCGACAATACTTTCGGCTGCGCCAACTGCTTGTTGCTTCGCGTGGTAGAAAGTACCTAAGTCACGTAGAGGTTGGTAAAATTCAGGCGCTAAGATAAGAATGAACAAACCAGCGAATAGCGTAATACCAGCGCCATAGTGACCAAAGTTCAGTTCACCGATGTAAGTGAAACCAAAGTAAACCGCCGTCATTGCGATTGAGATAGAGGTGAAGAATTCAAGAACCGCAGAAGACAAGAAAGCGATTTTCAACACATCCATAGTACGCGTTCTGAACACTTCAGATGCGCCTTTCAATACTTCTGTCTCTGAGCTTGTTCTGTCGAATAGACGAATGGTTGTCATAGACTGAAGACGGTCGTAAAAGTGACCTGAAAGACGCTGCAGCGCTTTAAAGTTTTTACGGTTTGCATCAGCGGCTTTCATACCGACAAGTGCCATGAACATTGGTACCAGTGGTGCGGTAATCAAGAAGATCAAACCTGCCGCCCAGTTGACTGGGAATACGACCACAAGAATGATAAACGGAATCATCACCGACAGAGACATCTGAGGTAAGTAGCGAGAGAAGAAGTCTTGCATGTCTTCTACTTGCTCTAACAACAAGGTTGCCCAAGTACCTGCAGGTTTACCTTTGATGTAGGCAGGGCCAAGCTCTCGTAATTTATCGAGAATGAGCTGCCTGATGTAAATACGAACCTGTTCACCGCAGCGATAGCCTGCGATTTCACGTCCCCATGTACACCCAGCTCGGCCAACGACCGATAGTGCTAAGCCAGCGAAATGACCAACCAGTTCAGATTTATCGACATTCTCGATGATCAGCTGGTGAAGAATAGAGGCGAGAAGAGCTGCTTGAGCAATTAAAAACACGCTTGAGAGTACGCCAAGGCCAATCGCAATCATGAGCCAGCGTTTCGCTAAACTGCTCTGTTGCTTAAGCCACTTATTCAAGCTGCGTTGTTTTTTCTTATCCATTATGAAGGCTTAATGATAATTATTATTCGTTGAGGGCGGCTAGTATACAAAAGAAAGCCCAGTGGATATACCACTGGGCTCTAGGGATTTACAACAAAGTGTGATGACGCCCTGCATCTACTGAGGCGAGAGCACCGATAATCAAATCTGCAATCTCAGATTTACTTATCGTTAAGGCCATCTAGGAAGCGTTCAGCATCCAGTGCAGCCATACAACCCGTACCTGCAGAAGTGATTGCTTGACGGTAGTTGTGGTCCATTACGTCACCCGCAGCGAATACGCCTGGGATGCTGGTTTGTGTCGCGTTACCTTCAAGACCAGACTGAACGATGATGTAGTCATCTTTCATATCAACTTGGCCTTTGAAGATTTCAGTGTTTGGTTGGTGACCGATAGCAATGAATGCGCCCATTACTTCGATATCTTCTGTCTTATCAGACTGAGTATCTTTAATACGAACGCCCGTTACGCCCATGTCGTCGCCTAGAACTTCGTCTAGCGTGCGATCAGTGTGAAGAACAATGTTGCCGTTCTCTACTTTGTCCATTAAACGTTTCACTAGAATCTTTTCAGCGCGGAACGTGTCACGGCGGTGAACTAGGTGAACTTCAGACGCGATGTTAGATAGGTAAAGTGCTTCTTCAACAGCGGTGTTACCACCACCAACAACCGCCACTTTCTGGTTGCGGTAGAAGAAACCATCACACGTTGCACAAGCAGAAACGCCACGGCCTTTGAATGCTTCTTCAGAATCTAAACCTAGGTACTTAGCTGATGCACCCGTTGAGATGATCAATGCATCACATGTGTACTCGCCAGAATCGCCTTTAAGACGGAAAGGGCGGTTTGATAGGTCGACTTCGTTAATGTGGTCGAACAGGATCTCTGTTTCAAAGCGCTCTGCGTGCTCTTTCATGCGATCCATTAGAGCTGGACCCGTTAAACCTTCAGGATCACCCGGCCAGTTTTCTACTTCTGTTGTGGTTGTAAGCTGACCACCTTGCTGCATACCCGTAACAAGTACAGGGTTTAGGTTTGCACGAGCAGCGTAAACTGCAGCTGTATAGCCAGCAGGGCCAGAACCAAGAATCAATAAATTACAGTGCTTTACGTCGCTCATGAGGACTCCGAAATTGAAATTGTTTTTATTTATAATCGCTTAGGATTGTATGGAAAATATGGAGGCAATAAAAGTGTAAACAAGGGCTGAAGTGTAATTAATCGTTATACGTTAGAACTTAATGGAGACAAACGTTTTCGTAGCTTAAAGATCGGCGAAACCACCGTCTTCTTCAAGGATTGTTGCTGCCGCCTTTTCGATTGCGAACAGCCATATCAAAATACGCCCAAATAACTGTATATAAAAACAGTATTTAACTATAAGATTACACGCAATGTTTGATAGGCAAAGTTAGAAAGATGAGGAACGAGCAATGAACTTACTCCCAACAGGCACACAGCTAGGCAAATTGGAACTACTGGAAGTGTATCAAGACGTCTTAGGGCCGAAGTGCTTTTCGGTTAAGAATGAAAACACTCAAAGGTTTATGGTGTATTGGAGTGGGGACTACGACAACGGCCAGTGCATTAAGTGGGCTTACATTCCTGTGACCAAACCATTGCTTGCCAGCTTGCTAAACAGAGAAGTGAGCTTTCATGATGCGTTCCACCATTCAGACAAGCTTTACCTAGCGACTATCTACACAAACGAAGTAGGGAAGCCCGCGAAAGTCGAACTGCTAAACACAACGAACAAGCACTTAGTAAACCTACCGCCCGTTGATTTTGAAATCGATCTTGAAGAAGCTTGTATGTTTTAGTTTGCACAAGGGGAGTTACGGATTTTGAAGCTCACAATTGGACACAAAGTGAGTTTCGGAGGTTTATTGAACAAATAATATGTTTGGGAAGTCACCACTTGTGTACTTCATTATTAGATAATTTCCCACTTAATATTGTTGATAGCATTCAATTAGTGCTATCAACTTACGATTTTCACAGAGTTGTCTAATCCGTGAGCTCTCACTTTTTACAAGATTATTCCCAAAACTAATCGAACCATCATTTAAATTGATAAATTAACCAATAAAAGACCCGAACTATTAGATCTCAGTTGGATTAAAAAAAACGCCTTATCCAATTAAGGAGAACAGTATTGTCAAGTTATAGAACTTAATCTACGTTTTGTCGTGAAGAGGTTTAATTTTCAATCTTAGTTTCATTCAAACCTCGATTGAGGTGTGCTAAGTGAGAAAAATACTCCTAAATAAAGACACCCATTAAATAAAGGAATTGGAATGGAAATTGGTGGTTACGATGAATATCGTTACGAACAATTAAGGTCTGTCGGAGTCGGTAATTTAGACAAGCGACTAAAATATTTAAAAATCAATGAAGCAGTGGAAAAAGAGTGTCTAGATGCGTTACACCAAATGGCGTTACAAATCACTCAAACCTCATATAGAGAACATTGCCGTCAGAATAAGAATCCAATGGATTGGATTAACATGATGAGAGGATTTGTTAACCAATTCAAAGTGGCACTAAGCATGCGTCACAGTTGGTCTCTTCCTGATAGCATTAGATTGAAAGTCACCGACTCCGAAGCTCGAGCATTAGTAGAACAAATGGAAATGGTTACAGCACTTTCCTATTATACGTTTAATTCTAGTGCTCTTAATACAGGAATGACGGGATACACAACTAAAGCGAAAGCACTTGATAGTCGTGCGGTTGATGTCTGGAATTCTTACAAAAAGTGGAGACAACATTCAACGTCGCATGTCGACGTTCCAGTGTACCGTCAAATTACCATACCAAACCCACAGAATTCAGCTTGGTGGAAGTATGCGGATGACATCGTTAACGGTGCTAACCCCAAAGGACCAGTCGGTACCATAAAAAGTAGCCGTTATTTGTCATGTAGTTTTCACAAAGGTTTTATCGAAGGTGCTTGTTTCCCCGTTTACAGAAATACTGAAGGTATTCTGAATTTTATTATTCGTCGCGCTCAAGGTGTCAATATTAGTGCCTTCAGCGGTTACAATAGTACCAATCTCGCTAATCGCTTGGATGAAACTGCCGTTAGGCTATTGAACTTAAACGACCCTTCTATTAATAGCGTTGCTAGTTATGAGAAGAAATACGTTAACGATGTAATCGAAAAAAGCAAAACCCTATTTTTTGAACATCGCCGTATAAATAAAATGAAACAAGGGTTTGAGAATATGTCAAAGCTTATGGGGTTCAAGAGCAATGATTCCGCCATTGCTGTTCAAGCGGAGTTTTTACTGCCACCTTCAGCTCAACTATCTATTGACCGTATAGTGAAAAAACCAGCCTATCCAGGTGCAGCCAATGTTCCTGTATTAGAAGTACATTGTACGTACGTAAGAAGTACAGAAAAATCTAATGGCTTACCCCAAATTCTGGCTCCGAGCGACCAATCCATGTTTCTTGGCCCGACTAAACTTTATCCTGCAGATAGTTGATCTCATGTAAGCGTGACAAGCTAAGTTAGTTAGGAAGGGCTAACTTAGTTTTGGACAAAAACGATTTAGACCTATAGCTCTAAATCGTTTATAGAAGATTAGAAAAAGTATCTTGAAAACCTTAAATGCTTGTTAAATGCACAGTTTCGAGGCGCTTTCAGTGTTCTCATCGTATTCCCAAAGCTCGACGTCATTTGGGATTAAGTGCTTATAAGTACGGATATAATAGTGAGCTAAAGTCTCGTTTCTTTTTGCACTGAAATCACTAAGAACAAACATGATTTTTCTGAAACCGGCTGGCGCTGTATAAAAGTAATACATTGCTTCATTCCAAACCGTCAATTTCGCGCTAGGAACATTACCACCTGTTGTCCATTTATGAGCCTTACACTCGACAATGATTTGTTGATCAATACAACCGAGGTCGAACGCATGTAGTTTCTTCAAGTTTGAAATTCCGACTTCAACTTTCAGATTGGGAACAAGTTCTAAGCCTTGGCTCAGAAAAAATTTTGATGCAGCAGATTCGAACTCACGACCTACATGAGCGTTGGATTTAGAGCCTATTCTCTGAAACGGTTTATCCATAACTTCCTCGTGCATTTAACGCCTGCATAACACGTTTGCTACGATACAGACTTAGCTGAATTTTAGCGTCTTAATCACTGAAAATAAAGGCAAACTGACAATGCCGAGTGTAGCAAATCGTGTTGATGCGATTGTTAGCCGTTTATGCGAAATTTAATTTCTTAACTTTATAGTATAAGAATTTACCAGCCCACAAGTATGGGAACATTGTTAAAAACAGTACGAAATATTCAAAAGAACTAAACCAGAAATTAGACCATTCAAACTGAACACCAACAAGTAAGTTAAGAGTAACTAACGGCAGCAAAACCCCAAAAAGCATATTGAACATGATTAATGTGATCACTTTTAATGTTGTTTCTTTAACACGAAAAGTTTCGTTGTAGGTATTAAAGTTAGAAATAGCTACTGACAATAATGGAATGACCTCTTTTTCAACAACATGAGCCTTTTCAAAGTAACTAACAAATACTCCTTGAAAATCAGTAACCTTATTTATATGAGGTAAATGATACTGCTTCCAAATTTTTTGCTTTTCATTTTCATCCATTTTATAAGGCATTTCTGCCATTTGTTTTTCAAACATCTCAGTTTGTTCCTTTAACTGTTTCTGTCTTGTAAATTCAATGGCATAACTTGCTAAAGTCATTAGTGAGCGGTTATTTGTATTCCAAGTCCAATTTAAGTAGCTAACAATCCGGTGCATCTCTTGAATACGTTTAGCGTCAAACTCCTTTGAGCATAGCTTAGCAACTTTATCCGTTTGTCCTTCAATATGAACTAAATTATTATTCCAAAATGGGTAAGTAGTAAATATCGTAGTAAAAAGTGAAAAAAGCTCATTACATGCAGATATTACATCTTCTGAACTTGGCTCACTTTGGTGAGAACTTCTCGGGATTCCATATTTTTCCTCATAATCTAAATATGAGTACAACATAGTTGCTCTTCTCAATGCTTCTTTGCCACTGTTATCCCAATTCAGTGATCCATCTTCATTAACGTAAATATTATTGCCATTAAACATCATAGTATTTGGAGTACTAACAGACATACTATGTTTTAAAGCGTCTTCTAATTTCTCCTTAGCGTCATTTACTTTTTGATAAGCATAAATTGCAAAAGCAGAGAAAAATGCAGCAACTACACCGATAATTGTCACATGCAACGCTGGAAGCGCTTCTAATATTGGAGAACTCAATTCTATTCCTCTTACTATAAATTGGTTGATGACGGCTAACGCCAAATTAAGTAGTGAGCAACGCTACCACCTACCTAAAACATTTTTCCGTAAACACTTAAGCCAATTCAAACCAAAAGTGCCAAGCATTGCGAATCTGTTTAAATTTATTGTTAGGGCTTTATTCCAAACAAGGCTCCCAACTTCTTGAACAGCACTCTGAGCCTAATTCCAATACCATAAAAGTTTGGCTCCAGCATTAGTAACTCAGAACCACTTGCTAAACTTGAATTCTGTCCTTTAGGTGTCAGCTTACAACGTACGTAAAGTCTCCGATTTTCCTTATCTTCTGTTTCATGACTCACCAATCCTTCATCCACTAGAACTCTCAACGTCTCTCTGTATATATAGAGCTCATTCTGGATTGGATTATCATCAAAACTATATCCGTTATCCCATGAGCGCGTGACATCATTGTAATTTTTGAGCTTTCTATCAGCGGGCGGAGTCTCGCCTTCAATGTAAAAAATATCTATATCTACAGGAGTCGGAAAGCTATCGTTTAATAACTTCAGAATTACCTTTCTAGATTTTTTGTAAGCTACCTTATTCGACACAGTATGTCCCTACAATTTAAGTATTTGAAAGTAATAGGTAATATATCATGACGATTTGACTATCGACAAAGTTTAGCCCTAACATATTTCATATCGTGCCAGCACGAAATGATGTATTCAGTACACCTCAAGAAACACACCTAACAAACTAAAAAGTATACATATAGTTAAGGTTAGATCTAATTTCTAGTTGAAAAGCGTGCAAGCACACATTGCTTCCGATTCAAGTCACATTATCAATCAATAACTTCCCTTTAGTTCATTACTATTCAATAGCTTAGAATTATTTGAACAACATATTCGTGCGTAACTGTGTTTGAAGGTCAGTCTATTGTGGACTAGAAAATTTAGCTATATTGTTGATCCCTAGGAATGAGGAAAGTTGCAGGGTTTAAAATGAGTTCAACCCTTCTCTGGCTCACTTGAGGCAAAGGCGTGTTTGCCGTGATCGGCTCAAAAATACCACAGGACATAAACGTTTTAGCGCTTTTCCTAAATTAGCATTCACAAGATTACCTTTGGTATCACTAAACCTATAGCTTAGTGACCAGATATACACTTCCACGACAGCTCTGGAGATGTCGGATTCACTAAACTATTTTGATAATTAAGAGGTTCTTGCGGCGAGCAATGGTTCTACAGGGGCAAAAACCATTGTCGATATAGTGACAAATGAAGGTACCCCCTAAGCCGTTCCCGAACATAAAAGGTTATGAAAACAATAGGATTTACAGAGCGCCATACAACCAAATGGCGTTTCAGGAACTGACTACTCGAGGCAATGTTATAACGCTTTAAGATTATTCGTATTCCAATATTTTGTGAAGCCTGATCCCGTTACACTGATAACTTCATTGCTATTCCATACGCTCGGTTGAATTTTCACAATGTTACTTTTTTTAAATTCCGCGGCAACGAAATCCATTCCTGGATCTGTGTAGGGTCTGAAGTACATATAAGCAGCGTTATCATTCGGACCGCGAGAACAGAAAGCTCTCATCCTCACTGGTTGTCCATTAAAAAAATGGGTATGAATTTCTGGCAGTAGATTGTAACCGTGACCCTGATTATCTGATTTTCGGTCATATTCACAGATGTCACCTTCAAAATCTAAGTAATTAAAAAACATAGTGAAATTACCGTGTATATCTCTTGTAGCTTCTATCATTACCATTTTCTCAGGCTCGTCATTTTCTCCAAATTTAACAAGCAACACTTCCCCATCTTGATTCCACGAAAATTTATCAGATAGGACCCAATTTGTTTCAGCTATGGAATGAAATGAAACTATAGTTAGCATTCCCATTATGAATTTTAACATTGTAATACCTGCGCAGAATTGATTTATTTAAAGCAATATTCTATCGAAAAAATCAGGGATAACGCAATAATATAGTAATACAATATATTACCAGTTGTAAGTAACATAGTTTTTAAAACCTACGTGTCGCTGTCTAATTAAATCAAACTAAAACAGCGACTTAGATGAAAAGACATGTTTATCTAAATTTTGTGGGTTGTGCCACTGAGTGAGATTTACAGATTACAAGATGATGCGACAGAGTTGAGTGATAACGGCATCTATCATCCTATGCCTCTCCTGATTTATGGCCACCTGTCAGCGTCATTGACTAGCTAATTTAGCAACAAAGTTAGAGACCTCTGCATGAGGAAAAGTAAGTCAAATAGCAGGGGTTGAAATCAGGTTCAATTTTACACTGGCTTACAACGGGGCATAAACGTGTTAGCGAAGAACATCAAATATTGGTGAATACCTGCCGATGAACTTGAAGTTGCGTCCGTTGTTATTATCGATATCAAATGCTTCGTGCTCTTAGTTGTCAGAAACCACAAAGTAAATTCCTCTCGCAATATTCCATTTCAAGCAATTCACATAAACCACATTATCAATTCGAGTTGGCAGCACACCGTTTAAAGCTGAGTGTTTTCGTAACTGAAAGAACAGTGAAGCCGCTATCTGAAAGGAAGCAAATTGATTTGAGGGCGGCCGAGTTCCCCCCGAACTCGACCTGTTCCAGACGCGCAAGCAAAGGCGTTTGGTTTCTGGCTTACTCATAAATTAACCAATTTCAGTTTGTTGTGTAAATAATCAATAGCTTGGCAACTGATAGGTAGGTCGTATTTTGCTGTGCAAAAGCATAGAAATGAATGATGACGAGCGTGATGCCTGAACTCATACAATAAGGCTGGCGTATTGAAGCGAAAGGTCTGACACAATATGAAACATAGCTTGCTAGTTTTTAATATCGTTAAATTCAAATTCGTAGGGATTTATAACTAGCTAGTGGAGTGTGCTAGTTTTAAGAGTTGGTCATCTTTTATTCTGGTGTTATACACTGCTTTTGAATTTCAAGTTGGATTTAGTGTCTGAATTATTAAATCTGACGGGATAAATGATTGTTTAATGTTGATTTGACAAGATCTTCAAGTATCCTTTATGTAAATAAAACGTTAAATATCGAAAGTAAATTAACAATCATTAAGGAGTCGATGATGTTACATGCTCACGAAAATACCCTACATATTACCCACCTCAGTAACCACGCGGTTGAGGAGTTGTCACCATCATTCTCTAAGCTACCAAGCACAGAGCATGCGGATGGCCAGTTTCGATTGAGAAGGTACTCGGTGGTTCAATTCAGTAATGGACAAGTCGTTGAGCAAGACAAACATAACTTTGTTCAGTCTGAAAACATTAATCACTTCCAAGGTGACGTTGTTCGTCAGTTCGAGCCGATTGAAGCGAATATTCTAAGCAGTGAAGGCATGCAAGAAATGTGTGAACTGTTTATTGAAACCAACGGGCTTGAAGACGGGCAAGAAATCGAAATCCATCAAATCCGTATTGCCGCTATTTTTGAAGAGACTCAGGTTGCTCCAGAAGGTGTTCACCAAGACGGCTTTGACCACATCGCTTTAATCGGTGTGAACCGACACAACATTGTGGGTGGTGAAATCATGTTGTACCAAGACTCACATGAAGCGCCATTTTTTAGAAAGGTGTTAGGCGATGGCGAGGTTGCGATGCTGGCAGACAGTAAGCTTTGGCACAATGCACAACCGATTCGCACCATAGACCACGATGAGATGGGCTATATGGATGTGTTTGTTCTAACGGCTAAGGATGCGCGCAATGTCCTTCACTCTTAATGATGTACGCCAACAGTTTAGTGCTTTAGGCCAATATCATAATGGCAAGCCTGTGACCTTTTTTGATGGACCGGGTGGATCTCAAGTGCCTGAAAATGTTTTAGCCTCGATGACCGAATACCTAGGGCATTTCAATTCAAACCTAGGCGGTCACTATTTTTCTAGCCAAAAGACCACGAGCTTAATGCAGCAAGCGCGAGAAGCGGCGCAAGCACTGCTTAATGCGGAGTCTTCTGGCAACGTTGTGTTCGGTGCGAACATGACATCTCTGACCTTCCAACTTAGCCGAGCGATCAGCCGCGATTGGAAAGAGGGCGATGAGGTTATCGTCACTGCGTTAGACCATTACTCAAATGTATCGAGCTGGCAGCAAGCGGCAGACGACAAAGGCGCGATTGTTCGCCAAGTTCGCGTAGACGAGTCGGATTGCAGTTTGGATATGGCGCACTTTGAATCGCTTCTTAACGAGAAAACCAAGCTTGTCGCTGTGACGTTTGCTTCGAACACGACTGGCTCTATTGTCGACATGGCGAAAGTTATCGAGCTTGCACATCAACATGGTGCGCAGGTTTATGTCGATGCTGTGCATTACGCACCGCATCACTTGATCGATGTTCAGCAACTGAATTGTGATTTCTTAGCGTGTTCAGCGTATAAGTTCTTCGGCCCGCATGTGGGCATTGCTTATGTTGCGCCTCAATGGCTGCATACTCTAAAGCCTTACAAGGTAGAGCCTGCAACCAATATCGGCCCAGGTCGATTTGAAACAGGAACACAAAGCTTTGAAGGCCTTGCCGGTGTGATTGCGGCGGTGGATTACTTGGCTCAATTAGGTGATCCAGCCGATTCATTGCGTTCTCGTTTAGAGCAAAGCTACGCGCTGTATAATAAGCACGAGAGCCAACTTAGTGAGTACTTCCTTAAACGCTTGGCCGACCTTGAAGGTGCAAAGCTTTACGGGAAAACCGAGTTTGATTCAAACCTAAGAACTCCAACGTTTGCGATTACCTTTGATAACCATTCTCCAGAGTTCATCGCTAAGAAGTTGGGTGAGCATAATATCTGTGTGTGGAACGGTCACTTCTACGCTTTAGGGCTGGTTAAGCAGTTGGGTATTGAAGAGCAGGGCGTGGTGCGTATTGGTTGTATGCATTACAACTCGATTGAAGAGATCGACTTGTTGTTCAATGTGCTTGAAGGGATCTTGCGAAGCCACTAGCACTTAATAGCTACAGAATCAGAAAAGAGCATACTTCTCTCAATAATATTGAGTAGGAAGTATGCTCTTTTTGTTTGATTGAATTTATATCTGTTTAGCAAAGTCTATTAAGACTAAAGCCGCTAATCGCTAATCGCTAATCGCTAATCGAAAAAGTCCGTGATTTAACTAAGACAGATGCTTAGCCAGAGCTGCACCTACTGCGTGGGCACTGGTTGGGTTCTGACCGGTAATTACTCGCTCATCAACAATCACAAGCTCTTGCCAAGGTTGAACCTTGTTGAAACGCGCTGCGCTACGAGCAAGAGACTCTTCCAATAGAAATGGAATGTCGTTGATGGTGCCAAAGTCGATCTCTTCTTCACGTGTAAAGCCAGTCACTGATTTAGAGCTTAATAGCTTTTCTCCGTTGCTCAGGACAATCGGAAGCAGGGCTGCTGGGCCGTGACATACTGATGCGATCAAACCGCCATCTTCGTAATGCTTAGCGGCAATCGTGGCGAATTGCTCGTCGGTTGCTAGGTCTGAAAGCAGACCGAAACCACCTGGGTAGAAGATAGCATCGTAGCTTTCTACGTTAACTTGGCTTACAGGAATTGTATTGTTGATACGGTTCTGGAAGTCATCATCCGCCAAGATTTCTGCGTTTACTGAATCACCTTCAATATCGGTTCCATACAGTGGACCTTTACCACCCTTGATAGAAGCGATGTCGTATTCAAAACCAGCGGCAATGATCTCTTTCAATGCATGAGTCAGTTCTGGAGCGTAAGTACCGTTCGCTTGGTCTGTATCGCCTAGTGTTGCGTGGTTAGTCACTGGGATTAATATTTTTTTCATGATTCGTTCCTTCAGGGCTGATGTTTGTCTAAGCATAGTTGAATTGCTGATGTCGTTATATTAATTGTAAATCGTATGAGTGATAATATGGGTAATAAGCAAAACATTATTGCTATATAGCAACAGTTGAATGTGAAGATATGAATGAGTCGGGGTTGAACTAGTGGGGTGCGAACTTGCGGGACGCAAACTGGCTAGACGCGAATCAGCTAAATGTAAGCAGGTGAAGTATGGATAGCTTTGAAGGTATTAATGAATTTGTGGCGGTTGCAGAGTGCCACGGCTTTTCTGCGGCAGCGAAACAATTAGGTTGCAGTACCAGCCATGTCAGCCGCCAAGTATCGAGACTAGAAGAACGGGTAGGCGTGGCGTTGTTGGCGCGTTCAACACGTATGGTGAGTTTGACCGAGTCTGGGCATACCTATTATCAGCAATGCAAAGATCTGGTTATCGGGTTGCAGCAGGCGAATGAACAAGTCACGTCTCAACAAGCTCAGTTGAGCGGTACCTTACGTGTGAGTGCGGCGGGTGCGTTTGCCGAGAATCATGTCGCAGCGGCGCTGATGGAATTTGCCAAAGACCACCCTGATCTCACCATCGAAATGAACTTCAATACCAACATGGTTAACTTCATCGAAGATGGTATCGATTTCGCGATTCGTTATGGTCGGTTAGATGATTCGGGTTTGGTGGCAAGGAAGCTGGTGGATCGCCCAATGGCAGCAGCCGCGAGTCAGAACTATATCGATCAATTTGGTTCTCCAACCCAGCCTGAGCAGTTGAAGTTGCACAGTTGTATTATTGCCAACAGTGATCAGTGGCTGTTTGAGAAAGATGGAAAGCCGTTAAATGCAGTAAGAGTGCATGGACGTTGGAAGAGCAATAATTCGAGCGCGGTACTCAAAGCTTGTGAAGAGGGACTTGGCATTGTTTATCTTCCTAAAAGCAGCTTCAATGGCGGCCTTGCCAATGGAAAATTGGTGCCAGTATTAGAAGAATATTGGGGAGCAGGAACAAGCAGTTGGATCGTATATCAAAACCGTCGCTTCCTTCCACAGAGAGCACGACTTGCGATTGATTTCTTAGTCTCTTATTTTTCCGATTGGAATGAATAACGCGCGCAGGTTTAAAAGAATAGCGAACAAGTTTGAGATGTTGAACGCTAGAGTGCTAACTCAGCTCAAAGCCAAAAGTAGAAAAAGGTAATACTTACATTGATATAGGTTATCTATTTGTGTTTTTTGACGCGAATAATAGGAATGAGATACTTGTCTACTTTTGATAACTGATGTTAGCGATAGAATTGTAGAGAAGCCTATATCAGTACGATATACTAGTTGTAATATTAATTCCCCCTAACGCGTGAAGGATTATGTGGAAGCGTTGGTAGGATATGTAGTTATACTCCAGTTTGTGAAGTATAGCGAGAGTGCGGAGTTGGCCATGTCTTCAATAAATTTCGAATCCACGTACGGTGTAATAACTATTCAAGATATGAATGTGGTTAGTGTTGACGCTAATTATGCGCGCATCTATGGATACCCATCCCCCGAAGAACTGCTGTCTAAAATAGATAGCTTTCTGGATCTTATTCCAGACAAGTTTCATGTCGCGGCCTATAAGAATTATCTAGAAACCGTCGGTGGTCAACGAGATCCTCAGGTTCATACTTTTACCAATGTTGACCGCAATGGCAGAGAGTTCACAGTGTTCTCTATTGATCATGTGACTGAGTGGCAAGGTAGACCTGCACTGCAAGTGACAGTCATCGATCTGTCTCCTGCGATTCAGCTGCAAAATGTGGTGCGTGAGCAAGACCAGATGTACCACGATATGATCATGCAGTCAGGGCAGGGCATCTTGGTTCACCGAGATTTCAAGCCGTTGATGGCCAATCAATCATGGGTAAAACTTCAGGGTGGCGAGTCGATTGAGCAAGTCTTAAAGCTAGAGTCCATCCTCGACTTAGTGCCACAGAAAGATACCCAAGGCATTCGCAGCCATTATCAAGCGATCGTGTCTGGTGAGTTGTCGGGTACCAGCACGGTTGTTGAAAACATTGGTTTAGATGGTGTTCATCGATTCTTCAATATCTACGATAATGCGATCACTTGGAAAGGTCAGCCAGCCGTTCAGGTGGTGCTCGAAGACGTGACTCAAAAGGTGATGTTGGAAAAGCAGTTGGTTCACCAAGCAAATTACGATGAAATGACCGACTTGCTTAACCGCAGGGCGATTTATGAATGGTTAAGGGAGCATCTTGTCTCTGATACTCATCTTGTGTGTATGCTGCTTGATATCGATGATTTTAAATCGATCAATGACACTTACGGGCACATGGTGGGTGACGAGGTTATTTGCGCATTGGCTGATATTACCAAGCGTAATGTTGAGGCTGTGGGCGGTGTTGCAGGTCGATGGGGAGGTGAGGAGTTCATTGTCTTTATCCCTAACGCGTCATCTCAAGTGTCGCGTCAAGTCGCTGACCAGATCCGCCAACAGTTTCATCAAACCGAGTTTAAGATTGATGAGCAGGTGCGTTTTAATGTGAGCGTGAGTATCGGTGTGAGTGATAGCCGAGCTTGCGAAGGAAAAGTGTCTATCGATGCGCTGGTTAACCTAACTGACCAATCTCTTTACAGAGCGAAAGCGGCTGGTAAGAATCGCGTGTGTGGCGATGTGGTTGCGCTTTAATCCCCTGAATTAACGTTTCAAATCGAAACGCATCCCTAACAAAAATGCCCTGAAGTATTGGCTTCAGGGCATTTTAGTTTTTGGCTATTAGCTAAACAGCTAAACAGCTAAACGGTTCTCACTGTGAGAAACGCTTAAGTTCTACAAATTATGCAGACACTTCGACTTCGTAAGAACCAAATTTACGGATGTTAATCACGCCCGTATCTAGGATTAGGTATTGGCCTTTAATGCCTTGAAGTACACCTGTCACCTCTGGGTTCTTATCAAAGTTGTGCGACACAATCTTCACTGGGTGCTGTTCTACTGGGTAGCTGAGTGAAGTGATGTTCTCACTTAGGATCTCGATAGCATCGTCACCAAACTTTGCTCTGATCTCTTGGATTTTATCCTCAACCAATGGCAAAAGTTCTTTGGCTTTTTCTACCAACTCCATATCGTCACCGTCGCCTTTTAGCAACGTGCGCCAGTTGGTTTTGTCGGCAATGTGTTTTGCTAACTCAACTTCAATCAGGCCAGAAATCTGACGTGTTTTCACTTTCAAGATTGGCAGGCCTTGAGTCGCACCTTGGTCAATCCAGCGAGTTGGGATTTGAGTATGTCGAGTGATACCCACTTTCAGGCTTGATGTGTTCGACAGGTAAACGAAGTGATCAACCATGCAGTTCGCTTCGCCCCATTCAGGCTCACGACACGTGCCTTCATCGTAATGGCAAGTCTCTGGCTTCATGATGCACATGTCGCAACTTGCTAGCTTTCTCATGCACACAAAGCAGTGGCCTTGAGAGTAGCTTTTCTTGGTTTTCTTACCACACGAGCAGCAAAAAATATTACCGGTGTGAGTGAGGTTGATGGTTTTACCAATCAGAGGGTTTAGCTCTACAAACTCTTCACCGACAGGTAAACGGTAGGTAACCGCACCATCAAGCGAAGCACTCATTTTCTTGAGTGTTCCTTTTGCTAATAAAGACATGACATTACTCGTTGTATTTTGATTATTATTTCGTCGACTCGGACGCTCTGTAAGCAGGCGCTACGGTTAACGATGATTATGCGATGAGTATAACAAATAGAGCCTGTTTTTATACGCAATATTACTTGATTCTCGGCGTGAATAATTGGAACTAAATATGTGCATAAAAATATAGTATGACATTTTGTTCGGGCGTGATATAACGTTTTTTAGTGAATTATTGGCATTAAGATCACTAATTTACCTAACTTATTTTTTATCGTGAAACCCCAACCATAGGGATATTAAGCCGGAAGCTTTGACGTGAAGTGGATCCATAAGATTGTTATTTTTCTCGTTATCACAACGCTTGCCATTGTGCAGTATTACCGTGTGAGCGGGAATCGTGTGATAACGGCAATTACGCCTGATAAGTATGAATTTATCGCGACCAGCGATCAGGTAGATAGAGGCGTTAGTACATCCCAATTATCCTACGAAAATGGGCAGTATATTCTCGACTGTGAGCTTAAAGAGTCTGAGTATCCTTGGCCGTATTGCGGCCTATCGATTCGTATCAACCCAGACATCACGGTTGGCCTCGACCTTTCTCAGTATCACACCTTTAGAGTCAATATTGATTACCATGCGGAAGCGGATTCTAGCGGCCGTTTAAGAACTTATTTACGCAATTATAATCCGGCTTACTCCGTCCCTGACGACGAGTACACGCATAAGTATAACGGGATGGAATTTTCGCCTGGCGTGGATGGCGGAGTGATTGAGATTCCAATTGGGAATTTACAAGTGATGACTTGGTGGCTTGCTGATAACGATGTCGCGCTAGAGCACTCTGCGCCTGAGTATTCGAACGTCAACATGGTGGAATTCGCGACTGCATCGGGTGCCAAGCTTGGCCACCATCGAATTGTCATACGCAGTATTGAGTTCGAAGGCTCGTATATCACGGGTGAAAGCCTATTTATGATCTTGCTGTTTGTCTGGGTCGGTACGGGCACCGTGTTCTTGCTTTCAGAGCTGCACAATTCGAGAAAACGCATGGTGATTGCAGAGAAAAGACATCATCATTTGAAGAACGTCAACCGAGCATTGCGAGAACAAAACTTTGAGTTTTCGGAGATGGCTCACCGAGATGAGTTAACAGGAATACTTAACCGACACGCGATTCGTGATTGGTTGAAGATGCAGTCTCAGTATGTGAAACAGGGTCATGGAAAGCTGAGCATGCTGTATCTGGATATTGACTACTTCAAGAGTGTGAACGACAAATACGGACACCAAATGGGCGACCATATTTTACGTGAATTCAGTATGGTTGTGGGTAGCTCTATCAGTGCGACCGACAAACTGGTGCGCTGGGGCGGTGAAGAGTTCATCGTTTTTTGCCCAGAAACGGAGGCCGGAGAAGCACAGATTAAAGCTGAGCGAATTCGATTATTGGTTAGCCAACATCTTTGGATTCATGGCGATTCACTCACGTGCAGTATTGGGATTGCCGAGATGAAGCAGGAGAGGGTGACAGAGACGATCGCCCGCGCTGATGAAGCCTTGTATCAAGCCAAGCATTCAGGGCGAAATCAGGTGATCTTGAGTCACTAATCTGAAAATTGTTTTGATTACTTTATAAGCCACACGTGCATATGTGACGTGTGGCGTTTTTATGGGCGCTATATGGGTTTACCCTCTAGAACCTTTGTTGGTTTGTTGGATAACGTATTGAAATGATTTCCCTGTTCTTTAAATGTTTGCTTGGTGCGGCTGCGGTTTTACTGATTGCACTGTTGTCGAAGAGTAAGAGCTTTTACATCGCTGGCCTTGTGCCGTTGTTCCCCACTTTTGCTTTGATTGCTCACTACATTGTTGGCACTGAACAAACCATGGTGGAGTTACGTACCACTGCGCTATTCGGCTTGTTTTCGCTTGTGCCATACGCGGCTTATCTTGGCGCGGTTTATGTGTTCAGTTATCGCTATAACTTGGTATCAACACTCTCATTAGCCACTGTCGTTTGGGTTATGTGTGCTTCTATGCTGTTGTTAGGTTGGACGCGCTTAGTACCCAGTGCGATTTAATCATGGGTGAGCGGGTGGATTTGTGTAGATTAAGTTGGCTGTGTCGTTCGGTTAAGTAATCTAAGCAACTCGGAAGGCTATAGGTTAGAAACAAAAAAGGTGGCGAGGAGCCACCAAAAGGGAAAAGCGTTTTATTGTTTTTTGAATGCCCGCTCAGTGCTTTCTGTTCGTTGAGCAGATATTGCTCAACGAACAGATATTGTTAGTTAAGCAGATCTTATTAGCTGGGTGGGCATTTTTATTCTGGCTGAGCCGGGGGAACTGCAGCCAGTTTAGTTATAGCCTAACTATAAGGCGTTCGTGCTTACCAGAAAATCCAAGCGAACAGTGTCAGTATTAAGATACAAACTAGGTTCAACACCATACCGATTCGCATCATCTCTTTCTGCTTGATGTGGCCAGAAGCAAAGACAATCGCATTCGGCGGTGTCGCAACGGGCAGCATGAAGGCACAAGAAGCAGCAACAGCAATCAGAGCTGACAAGATAACTGGCGACATACCTAGCGCTTCAGCAATGGTTGCGAACACAGGAACAAGCAGTGCAGCACTGGCAGTGTTACTTGCGAATTCTGTTAGGAATACGACGAACGCTACTACCGCTAGAATTGTTAGAAGTACGCCTGCTGTTTCTAAAAAGCCACTTAGAGAGTGCGCCAGGAATACGCTGGTGCCTGTCGCTTTAAGAATGTTACTCAGACAGATACCGCCACCGAATAGGATTAATACACCCCAGTCTGTCGTCTTCTCAACATCTTTCCATTCTACTGCTCTAGAAGCGCCAAGCAGTACAATTGCGCCAATCGCAACCAAGCTATCAAACTTAGAGAATCCGCCGATCATTGCGTTGATTGGCTTACCGAATATCCAAAGCGTTACCGTTAGAAGGAAGATAGACAGTGTGATTTTCTTGCTGTTTGTCCACTCAACAGGGGCGTGGTCTAGTTCGAATTTGTGGTCAAGCTTTGGCTTTGTCATCACGTAAAGAATAATCATCGCGACTGGCAGTAAGATCATCGTGATTGGTAGGCCAAGTGCCATCCATTCAGTGAAGCTCAGGCCAACTTCTGCGGCTGCGATTGCGTTCGGAGGGCTACCTACCACAGTTGCGATACCACCGATCGATGCACAGTAAGCGATACCTAATAGTACGAAAACGTAGGTGTTGCGGTCTTCACTTTGGTCGACTTTGTTCATGATACCTAGAACAAGAGGCAGCATCATCGCAGTGGTCGCTGTGTTTGAAATCCACATCGATAATCCAGCACTCACACCAAATAGCATGAATACTGCCACCGACATTTTGCCTTTCGCGAGCATCAACACTTTGTCGGCAATTGCTTTATCGAGCTCTTGTTTGTTGAGCGCGGCGGCAAGGGCAAAACCACCCATAAATAGGAAGATGATTGGATTAGAAAAGTTAGCCAAAGCAGCTGGCGTGTTAAATACACCGAACAACACAGCGAGTAACGGAACCAGCAGCGCAGTGATGCTGACGTGGATCGCTTCGGTTAACCATAAGATAGCCACAAATACGAGAATACTTAGGCCAGTGTTCACTTGTGTTTCGAAAGGGAGGGTATTGATCAAAAGTGCAAATAACGTGAAATTGCAGATGAGTATCATGCTGTTGCGGGTAAACAACCAATGTTTCAGTGTAGTAACAAGTGCCGTCATAAGACGCTCCTTTTGTTTATCCTCGTTTTATTGGTGCACCGACTTCATTTGAGTGGTACTTATTATTTTCGAGGTATCTTGATTTCAAGTTATACCGCTCTCAAAGTAAAAAGCTTCGAGGTGTATGGCTTGATGTAGGGTCAGACTTTGTTGGGAGAATGTTACTTAAGTTAATAAAGGCGTGTTGGTGTGTTTTTGTGTAACAGTGGGGAAGTGTGAGGCAACAAATTTAAAATGTGTAGATTTCTACACATCGGTATCTGCTGGGTCTGCAATTGGGCTAGGAATCGGGGGTAATTCTTGTTTTGGGTTCGGCTGAATCGGTTCTTTTGGCCCTAAAAATTTGGGTGTCGTGCCCATAATGTATAGGTCAAGAAACGCTTTGGTTCGGGCAAAAACTTCTCTTAAACGTATTGAGATACCTGAGTGGTGAGTTGGGCCGGAAACCGCCAAACATTGCGCATGAATATCATAAGAGTTTGCGATAAAGAGCGCTCTTTCACAGTGGAATTTTTGAGTGATGATCAGGAAGTTATCAGTATCAAATATCTTCTTCGCGCGAACAATAGAATCCAAAGTGCGAAAGCCAGCATAATCCAGATTGATACGTTCGTCGGGGACACCTGCTCTCAATAGGTCGCGTTTCATCGTCCAAGGTTCATTGTAAGAACGATGAGCGTTATCGCCACTCAGCAGGAATTGGTTGACCTTCTCACGATCAAACAGCTCAATAGCGGCCTCAATTCGATATTTGTAATAGTCGTTGAGTGTTCTGCCTAAATATTTGCTGGTGCCAAGCACAACGGCCACTTCGCGTTCAGGTACTTCATCGATCTCGTAGATGATGCGATCTTCTGCCTGCCATGAAACCCAATAATCGATCGCTATAACCGCAGCGCTGCCCACCAGAAATACGAGGAAAGAGCCATACAGAAAACCTTGCAGTTTCTTGCAAGCCTTAAGTAAGTTGTTGCGGATAATTTGAGAATCGAATTTCACTCTCGGTAAGGTCCTTTGACTGAGCATTATTTTTTGAGTGCTCGATAATACCAAATAAAAATGAGAAAAATCAGTTAAAAAGACAAGACAGTGTAAAGAAAAAAGCCCCTGCAATTGCAGAGGCTCATATAAGAGTCGTTAACGCTCTTTATTCAAAGCGCAGTACGCATTATTCCAAGCGCAGTACGCTTTATTAGAATGCAGTACGCTTGTAGCGACGGTAAACCGGCTGCCAGAAGTGCTGGTCAATCGCTTGTTGTAATGCTTCTTCAGTGATTTCTAGTGCAACACCTTGTTCAATCGCTTTCTTACCAACGGCAAGAGCAATCTTCTTCGATACGGTGTGGATCTCTTCCAATGGTGGAAGTAGTGCGCCCGAACCATTGATAGCCAGTGGAGAACACGTTGCAAGCGCACGGCTTGATTCCATCAGCATTTCATCAGTGATGCGTGAAGCATTCACAGCCAATACACCAAGGCCAATACCTGGGAAGATGTAGCTGTTGTTACACTGAGCGATTGGATAGGTAGTACCGTTATGAGTTACTGGTTCAAACGGGCTACCTGTCGCAACCAATGCTTGGCCATCAGTCCAACGAATAATGTCGTTTGGTGTCGCTTCAACACGGCTTGTTGGGTTTGATAGCGGGAACACGATAGGGCGTTCACAGTGAAGGTTCATCTCTTTGATGACTTCTTTGCTGAACAGACCAGGAGCGCCAGATACACCAACCAATACAGTTGGTTTAGCATGACGAACAACGTCGAGTAGAGAGAAGCCAGTGCCGTCACTTTCCCAATCTTTGGTGTTCGCATTGGTTTGTACTAGGCGCTGTTGGAAATCAAGTAGGTTTTGCATGCCTTCTTGTAGAAGACCCCAACGGTCAACCATGTAAACTTGTGAACGCGCTTTCTCGTCGCTGATACCTTCAGAAACCATTTGAGCAATGATAGCTTCAGCAATACCACAACCTGCAGAACCCGCACCTAAGAAGGTGATACGTTGGTCTGAAAGTTTGCTGTTTGCTGCTTTACATGCTGCAAGTAGAGAACCAACAGTCACTGCTGCTGTACCTTGGATATCATCGTTGAAACAACAGATGCGATCTTTGTAACGCTCAAGCAGTGGCATTGCGTTCTTTTGTGCGAAATCTTCGAACTGAACTAGAGCATCTGGCCAACGGCGTTGAACTGCTTGGATGAACTCTTCAACGAATGCATCGTAATCAGCACCTGTGATACGAGGATGACGCCAGCCCATGTACATTGGGTCTGCAAGACGTTGAGGGTTGTTCGTACCAACATCGAGTACGATTGGTAGCATGTAAGCTGGGCTGATACCGCCACAAGCTGTGTAAAGTGCTAGCTTACCAATTGGAATACCCATACCACCGATACCTTGGTCTCCCAAACCAAGAATGCGCTCACCATCCGTAACCACGATAACTTTAACGTTGTGGTTTGTCGCATTATTCAGTAGATCATCGATACGATCGCGGTTCGGGTATGAAATAAACAGACCACGGCCACGACGGTAAATATTTGAGAAGTTCTCACATGCTGCGCCAACCGTTGGCGTGTAAATGATAGGCATCATTTCAGAGATGTGGTTTTGAACTAAACGATAAAAAAGCGTTTCATTTGTGTCTTGGATGTTACGAAGGTAGATATGCTTATCCATATCGCTTTCGAAGTTACAGTATTGCTTGTACGCACGTCCAACTTGCTCTTGGATTGTTTCCGTTGTCTCAGGTAACAAGCCTTCAAGGTTAAAAGAGCTACGTTCTTCAGCAGAGAATGCGCTGCCTTTGTTTAGAAGAGGAGTACTAAGTAGAGCGGGACCTGCATACTGGATATATAGAGGGCGTTTATCGTTGTTCATTGGATGCCTAATATGGGAGAAAGAGTAACTGAAAAATGATAACGGTTTAGTTATTCAATTGTAAATAGTTTCCCTCCGATCTTAGCAAACAAAATGATATTCTTACTTATGTCCCACACTTCTCGAATTCTAACGCCATAATTCGTTATACTTCGCTCACACTTTTTCGTTAGTTACCCTCTGTATGTCATCACTCCCCATCGATTCTTATCAAAACACTTTCCATGAACAGCTCTCTCATTCTCATCTTGTCGTCGAAGCTGAAACGGGATCGGGTAAATCAACACGTTTACCGGTTTGGGCATCGGAGCATGGTCGAGTCTTGGTGGTGGAACCGAGAAGAATCGCTTGTACGTCATTAGCTAAATATCTCGCGAAGCAATCGGGTGAAAAGCTGGGTAGCAAGATCGGCTATGCGATTAAGCTTGAATCGGAATACAACGAGCAAACCAACGTTGTGTTTGTGACTCCCGGTATCGCGCTGCGCTGGTTATCAGAAGATGGACTGGCAAATTTCGATGTCATTGTTGTCGATGAATTTCATGAAAGACGTTGGGACATTGATCTGCTGGTGGCGATCCTTAAACAGAAAGCGAGTCATCGTTTGGTGATCACCTCTGCAACCATAGAAGGGGAACGTCTTGCTCAGTATTTAAATGCGAGTCGGATAAGCTGCGAAGGTCGTACTTATCAAGTGGCGATTGAACACCGAGCAAATGAATCGAGAGCATTACCCGACATTCGACATTTGGAGCAACGCATCGCTGAAGAAGTGAATCATCAGCTCATTGCATCACACGGCGATATGTTGGTTTTCCTACCGGGTAAAAAAGAGATCGTGCAATGTGAGCAAGCCTTGGCAAGGAATCCAGATATCCAAGTGGTGAAATTACATGCCTCGGTGAGTGATAAAGAACGAGATCTAGCGTTGTCTGGTCGTAATATCGATACCAGCGCCCACACCAATACCGACCACAGCGACTGTTTGCGAAAGGTCATCCTTGCGACCAACGTGGCAGAAACCTCATTAACTATTCCCGACATTGGTGTGGTGATAGATTCAGGATTAGAAAGACGCACCGTTCAACGCAACGGCAGAACCACACTGATGCTTAAATCCATATCACGAGCGAGTGCCAAGCAACGAGCTGGCCGTGCGGGTAGGGTGATGGATGGTGTCTGCGTTCGTCTATATGGCGAACACGCTGCATTAGAGTTAGTCACGCCTCCTGAACTGCAGCGCGAAGAATTAACAGAACCTATGTTAGCCGCGGCATGTTGTGGAGCACCACTTGAAAGCCTGTCTTTCCTCGATCCTATCCCTGAGAAATCGCTAAACAGCGCGACTCAAACCTTGTTGATGATGGAAGCGATTAATGCCGACCATCAAATCACTGAGCACGGCAAAAAGCTTTATCCGCTGCCGATTGATGCTTTGTATGCCGATATTGTCACGCGAATCAAAACCAAAGCACTTAAAGAAGCCATGGTGGATCTCACCGCGGCGTTGTCCGTTCCTGCTCGTTTGTATCAGCTGCCGAACAATGCAGAACATCTTGAAGCTCTCGCTCAACAAGAGAAAGAAGGCTGTGATTTATCTTTGCTCATTCAGATTGTTCGCGGTCGTGATTATCCGCATCTAGAAATAGACCACCAAGCACTGAATGAAGCGCAAGGGTTGGCTAAGCAAATGCGTGAGGTGTTCGAACTTCCTCAGTTAGAAGTCGCGTCTCGCTATCAACGTACTGCTTTACTTGAAACCATCATTCAGCTACATCCAGAATTGGTGTTCGTGCGTAGACTGAAACGAAAAGAAGCGTTTGCTAATGGAACGTTAGAGGTGGTGCTCGGTCGTCAGAATCGTTTCCCTGATAATGCGCAAGCGATGTTGGTACTGGACACGCACAGCTTGCCGGGAAGAGGCGTTAAGCAAACACTGACCCTAGCGACAGTCACTGCGCCTATTCCTTTAGCTCTCGTCGTTGAAGCGGAGTTGGGTGAATGGCAACAAGGTGAAACCGTGGTCAATGATGATGGCGTCTTTACTGAGATGGATTTGGTGTATGCAGGCCGCACGATTGCGACTAAGCAAGTCGCGGCTGAAGGTCAGTTATCATTGAAGCCTATTGTTGATCTTGTCTTGAGTGGTGTTCAGCTCCCCGGTTTTGCAGAGGCTCGCACTCGAGAGATCAAACATTGGCAACTGTATGTGAAGCTTGGGCTCGATGAAGAGACAAAATATACCCCTGAGATCGAGCAACTGAGCTTTGATCTATGGTTTATAGAGCAACTCGAAGTGTTAGGTGTGACGGATGTCAGCGAGCTAGAAATGTTTGAACATTCTGATATCCCGTTTGATGGAATTCCCACATGGGCTTACTCAGAGTTCTCGGACAAATATCCGTTTTCATTGAGCCTTGCCGATTTACAACTGGATGTTGAATACTTCCCCGCAAGAAAGCTGATTTACGTTCATTATCAATCGGGTAGTCGGAAGTTATCCCCAAAACGTTGGGAACTGCCAACATGGTCTGGGTGGCGTATTCAGTACAAAAAAGCGAGCAGGATAATTGATATCAAATAGATGGATAAGTTTTATCTCTAAAATATTAATCAAATAGGCGCATATATGATTTTTCAGTGCTTATTTTGTTACAAACTTGATTTTTATATGCCTTTTTAACCAATCAAAAGGTCATAAAAGACCATTCTTCTATATCCTATTGCTATAAAGAAAGAGTTGATAGATATTGAGTATATTGTGTTGCCAAAGTGTCGGGGGACATCATGGATAAACAGGAAGAGACGCGTGTAGAGTTCGATTACACAACATTTCTTGGCGCCTCATGCAGTAAAAAATGGACTTTTCTGGAAGCACTCACCACTATTGCACCAGTATTCAGTACCGTCTGGAGGGATAGCATCAAAGAGCTAGCCAGCCCAGAAGATCGCTTATGGCAGATGGCATTGAAATCAATGTCTACACGTAAAAGCGATGAATCTAATATTGTCACTTTGCTTAAGCTAGCAAAGTTAGAAGGGATCAATGAGCTAAAAGTTGTGATGCCATATTCGCTGGAAGATGAGCAAATTGAGTACATAGAATCACGCAGTCATTTGGTGATTGCAGATAACTCTGGTGAAGAGTTTACTATCAAGCTTTGATCACCAACCAAACTGTGATCATCAACTAAGCTTTGATTACCAACTTTCACAGTTCACGATAGTCATTCAATAGCTTTAATGAAATCTACATCGTAAAAAGGGCCTCAATATTGAGGCCCTTTTAGTATCTAAAATTTGTGCTTACTAGCTAGATCATTAACTTATCAGCTTTCTAGCGTGCGATTGGTCGACTAATCGATTAGTCCGTAATCGGCACGAAGCACATCAATGATTTCTTGCTTCGGATTGTCGCTTAATACAATCTCGCCACCGGTGATTTTCGCTGCGATATCAAGGTAAGTACGAGAAAGAGACATCAATGCATCCAAAGGTAGTTCATTGTCACGAGCTAGAGCTTCACGCTCTGGCATGCGTTCTTTGTTCAACAGAATGTCCGCATCAGGGAAGTAGTTGAGTAGGAACTGACGGAAACCTTCTTTCGAGTTCTCGACGATGTTGCCTTTGTTGTACTCTTGAGTATCCCAAATACGAGATGAGTCTGGAGTACCGACTTCGTCCATGTAGATCAGCTTTTCTTTACCTTGAGCATCGTTCACGTAGCCGAACTCAAACTTGGTATCGACAAAGGTTTGATCGACGTTTGCGAGTGCTTGGCTAATTACGTTGAAGCCTTCTTTTAGAAGTTTCTCGTAATGCGCAATGTCACTTGCTTGAGTAAAGTTGAACGCTGCGAAGTTGTCTTCAATGTTGTTGCGAGTGATGTTCACATCGTCAGCTTCTGGTACACCAGGAATCCCTTTCAAAATCCCTTTTGTAGAAGGCGTGATTAGAAGCTCAGGTAGCTTTTTGTCTTTCTCAAGGCCTTCAGGCATCTCGATACCGCAGAATTCACGTTCGCCGTTCGCGTATGCACGCCACATAGATCCTGTGATGTATTGACGACAAATCGCTTCGATCATGACTGGGCGAGCTTTTTGTACAATCCATACGAATGGGTGGGGGATATCAAGAATATGACTGTCAGCAAGGCCGTTGTCTTTAAACAATTTGAACCAGTGGTTAGAGATAGCATTCAGAGCTGCTCCCTTACCTGGGACACCTTTAAGATTACCTTCACCACGCCAAATACAATCAAACGCAGAGATACGATCACTGATCACCATGATGGCTAAAGGCGCATCTGGCGCTACATTGTAGCCTTTCTCTTTAATTAGTCGTTGGCTATCTTCTTCAGTTAACCAGTAGACCGAACGAACCTTGCCACTGTGGACAGGTTTGTCAGTACGGATTGGTAGGTCATCATTTACGGCAAGAACTTGATCAGCAAGGCTCATTTAGACATTCCTATCTTTTATCAAACGTCATACAGAGAAGTGCGGTGTGCACATGATTAGACGGGCATTATACCCAATCTATTATTTGCTTCCAGATAAAAAGCAAACGATTGCTAATTCTATTGATCAAATAAAAACCCCCGCCTAACTATTCGCTAGAAAATTAGCGAATTGTAGGGCAGGGGAAGGCAGTCTGTTGAGCTGTGTTTTGGCGCTATGTTTATTAGCTAAAAGATTGAGCTATGTTTCTGAGCTAAATGGTTAAGCCAAATTGCTAAGCGAGGTTAGCTTAGTGAATACGCTCTGAAGTTTCATCAATGAAGAACACTTCGCATTGAAAGCGTTGGCCTAACGTTCTTAGGTATTGTTGGCTGAATGAGTCGATAGACGTACTTGCAACGATTGCGCTCGCGTTTCCTGAGCGTATTGCTTTCTCGACGGTCTCTACTTCATTCATTTGGTTCGACGCTTTCATATGGATAACACGCTCGCAGCAAACATTGTGTTGCTTAAGCTGCTTAGCTGATGGTCTTGGCGTTTGAGCAGTAAACAGCAACCATTGATGTTGATTGGACAGCAACGCCATTCTTGCGAACAACGCTTCCTCGTTTGAGTTTTTGCTTTTACGAGAAACTGATGTAAATGCGCAGTGAACTAGCGGGCTAGAGTGTTGGGCTTTAACGTGTGCTTGAATCATTTTGCTGTCCTTATATACATGCTGTATGTGTATACAGTAGTTTTTGTTGCTTATAAGATCAAGCGGTTTTTGTGGGATTATTGGTCGTTTTCTTCCGGTTTAGTAAGTGTTTTTTAATTAAGCTATTGATATTTTAGCAAAAATTGAATTTGACTGATTTTTATATTTTGTCTCATAAATTGAAAAAATGTGATTTCTATACAGGTGTATACAGTAGTTTTTACAGAAAAGTACTGTATACACCTGTATAGAAGATAAGAAGATAAGAAGATAAGAAGATAAGAAGATAAGAAGATAAGAAGATAAGAAGATAAGAAGATAAATCCCAGATACAAAAAAAGCGCCTTGGGCGCTTTCTTATATTTCAACGGTGTTACTTATCTCAGTGTCGCTTGGGAGAGTTTTGTTCTCATTTCCATTTCACCAATATTGAACTGGCGAACATCAATGGTTGCAATATCATTGCACTCTTTACATGCATGATGACACTTACCATCTAGGTAGTCGTGCTTTTTTACTAGGCTTGGCTTTTTGCACCAATCACAAACGCCTTCTATTGTGAACATATTTTCTCCTCACCTGTTTAAGTCAGGTGTATTTTCGGCGCAAATTATGACACAAGTAAGACCCATTAGTTAATAGTTTGTTACCCGTTTTTGAGAGGGGGATCGATTGCAACACTAATAAAATCGGTATCTTTGCGATCTTGGAAAATGAACATGTGTAGTTGTTTACGGTTTTGTAACATTTTGTAAAATGGTTTTTAGCGCATTGTTCAAACGTTTCATTTCTTCGTCACATCCTTGACCGTCAGGGTGATAGATTTTAGATAGTTGTTTGTATCGAATCTTAATGCTTTTTTGGTCAGGAATAGAGCTAGGTGTGTACCCAAATAGAGCGCAGGCTACTTGCAAGGCATTCAGACCTTTGTTGTTTTTCTGCTTCTTTAATTCGTTATAGATGGTTTGAAGCTGGCGCTTTTGCTGCTTAATGGTGAAGTCTTTCGCGTTAAGTTGCGCTTCAAGTGTCTGTTGCTGCTGATTCAACTCACCAGATTTCAGGATCTGTCGCTTTCGCGATATAACCAGAGTCGCGCTGATACTCACTATCGCAATCAAAACGGCCAGCACTGCGCCAATCATATAGTCAGAGCTGGTTAGATTAGAGCTGGAGAGGTTAGAGTGCTTCGCTTGGTTAGATTGCATTTGGCTAGATTGCGCTTGCTGAGATAGCACCTGACTGGTGTCTATTTCAGAGTCGATGCTGTCATTGAGCTGTTCAATCGAAGAGATTTGCTTGGCACGCTGTTGGTTGAATTGTGCTTCTAGAACACGGATGTAGCCCTCTTCTGCATTCGGGTTGTCTTTTAAGGCCGCTTCATACCATAACTGCGCCGCATCTAACGGTTGCAGTAGCTCTTTATCTAGTGAGGACTCATAGATCTTTGCCACTTCATTGGGAGCGCGTTTGTTGCCTTGTAGCGCCGCTTTGATGAACCATTCCAAGGCGAGTTTGTTATCTTGCTCGACACTTGTTCCTGCCAAGTACCATTCACCCAGTTTAAATTGCGCATCTGGATTGCCGTTATCCGCTGATTGTGAGTACCAATAGAGTGCATCATCGATGTTTTTAGGCACGTCAGTCCCCAGTTCATACGATTGGGCTAATTGATACTGAGACCTTGAGTCTTGAGGTTGTCGATCTTGAGGTTGTAGAGCTAACGAAAGTTCAGCACTGCTTTCAGCATGAACGAAATGTGGGACGAACAATTGTACCGTGGAAAAGACTAGGGCTAGAAATAGAGTTCTAAGAAGTGACGATGACCGGAAGTTGGATAAGATAAGCAAAAGAATAAGTCTCGTAAAAAAGCCCAGTGCCGATGTATCAGTATGAATACGCTATGTGGCTGAGTGTTAAGTCGTAACGCTTAAAATAAGCGATACGAATGACAAGCAACTATATAGTGGTTAATTCAATAGATAAAGGTAACTGGGCTTTAATCGTGCTACTTAAGTGGCAAGATTTGAATTTCTACGCGACGGTTACAAGCACGACCTTGAGACGTGTTGTTGTCACATAGAGGGTAACGTTCACCGTTACCACGAGCAATGGCACGGCCTGCAGCGACATCTTGAGAAATCAAGAATGCACGAACAGATTCAGCACGACGCTCAGAAAGGATTTGGTTCGATGATTCGCTGCCAGTGCTGTCAGTGTGACCTTCAATCACTAGGCTAGTGTCTGGGTATTCAACTAAGATACGAGCAACACCGCGAAGTGTGTTGTGAATGCTTGATTCTAAAGCGTAAGAACTTGATTCGAAGCCAATACCGTTTTCTAGACGAAGTAGCAGTTGATTTTCACCAACACGCTCTACTTGAACGCCAGAGTTCATTAGCTCTTCACGAAGTGCCGCTTCTTGTCGGTCAAAGTAGTAACCAATACCACCGCCAACAGCTGCACCACCTGCCGCACCAATCAGTGCACGTTTACCACGATCTTTAGAGTTGTCACCAGTAGCAGCACCAGCAACGGCACCAGCTATTGCACCAATTAGAGCGCCTTGAGTTGCAGAGTTAGTCTCAGATTCGCCAGTTGTAGCGTTTTGGCGTTGAGTTGCCTGACAACCCGTTAGAGCGACAGTAAGCGCGAGGGCTAGTGTGATTTTTTTCAACGTATTTCTCCATCATGTACTTCTGTCAAACATATAAGTAATGAATGACAACAATTAGTCCTGTAAGTCTTAATGATGTTTTTTATCAATACGTTGAAGCAATGTAAAGTGGCACTATGATTTAGTTATCTTTTTAACTGCTTGGGCACCGCCAACTGGACGATTAACAGACAACTTGCGACCTTTTTTCAAACCAACTTCGTAGTCAGCGGTGAGGTTTTTCATCGCTTCTCTTAGTTGTTGTTTGAAGGTTTCACGGTCAATATTTTCAAATTCTTTATCAATATAGTTATTGATTTTGTTGTTTGACTCGTCGTCCGGGGTAATGGTTGGCAATTTTTCAAGCGCACCTTCTACCCAGCCTGAAACGTAAGAATTTACGCGACGAGTAACTTCCAGTGAACCTGTACCTGATCCCGCAAAGCTGTTTCTGAATTGGCCAGTATGCTCGTTCAATTCACGATAAATGATGTCGAAAGCAAAGGCAGCAAAGATAGCGCGGTCGGCTTCACCAATGAATTCCACACGCTTAAGGCCTTTGTGGTTCAGTAACACGGCTTCTACGCCAAACTTAGTGTTGATACCACGAATAACGCGCAGCAGAGTAGAGCTGATGTTTGCCGGCAACAGGTGACTGGATTGAGTTTTCCCCATTTTGATAAATTCAATATCGTCTTTCTCGAGACCATATTTCAGCATCAAGTTATGCGCCATCTTTATTGCATTGGCTGCTTCGTTGACGTTTGCTGAATTTCCAAGCTCAAGACACTTGGCTATTTTCTTTAGGGCTTTTTTCTTATCCATCGACTACTTAATCATTACCGCAAATTTTGAAAAGTCCGACATTTTACATGTTTTGTCAGATAACAGAAAGCCCAAACTGGTTTGGATCGTATTAAAAGGGCTCTGATGGGAGTGCGGAAGGCAATGTTGAGGGGCAATAAAAAACGCCATCAAGAGCATTGATGGCGTTAGTGACACAATTTGTCATTATGGCTAGAGCTTTAGCAAACTAGATCCCAAGTTCATCGAGTAGATCTGCTGCTGCATCGTTACCTGAGCTTTGTGCTGGTTTGTTCGCTTCTTGCATTTTTTTCTGAGTCGCTTCAAGAATGCTATCTGGGCATTCGTCTTCAGCGATTTCAAATTCTTCCAATTGGATGAATTCTGTCTTATCCATTGCAAGCTCAAGATAGAAGATGTTGTTGTTCGCCGTCGAGAAAGTCACACGACGAGCTTGTGGACGATCGAGGTTAGTATCAACTGAAAGGTTAACTTGCTTGTTCAGTGCCAGCATTTTCGGTTGGTTCTGCGTGATGTTGGTTTGCAGTTCTTTGCGAATTTTGTTCGTGAAATCACCAACTAGCTGGTTCATTAATTCACCCAAAACATCGCCCACTTCGTCAGACGTGTGAAGCACTGCGAGCTCATCTTCTGGCATGCCCATGTTACGCATGTAATTGGTATAGATCTCTAGCGCCGCTTTAGACGTAAAATTGATAACAACAAGACCAGAAAAGCCGCCGTCAAATAAAACGAAGCAACCAAAATCTGGTTTAAGACTGGTCTTGTTAATCTTTTGCACCATAGCTGAATAGGACACCTGAGAAGCCGTCGCTGAAGTGAGTACGCTTGATACTGATTGGCATAGCTTAAGAAGAATATCTTCAGTTGTGACTGTTTTGTTTTTTTTCATTGTTATGTGCTCATGGAGATGTCTTAAACAAAATGTTATCCAGTATATCGCGACTGAATTAAGACGAAAGTGACTATTTCTCCATTCTTGCATTCAGATTCTGATTTGATCATCTTTTTATATGATCTTAATAGTAGTAAAGTGACGAAATTCAAAGAAAATTATTAAAAATCTCAGATAACCCAATGCTGATAGGATCAGCGAAGTAGGGGCAGGAAGCAAATGTTACCAAGACTTCAACTCAATGCTGATGTCGATCCAGTTGTCGTACGCTTTTTAGATGAACTAAAAAGCGCTGGCTTTACTGGCGACATTGAGTCTCAATATTCGAGCCGTTTGGCCGTGGCGACTGATAACAGTGTGTATCAGCAATTGCCGCAGGCGGTCATTCTTCCTAAGACAACAAACGATGTTGTTTTGATCGGTAAAGTGGGCGCTCAGTCCGCTTACGAACGAGTGACTTTTTCACCTCGTGGTGGCGGTACCGGAACCAACGGTCAATCGTTGACGAAAGGTGTCGTGGTTGACATGTCACGACACATGAATAACGTTCTTGAAATTAACGAAAAAGAGGGCTGGGTGAGAGTTCAGTCTGGTGTCGTTAAAGACCAATTGAACGATGCTGTACGTCCCTACGGTTACTTCTTCTCTCCAGACCTTTCAACCAGTAACCGAGCAACCTTAGGCGGCATGGTTAATACCGATGCTTCTGGCCAAGGGTCTTTGAAGTACGGTAAAACCTCCGATCATGTGTTGTCGCTGCAAGCGGTATTCGCAGATGGTTCATGTCTCGAATCTGATTTATCACACGGTTTGCCTGCTGAAGGTGAATTTGCTCACCATGCACTTGCAGTCACTGAAGCCGTTTGTCGAGATAAGCGCGCTCAAATCCTCAATAAATTCCCTCCGTTAAACCGCTTCCTTACGGGCTATGACTTGAAGAATGCGATTAACGAAGAAGATGATAGCTTTGATCTTACTCGTGTCCTATGTGGCGCTGAGGGTTCATTAGCATTCATTACGGAAGCAAAGCTGAACCTCACGCCGATTCCAAAAGCGCGCACACTGGTTAACGTGAAATACAATACGTTTGATTCTGCGCTGCGTAATGCTCCGTTTATGGTAGAAGCGAAAGCGTTATCAGTAGAGACAGTCGATTCAAGAGTATTGAACCTAGCGAAGCAAGACATTGTTTGGCACACCGTGAGCGACCTGCTGATGGATGTTCCAAATAAAGAGATGCTTGGCATCAACATGGTTGAGTTTGCAGGCCAAGATGAAGCGGAAGTTGAACAGCAAGTTCAAGCGCTGACCGCGCAACTTGAAAGCATGCTGGAAACTGAAGAAGCGGGTGTGATTGGCTTCCAAGTGTGCAGCGACTTAGCGAGCATTGGCCGAATCTACAACATGCGTAAAAAAGCGGTGGGTCTGTTAGGTGCGGCGAAAGGCCGAGCTAAGCCGGTCGCTTTTGCTGAAGATACCTGTGTGCCACCGGAAAACTTGGCGGACTTCATTTCTGAGTTTAGAGTGCTGCTCGATTCAAAAGAGTTGAACTACGGCATGTTTGGTCACGTTGATGCAGGCGTACTACACGTTCGTCCGGCACTTGACTTGTGTGACCCGATGCAAGAAGCACTGATGCACGAAGTCTCTGATGAAGTGGTTAAGCTGGTGGCTAAATACGGCGGCTTGATGTGGGGTGAGCACGGTAAAGGTTTCCGTTCTGAGTATGGCCCGGAGTTCTTTGGTGAAGAGCTGTTTACTGAGTTAAGACGTGTTAAAGCAGCATTTGACCCCCACAACAAGATGAACCCAGGCAAGATCTGTACGCCATTAGAAAGCGACGCTGAATTGGTGAAAGTGACCGATACCAAACGTGGCTTCTACGACCGTCAGATCGACGTACAAGTGCGTGACAGCTTTAAGCAAGCGATGGAATGTAACGGCAACGGCTTGTGTTTCAATTACGATACTAGCTCGCCAATGTGTCCTTCGATGAAAGTCACGGCTGACCGTCGTCATTCACCAAAAGGCCGCGCAGGCTTAGTAAGAGAGTGGTTGCGTCAATTAACGGAACAAGGCGTCGATATTCTCGATTTAGAGCAAGAAGCGCTGAAGGACAATACACCAGTTAAAACCATGGTGGAGCGTGTTCGTAATACAATGAACAAACGCCATGAATACGATTTCTCGCATGAAGTTCACGAAGCGATGAACGGTTGTCTTGCATGTAAAGCGTGTGCGAGCCAGTGCCCGATCAAAGTCGATGTACCAAGTTTCCGTTCTCGATTCTTGAATATCTATTACTCACGTTACCAACGCCCAGCAAAAGATTATTTAGTCGCCAACATTGAAGCCATGCTGCCGCTGATGGCGAAAGCGCCAAAAGTAGTGAACGCTGCATTGGGTCAAAAGTGGATACAAACCGCAACGGCGAAAACGGTCGGTTATGTCGATGCACCGTTGATGTCGGTGCCGACACTAAAAAATCGTCTGGCGAGCAAAGAGCTGCAACTCTTCGATCTTCAATATCTAGAAGGGCTCTCTTCTGAGCAGAAGAAACAACATGTGTTGATCGTTCAAGACCCGTTTACTAGCTTCTATGATGCGGAGGTTGTTGAAGACTTCGTTACCTTGGCTCAGAAGCTTGGTAAAACTCCGGTGCTACTGCCGTTTAAGCCAAACGGTAAAGCACTGCACATTAAAGGTTTCTTAAGTCGTTTTGCGCGTGAAGCGAAATCAACCGCTGACTTCTTGTCGATGGTTGCAGATATCGGTATTCCTCTAGTGGGTGTCGATCCAGCTCTGGTACTTTGTTACCGCGACGAATACGTCGAAATCTTGTCTGACAAGCGCGGAGACTTTGATGTGCTGACGGTGCACGAATGGTTGCTACCATCGTTGGGTGAGTTTGAAGCGCGTTCTGTAAGTGAAGAGATGTGGTACTTGTTCGCTCATTGTACAGAGAAGACCAAGATGCCAAACGCTGAAAAAGAGTGGGGCACTATCTTTAAACACTTTGGCGCTGCGTTAACCAGCGTTCCTGTCGGCTGTTGTGGCATGGCGGGCACCTTCGGGCACGAAGTCGATAAGCTACAAATGTCGAAAGATATATACGGTCTAAGTTGGAAGCCAAGGATGCAAGACTTACCGAAAGAGCGTTGCTTAGTGACGGGTTATTCCTGTCGAAGCCAAGTGAAGCGTTTTGAGGGTGAGAAGCTTGCCCACCCATTACAGGCGCTAGCCAAAATTCTTTAATACATTTAGCCCAGCAATTGCTGGGCTTTTTTCTAAACTAACAATGGAATTGTTAATAAGGAAAACTATGAGATTTCTAGAGTTAAAAGTACCACCCGTTGCACTATTCATTATTGTATTCATAGCCTCGTACTTCTGTGCTCAGCAGTTGAGCCAAGGAACATTGGCACTGCCTTATAGAATGGTTGTGCTCGGCATCGGGATTATATTGAGTGGCATCATTGGAATATCAGGTATATGGGAGTTTCGAAAACAGAAAACCACTGTTAATCCGATCAAAGTCGAAACCGCCTCGTCAGTCGTGGACAGCGGCATTTTTGGTTACACACGAAACCCAATGTATCTAGGGCTATTCATCCTACTGTTTTGCTTCGGTTACTTCTTCCAAAACCTGTTCAGTGTTTTGCTTAGCTTTGTATTCGTGATTTACATGACTCAGTTCCAAATCAAGCCAGAAGAGCGTGCTCTAGAGCAATTATTCGGTGCGGAATATGTTGATTACAAACAAAAGGTTAGGCGCTGGATCTGATGTGGATTCAAATACAATTAAGTAATTAGATAAGAATTATTATCATTTGGTTGATCTATATCACAAATAAATGTGGTTTTAGTTTCATATTCATTTTTTATAAAATAGTCTGCGCTTCATTATTAAAATGAATAAAGGCTAGGTAATGAAAATTGTTCAGGCGAAATGGTTGTCGCTAGGTGTCTGTGTAGTGAGTCTGTCTTCAACGTCGGTGTTGGCAGATGTTTCAGCTCGAATTATAAACGGTGAAGAAGCAACACAAGGTAATTGGCCATTTATGGCAGCGCTAGTTTCAAGGAACGTGAACGCTTATGACGGTCAGTTTTGTGGTGCGAGCTTCATTGGTGAGCGATATGTATTAACTGCCGCTCACTGTGTGGAAGGTAATGGTCGTGAAGATCTAGATGTGGTGATTGGCGTATCAAACCTTTCTACCTCTCAAGCTGCACAACATAGATATGCTGTTGATAATATTTATGTACATGAATATTACAACTCTGCAGCAACAGGCAATGATATCGCCATTATTGAGCTAGCAGAAAAGCCAACTGAGTCGGTGGTTAATCTCGTTGATGGTTATGTTCGCGGTAACCTGAATGACGGCCAAATGCTAACGGTCATGGGCTGGGGTGATCAGGACGCGTCAGATGGATATTCATCGAAGAGTGAGTTGTATCAAGTTAATGTTCCCCTAGTTAATCAGTACCAATGTAATAGTGTCCCTCACAGTGGCTATGCCTTTATTGGCAATGATGCATTCTGTGCGGGATACAGTGATGGTGGTTATGACTCTTGCCAGGGTGACAGTGGTGGTCCAATTGTTGTCTCGACTAATGGGGTATATGAACAACTGGGTATTGTAAGTTGGGGTAAAGGATGTGCAGAGGCTAACGCTTACGGTGTCTATACCAACATTAGTTACTTTGATGATTGGATTGATGAGCAGAAAGCAGGGTTTAGTTACCGTCAAGTGGAGATGCTAGGTGCAAAATTATTGGCTCCTCTTTCACATACCTTTGAATTCACAAATAAATCTGATCAAAACATTCAAGTAAACCGTGTTTATCCAATTTCAGGTAATGATACTGTTATAACAGACAACGGATGTAGCATTTTAACTGCAGGACAAAGCTGTGAAGTTGTGGTTAGTTACGACCTAAACTCAATTGGTGAACATGAATTTGGTATTAATGTTGACACTGATTTATTGGTAGGCACGGTTACTTCAACGGCTTCTGTGATAGGGGCGAGATCTGTAACGAATACTGTGAACTCTTATGTCAGCGTACCTAACAGTGGCATTTACAACATACAAGCTTGGATTACAGAAGGAAATTCGTTGGCCTCACCGTCGATTAGCCACGGCACATCTACAGCGCTTATTGTTGAGGGGATCCCTGCTGGTACGGTTTCGTTTGACCTAACTGCATCGTCTGAAGCTGATTATGACTTTGTTGAGGTTTATAGTAATGGTCAACAATTTGATAGTGTCTCTGGTGAGTTTTCTGGTTCGGTGAACCTACCGTTAGTTAGAGATGCTGACAACAGCTTTATGATTACATATGTGAAAGATTCGTCTGGTTCTTCAGGGAGCGACAGAGTTACGATCACTAACTTTGCGTATACCGATGAGATAAAGATATCTAAGTCTGAGGGCACGCAGAATGCAAAAAGCTCAGGCGGCGGCAGCGGTGGTTCACTGGGTTGGCATTGGTTACTCGTACTTTTCGGTGGCTTGATTGCACGAAAATCATTTTCATCACTAAAGCTTAACGGATAACCATCGAAACTATGTGACTGATGGTTACGTACTAAAAAAGCCCAGCTTGAGGATATCAAGCTGGGCTTTATTGATCTTGTTCCTGAGCTATTTACATCACGTGGTGTAAATAAGGATGCTGATTAAGCGGCAGCTGCGAACTGAGCTAGAAACATCTCTTTGCGTTCGTTGAAGCGGTTTACTAGGTCGTCGACAGAAGCTTGGTCGTATGGCTTAAGACCACTTGCTACCATGCGCTTCACGCCTTTACCGACAACTTCGCCGTCTTCTTTGAAGTCGAAGTTCAGTGTCACGATGCCACGCTTGCCTTCAACATCAAAAGTCGCACCAGAGAATTCAACTTCTGGGTGAGATAGGTCTAGGCGAGTAAATTCAACTTCCATGCTCTCGTAAATCACAAGAGGACGTTGGCAGTTGATCATCATTTGCTGCTCTTCCATAAGAGGAACCATGATGTGTGGGAAGTTCATACCAGAGAACTTAACGTAGTTTGTTACTACGTGCTCGATGAATGCTTGATCGTGGCTCTTTTCACCTTCACAAGACATGTGTAGGTACTCTTTGCCTTTCTCGTCAACCAGTGAGCTTTCTTTCTCACACTTGTTGTCAACGCTAAGCGCAATACCGTTACCAACCATACCAGAAAAATCAAAACGCATTTTTTGGCTGATGCCTTCTTTTTGCAGAAGTACTGCAAACAAAAGATCGCCAGGCACGCAGAAGCGCTTGTTGTCTTCATCGTGAATTGGGTTGAAGTCAGCGGCTACTTTTTTAGCAAAGTGGCTAGCCTGTTCACGAGTGAATTGAAATTGATTGTCTTCAGTAGAAAAGTAAGGTGTCAGAAACATAGTATCGCTATTAGTCATCAAATCTGGGGTGGATTATAGCTAACTAACTTCGTTCTAATGGTCTATCCAGTTAACTTTGCTTATATATCAGTCAATTAGATAAATACGTTGGATGGTATGTGACGATTTTAAGGGAGATATGGCCTTTGGCTCAATGCAACAAGGGCTAATCGATAGCCCTTGTTTATATGACACTCTAATGAGTGTTGTTCAGAATGTTTTTGCTTTAAAAGCTACACAAAGTGCCTTCTGGCATGAGGTGATTATGGACGGATAATTTAAGCAATAAGTTCGCTTGTTCAATATCCGGTGCAAAATATCTGTCTTTGTCGTAGAAGCTGACTTTTTCACGCAGAATCTGTTTCGCTTCTTCCACACGAGGAGAAGATAGATTAGGCGCGCGGAAGTCTAGCCCTTGTGCTGCTGCTAAATATTCTACTGCCAATATCCCACGGGTATTTTCAGCCATGTATCTAAGCCTACGAGCGGCAAAGGTGGCCATTGATACGTGGTCTTCTTGGTTTGCAGAAGTAGGTAGGCTGTCTATTGATGCCGGGTGAGCCAATGTTTTGTTCTCACTAGCGAGTGCTGCAGACGTTACTTGAGCAATCATAAAGCCCGAGTTCACTCCGCCGTTATCGACCAAGAAAGGTGGAAGTTTGCTTAGCGCACTATCAATCAACAACGCCATTCTACGCTCTGACAAGCTACCGATTTCAGCTATCGCTAGTGCAAGGTTATCCGCAGCCATTGCGACGGGTTCTGCGTGGAAGTTACCACCAGAAATGATGTCGCCATCGTCAGCGAAAACAAGCGGGTTGTCGGATACGGCATTTGCTTCAATGTTTAAGGTTTCTGCTGAGTTACGAATTTGCTGTAAACACGCACCCATCACTTGAGGCTGACAACGCAGTGAGTAAGGGTCTTGAACCTTTTCACAACAAGTATGTGATTCGCCAATTTCACTCTTTTGATCAAGCATATGTCGGTAAGCAAGTGCTGCATCCATTTGGCCACGGTGACCACGAACGCGGTGTATACGAGGGTCAAACGGACGACGACTACCTAGCGCAGCCTCAACCGACATCGCGCCACATACGGTTGCAGACGCAAACAAGTCTTCAGCTGCAAACAAACCTTCTAATGCAAATGCTGTCGATGCTTGTGTGCCGTTTAACAGAGCTAAACCTTCTTTAGGTGCTAGCGTGATTGGCTCTAAGCCAGCGATCTGCATTGCTTCTAAGCCGGTGATGATTTTGCCGTTGTGGCGTGCTTGGCCTTCACCTAGTAGAACTGTACTCATGTGTGCAAGGGGAGCGAGATCTCCAGATGCACCAACTGATCCTTTTTGTGGAACACATGGGTAAACTTGTGCGTTCACTAGATCGATAAGAGCGTTGATTACCTTGAGTCGGATACCTGAATAGCCACGAGACAAGCTGTTAATCTTGAGCACCATCATCAAACGCACAGTTTCATCAGACATGAATTTGCCAATGCCCGCCGCGTGAGACAGTACGATACTTTTCTGCAGTACTTCGAGATCTTCAGGCGCAATTTTGGTATTTGCTAGCAAGCCAAAACCCGTGTTGATACCATACACAGTGCGATCTTCAGCAATCACTTGTTCGACAACGTGCATGCTCGCTTCAATATCTGGGATTGCAGCAGGGTCGAGTGATAAGTTCACAGGGCTACGGCTAATCTTACGAAGTTCAGGTAGGCCAAGAAGTCCTGGTTTAAGTAATAAATTCAACATGTTCTCTCCAGACATTAAAGGCGACGAAGTTCTTCGTTTAGCATAGGTAAATCAAGCTTCTGCTCTTTAGCACATTGCTTGGCAATATCGTAACCCGCATCAGCATGACGCATAACGCCTGTGGCCGGATCATTGTGAAGTACACGAGCAATGCGCTGTGATGCATCTTCACTGCCGTCACAACAAATCACCATTCCGGAGTGTTGTGAGAAGCCCATGCCAACGCCGCCGCCGTGGTGCAGAGAAACCCATGTTGCGCCGCCTGCAGTATTTAGCAGAGCGTTCAATAGAGGCCAATCTGATACGGCATCTGATCCATCCATCATTCCTTCTGTTTCGCGGTTCGGGCTTGCTACTGAGCCTGAATCTAGGTGATCACGACCGATAACAACCGGTGCTTTCAGTTCGCCATTTTTAACCATTTCATTGAATGCTTGGCCTAAACGTTCACGATCTTTCAAACCGACCCAACAAATACGAGCGGGTAGACCTTGGAACTGAATGCGTTCACGTGCCATATCTAGCCAGTTGTGTAGATGTGGGTTGTCTGGAATCAGTTCTTTTACTTTTTGGTCTGTTTTGTAGATGTCTTCAGGGTCGCCAGATAGAGCAGCCCAACGGAATGGACCGATGCCTTCACAGAATAAAGGACGAATATAAGCAGGAACGAAACCTGGGAAATCAAATGCGTTTTCCACACCCTCTTCAAGTGCCATTTGGCGAATGTTGTTGCCGTAGTCGACGGTCGCAGCGCCACGGTATTGAAGATCTAGCATAGCTTGTACTTGAATCGCCATAGATTGCTTAGCGGCTTTTACTACTTTCGCTTCATCAGCTAAACGTTCTTGAGCCGCTTTTTCCATCGCCCAACCTTGAGGCAAGTAGCCGTTCAGCGGATCGTGGGCAGAGGTTTGGTCGGTGACTACGTCAGGCGTGATATTGCGTTCAACTAGTTCTGGGAATACGTCAGCAGCGTTGCCTAATAGGCCAACAGAGATTGGCGAGTATGATTCTTTAATCATTGCCATCGCTTCATCGATGCTGGTGGCTTTTTTGTCGACATAGCCCGTACGTAGGCGGTAATCGATTCGTGATTCATCACATTCAACCGCAATCATCGAGAAGCCAGCCATTGTAGCTGCGAGAGGTTGAGCACCACCCATGCCGCCAAGACCACCCGTTAGAACCCACTTGCCGCTTGCTTCGCCTTGAAAGTGCTTCTTCGCGATAGCGACAAACGTTTCATAAGTACCTTGAACGATGCCTTGTGAGCCAATGTAAATCCAGCTGCCTGCTGTCATCTGGCCGTACATCATCAAGCCTTCTTTATCGAGCTCGTTGAAGTGCTCCCAATTCGCCCAGTGTGGAACAAGGTTAGAATTCGCGATCAGTACGCGAGGTGCGTTTTTATGAGTCGGGAACACGCCCACAGGTTTACCTGATTGAACAAGTAACGTTTGGTCGTCTTCTAAACGTTCTAATACTTCAACAATCTTGTCATAACACTTCCAATCACGCGCCGCGCGACCGATACCGCCATACACAACCAGTGCATGTGGGTGTTCTGCCACATCAGGGTCTAGGTTGTTCATCAACATACGCAGTGGTGCTTCTGTTAACCAAGATTTAGCGCGCAAAGTGGTGCCATGAGGTGCGCGAATTTCGCGAGTCGTGTCGAGACGAGGGTCACTGTTGTGGTGTTCCGTCATTTTGGAATTCCTTCTGTTTCACGTTATATCGTTGTAGTTGTAGTTATCGGTATAGCTGGATTAGTCACTGGCCATTGCACTTGCTATATCCCAACACAAACGTGCCGCCAATCGAGCCGTTTGGCCATCGATGTCGTAGTCTGGGTTGTATTCCGCAATGTCCGCGATAATGAGTTTTTCACTGTGTTTGAAAATATGTTCTAGGAAAGGAGCGAGTGCTTCATAGCTCACGCCTCTTGCCGCTGGTGCACTTACGCCCGGCGCAGTCGCTGCTGGGAATACGTCTAGGTCGATAGTGAGATAGAGGTAATCACACTCAGCGATGAATTTTTGTAACTTAACCAGTTGAGCGACTTGGTTTATTTGGGTCATGTTGCGGTCGTGTTCATACCAAACGCCTAGTTGATCTGCTTTGTTGAACAGCGCTTTGGTATTACTAGCGGCACTCACGCCAAGGCAAGCGTATTGGAATGGCCATTGATGTTTGTGGCAGTAATCGCTGATCTGGTTAAAAGGCGTGCCTGAACTGGGCTTAACGTCGGCGATGTCGCTTTCAAATTCACGAAGATCAAAGTGAGCATCAAAGTTAACGATGCCGATCTTAGGTTTGTGTACTGGCTGATCTTTATTAAGGCGTTCTGCTTTATCTAGGTTTTCCACTTTATGAAAATGCTCAGCGAGGCCTTGGAAAGATGCCCAAGCCACTTCATGACCACCGCCAAGGGTAATCACTTTGTTTTTTGATAAGGCATTGGCAATCACAGATGCACACTGTTTTTGGCTGACTTCGAGTTGACCATCATTGCACTCGATATCACCAAGATCCGCAATGTGTGAGTTACTGTGCCAAGCCATATTAGCCAGAGCTTGGCGAATCAGGTTGGGGGCTTGTTTCGCACCCACTCGTCCTTTATTTCTTGCAACACCGGCATCGCTGGCAAAGCCGACCAAAGCGATAGCGCTGTTAGTAAGCTCGTTACTTAAGTCACTATGTTGCACTTGCTTGGTAATGTGATGTACGCGTGTGCCGAGTGCGCCATCTTCAAGATCATTACGCCCTGTCCATACAAAGTTATGTACGGTTGCTGTGTTATCTTGGATGCCGTTGGATTTAGATTGAGTCATGACATACCTCGCCACTAACAATGCGTTTATGAAGATGAGGAACACCAACTTGATAGCTTAAGTCGGAAGGGTGATCGATATTCCAGATAGCTAAATCAGCGGCATAACCGACTTCGACTTTGCCTTTGGTTTGTGAGTCGCCAATGGCGGCCGCAGCGTTACAAGTTACACCGCGTAGCGCTTCTTCAGGCGTTGTGCCAAATAGGGTGCAGCTCATGTTCATCATCAGTGTTAAATCAGCAAAGGGAGAAGTGCCGGGGTTTAGGTCGGTCGCGATCGCCATTGGAATGTTGTGTTCACGAAGTAGGGCAACGGGCGGTTGTTGAGTCTCTTTCAAGAAATAGAAAGCACCGGGAAGTAATGTTGCGACTGTGCCTGATTCAGCCAGTGCTTTGACTCCAGTTTCATCAAGGTACTCAACATGGTCAACAGAGAGTGCACCGTATTTCGCTGCAAGCGCACTGCTACCCATATTAGAAAGCTGTTCTGTGTGGCCTTTAATCGCGAGCCCATGTTTTTGGGCTGCTGCAAATACACGTTCGGTTTGTTCTAGGTTGAAGCCGATAGATTCGCAGAACACGTCAACCGCATCGGCTAGGCCTTGCTCTGCTGCTTTAGGAATGATCTCTTGGCAAACCAGATCAATATAACGATCGGGCTGCTCTTTATATTCTGGCGGCACAGCATGTGCTGCAAGGAGAGTAGTGGTGATCTTAATTCTTCGATGATTTTCTAACGCTTTAGCTGCGCGTAACATCTTGAGTTCATCTTCAAGTGTTAAACCATAACCAGATTTTACTTCGATGCTGGTTACGCCACTTCTTAGTAGACCATCAAGTCTCGGCAAGGCCATTTCAACCAGTTCGGATTCTTGTGCTGCGCGTGTTGCAGTGACTGTCGCTAGAATGCCGCCGCCTTGCTTGGCGATGTCGGTGTAAGAAACACCATTCAAACGTTGTTCAAACTCGTTGGCGCGATTCCCTGCAAATACGAGATGAGTGTGGCAATCAATTAACCCAGGTGTTACTAGCTTGCTCTTGCAATCATAGGTGACGTAATCCAAAGAACCATCAACACTTACTTGTTCTAATTCAGAAGCAAGCACGCTTTGGTTTGAACAAGAGATGGACACGATCTTACCGTTTTCGATAACGATATCTTGAGGGGAAGAGGGCTGATAACCACTGGCTCCCGAGCTCATGGAGACCACTCGTGCGTTTTTGAGGATCAAATTCATAATCACCTAGATCTTTGCTAAACATTAAATGTATATACAAATAAATAGGCTAAACGCTGACCCGAATCAAGTTGATGTTGCAAAAATGTGATCGGCGATCAGGATGATGTTCTTTAATCTAGAAGTATCTTGGAGCTTAATTTGTACTTAGAACCAGGATGGTAGAGCAATGCAAAGCTGATTAGGCGCTCTTTGCTCCATGTTCTTCTATTCAAAAGTAGGCAAGGCTCTGATTCAGAAAGCTTTAGTGACGTTCTGATTTGTAAGTCTGGGATAATGGCTTCAACCGTGTGCTCGATAGCACTTAACGGGCAGCTTTTTGAAAGGTATTCATTGGGGGTAGAGGTTGAAAAGTCTTGCTCTAGGTATTTTGGAGCGGCTTGAGAATTCACCCAGCGCGCTTCCAATTGAATCGGTGTGTTGTCAGCAAAGTGGATGATTTCACTATAGAATACTTCGGCATTGATCATCACGCCTAGCCGTGTGGCGGTGCTTTCATCAGCCTTGATGCTCTTGTGCTTGATAACTTGGCTAGCATACGTTTGGCCTCGGTCTTTGATCTCTTGCGCGATATTGTTGATATCAAGCAGGGGAGATTGTGCTTTTTCGTCGGGTTCACAAACAAAAGTACCCAGCCTTGGTTTCCTGATGAGTTTGCCTTCAGACACCAGATCTCGAATGGCTTTATTTACGGTCATTCGACTCACTTTGAACTGTTCAGTGAGTTCTAGCTCTGTGGTTATCTGGTAACCCACTGGCCAGTGACCACTGGTGATATTCTCGTCTATGAAATGTTTTATCTGAAGGTAGAGCGGCGCTTTCGACATAATGAAACCTTATTTGACTATACAAATAGAGTAACGGAATTTTTCACGATTTCAACATTTCCTCGGGCAATGTGACCTTATTCAACATAGATGAGGCAAATTGCTTGATTCTGTGAGGCAAGTGTCGCAAATTGTCACGCAATAACTATTCGTAAATCAGATAATTAGAAAGGGAAATAATATGTTTAAGAAATTAAAGGCCTCGTTGGGCATCGGTGCAGCAAAAGTTGATACCGTCTTAGATAATATTGAAGTTTTCCAAGGTGGAGAGTTGTCTGGCAATGTTCACATTGTTGGCGGCGACGCTGAGCAACAAATTGACCTGATCAACTTGGTTCTCAACACCGAAGTTAAAGTAGAAACGGAAGACAGCACTAACTACGAAACTTTTTCTCTAGGTCGTATTCAAGCCGTAGAGCCTTTCGTTATCCAACCGGGCGAAACCAAACTGGTTCCATTCCGCCTTAAGTTAAATGATGAAACGCCAGTCACCGCGTTGAACGCACAAATGAACCAATGCCATGTGTGGGTCGAAACCAACCTAGATATCGGCTTCGCGATTGATCCTAAAGACCGCGACTTTATCTCAGTACACCCACTGCCAACGGTCGCTAAAATTATCCAAGGTGTCGAAGCATCGGGCATGGCAATGGTGAAAGCTGATGTAGAGAAGGGCTTCTTGAAAGGCAACAGCTTCGCTTCACGTTCGGGTTGTTACCAAGAGATTGAATTTCGTAGCGGCGGCTTTATGAATAATAAAGAGATCGAGCTGTCATTCATCGTTGAAGGTTTAATGGTTCACTGTCTAGCAGAAATCGACCGCTCAATGAGCTTCAGTGGCGACCAATACATCTCATTCAGCTTGCCTGCAAACGCGGCTGACTCAGATATCCGCAACGCTGTATCAAGAATCATGAGTGCGTAGTTCCCTTTCTGTTAATAGTCGCTTTTTCTATTAATAGAGACAACATAGACTCCCTAAGCCGAACTTATCCGTTCGGCTTTTTTGTTTCTACTATCCCGACCTTAAATAGGTTTACCAGTGATGACGATAAGCTAATTGAAAAGCGACATCGGTGGAGTTATCCATGTTGAAGATGTTCTCGATAATGGATATCTCGACCGCTGAGCGTTGCATGAGATACCGATACCCAAACATCATTTCATTCGCGGCTTCTGAAAACTCAGTGTCACCGTCTTCTGCGCCTTCATACCAACGATATTCTAGGTGTAACTCATGACTTTCAAATAGCGTGAGTTGATATCCTCCCATCCATGACCATGTCGTTTTCTTATGTGAAAAGCCATTTTCTATCTCTCGATTAGACTGATTGGCGAACCCTAAGCTTGTATAAAAGGTATTGATGTCGAGTTGGTATGCATAGTTGAATTGAGCGCTTTGCTCGTTGCTGCTTCCTTCGAAGGCACCGTGACTGACATTGTTATGATAGAGGGATACGCCAAAGGATAAACCGTGGTTTTCAAGGTCTATGATTTGGTATTGAGTGTAGAGGGTGAAAGCGCTAGTCAGCGTGTCGCCGGAGAAGTCTCTAATATTGATGTCGTGGTCTGGTGCGTAAATATCAAATTGATGTCGCTCTTTACGAGTTCGTCCTGCTTGGTCGATGTCAAATAGGTCATGAAAGTTAATGGTAACTTTATCTAGGTGGTTGTTGGCGGCGTATAACCAGCGGTAATTGAGCTCGACTTGCCATGCTTTAGTCAATTGCCATCGTAGTCCTGTCTGAAGTTGGTTCTGATAATAGTCTAAATGATAGTCGTGAGAGTTAGCCCAGATACTCGCGGCGGTGAAAGCAGCAAACACTTCAACCTTATTATCTTCGAGTGGAAAACCAGAGCGGAGCGTTGGAGTAAGACGAACAGACTGTAATGGTGATTGGGTATAACTGATTAGCGGGCCGTAATCTTTGTTAGCCCATATCGCGGGAGCATACATAGCTGCGGCTACTATTAACGATAAAGGTGGGATGAGCGATATAAAAGTAGTCTGTTTTCCCATATGCACCTCATCCGCATTCCGTTGCTTCTATATAGCTTAGTTCTAAATAATTAGTTTGTAAGTGATTAGTCGGAAGAGCGAACCCACAAGAGATAGGAGAAGTAGTTGAGTTGATACTGCTTGATTGGAAAGAGGGTTCGAAGGGGCTGGGAAGTTACCGCTATTATGATAAAACCTTATCAAACGAAGTGGTTGGAGAGCGGGTCGATTCTCTCTGTCATTGTCATTTCATATAATTTCGTTACAATGTTCGGCTACTCACAAATGGGGCATCTGTATTTGCTTCTATGTGGGTATCTTTATTATGCATATATCTCCGATCAACATACTTGTTGGTTGAAAAACATATATTAAACATTTTCATGTGTTGCTTGGTGTGCAACACCACTGTAAAGGACAAATAATGCCAATTATTACTCTTCCTGACGGTAGTCAGCGTCAATTTGACAACCCTGTATCAACTCTAGATGTTGCCCTATCAATCGGTCCTGGTCTTGCGAAAGCAACCATTGCTGGTCGTGTAGACGGCGAGCGTGTTGATGCTTGTGATCTTATCGAAAACGATGCAAGCCTAGAAATCATCACAGCTAAAGATGAAGTTGATGGCCTTGAGATCGTTCGTCACTCTTGTGCTCACCTTTTAGGTCACGCGATTAAGCAGCTTTTTCCAGAAGCGAAAATGGCGATCGGTCCTACCATCGATAACGGTTTCTACTACGATATCGACCTTGAGCACTCTCTAACGCAAGAAGATCTAGACAAGATTGAAAAGCGCATGAAAGAGCTAGCGAAGACCAAGTATCAGGTTGTTAAGAAGAAAGTTAGCTGGCAGGAAGCGCGTGACGCATTCGAAGCTCGCGGCGAGACTTACAAAATCGAAATCTTGGATGAGAACGTTTCTAAAGACGATCGTCCAGGCCTGTACCATCATGAAGAATACATCGATATGTGTCGTGGTCCACACGTTCCACATATGGGCTTCTGCCAACACTTCACGCTACTTAACGTAGCGGGTGCTTACTGGCGTGGTAACAGTGACAACAAGATGCTTCAACGTATCTACGGCACTGCATTCCACGACAAGAAAGCGCTTAAGGCTCACCTAGTGCGTCTAGAAGAAGCGGCTAAGCGTGATCACCGTAAAATCGGTAAGCACTTAGATCTATTCCACATGCAGCAAGAAGCACCAGGCATGGTGTTCTGGCATCACAACGGTTGGACTATCTTCCGTGAGCTAGAAGTATTTATTCGTCAGAAGCTGACTGAGTACGATTACCAAGAAGTAAAAGGCCCATTAATGATGGACCGTGTTCTTTGGGAACGTTCTGGTCACTGGGATAAGTACGCTGAAGCGATGTTCACGACTTCTTCAGAGAACCGTGAATACGCGATTAAGCCAATGAACTGTCCTGGTCACGTTCAAATCTTCAACCAAGGTTTGAAATCTTACCGTGATCTACCGCTACGTATGGCTGAGTTCGGCTCATGTCACCGTAACGAGCCGTCTGGCGCACTTCACGGCATTATGCGTGTTCGTGGCTTCACTCAAGATGATGCTCACGTATTCTGTACTGAAGACCAAGTTCAGCAAGAAGTTAAAGCTTGTATTGAAATGGTTTACGATACTTACACAACTTTCGGTTTCGAAAACATTGTTGTTAAGCTATCTACTCGTCCAGAACAGCGTGTAGGTTCAGACGAAATGTGGGACCGTGCAGAGGCCGATCTTAAGCAAGCGCTTGAGGCGATGGAGATTGCATACGAGATTCAAGAAGGCGAGGGTGCGTTCTACGGACCTAAGATTGAATTTACTTTGCATGATTGTTTGGACCGCGCATGGCAATGTGGTACAGTGCAGCTCGATTTTGCATTACCAGAACGTTTAGGTGCAACTTACGTAGGTGAAGATAACGAGCGTCACACGCCAGTTATGATTCACCGCGCGATTTTAGGTTCACTAGAACGCTTCATCGGTATTCTTATTGAAGAATACGCTGGCTTCTTCCCAACGTGGTTGGCGCCAGAACAAGCAATTGTTATGGGCATTACAGACAAACAGTCTGAATATGTACAAGAAATTGCGAAAAAACTGCAAAAAAGTGGATTTAGAGTCAAAGCAGACTTGAGAAATGAGAAGATTGGCTTTAAAATCCGCGAACATACTTTGAAACGTGTACCGTTCATGCTTGTGTGTGGTGACCAAGAAATGGAAGCCGGCGAAATTGCAGTACGTACACGTAAAGGTAAGGACCTTGGCAAATTTAAAGTGGATGACTTTATTTCATACATCCAAGCCGAGGTTTCAAGCCGTAAGCTCAATCTGGAGGAATAGCTATTAAAGGCGGAAGACGTGGCCAACAACCGGCCAAACAAAACCAGCACCGTTTAAACGGTGACATTCGTGGCGTTCGTGAAGTGCGTCTAACTGGCGCAGACGGCGAAGCTGTTGGTGTAGTAACAATCGCTGAAGCGATGGAAGCTGCAAATGAAGCTGGTATGGATCTTGTAGAGATCAGCCCTAACGCCGAGCCGCCAGTTTGTCGTGTGATGGACTACGGTAAGTTCCTCTTCGAGAAGAGCAAAGCTGCGAAAGAGCAGAAGAAAAAGCAAAAGCAGGTTCAGATCAAGGAAATTAAATTCCGACCTGGAACTGATATTGGAGACTATCAGGTAAAACTACGCAACCTGACTGGTTTCCTAGAAGACGGCAACAAAGTGAAGGTAACAATTCGCTTCCGTGGCCGCGAAATGGCTCACCAAGAAATCGGTGTTGACGTTCTTAATCGTTTGAAAGTAGATACTGAAGAATTTGCAGTTGTCGAATCTTTCCCAACGAGAATTGAAGGTCGCCAGATGATCATGGTGTTGGCCCCTAAAAAGAAGTAATTAACGGCTTTACAAGTAATTAAACCTTGCAGCCCTAGGCTGTAGGGTTTTATTCGCCCTAATTACTATGTTATTAACAACTCAACAATGCGGAGTTATTCATCATGCCTAAGATGAAAACCAACAAAGGTGCTGCTAAGCGTTTCCAGAAAACTGCTGGTGGTATTAAGTTTAAGCACGCTGGTAAACGTCACATCCTGACTAAGCGTACTACTAAGAACAAGCGTCAGCTTCGTCCGAACTCGATCCTTCCTAAATGTGAAGTTGCTCAAGTTCTACGTATGATGCCATACGCTTAATTCTTTTTAGTTTATAAATTCGTTTAGTTTAGGAGAAGCATAATGCCTCGCGTAAAACGTGGTGTACAAGCTCGTGCACGTCATAAGAAAGTTCTAAAACAAGCTAAAGGTTACTACGGAGCACGTTCACGTGTTTACCGCGTAGCTTTCCAAGCAGTTACCAAAGCTGGTCAATACGCTTACCGTGACCGTCGCAACAAGAAACGTCAATTCCGTCAACTTTGGATTGCACGTATCAACGCGGCATCTCGTCAAAATGGTCTATCTTACAGCCGTTTCATCAACGGTCTTAAGAAAGCATCTATCGAGATCGATCGTAAGATTCTTGCCGACATCGCAGTATTCGACAAAGCAGCATTTGCTGTTCTAGTTGAAAAAGCGAAAGCATCTCTATAATTTAGAGTTAGCTTAAAGGTTTAAGAAAAGGAGAACTTCGGTTCTCCTTTTTTATTGCCTGCTATTTGGCTCTGCCTCATTCTCTCGCATCTCGCATCTCGCATCTCGCATCTCGCATCTAATTTTTATTCGCTTGAACAAGCATTCTGGTATATAAACATTTACCTAACCTTTAAATGTTAAGCGACCGAGATAAATGACCGCACCTACTACTATGACGTTCTTCGAACGTTTTGAAACCGATATCCTTTCAGGCAAAAAGACCATTACGATTCGTGATGAATCTGAGCGCGATTACCAGCCGGGCAGTGTTGTAGAAGTATCAACGCTAGAGCAGGGACGTGTATTCTGTAACCTTAAGATTATTAGCGTAGAGCCAATCTTGTTTGATGACTTAGGTGAGTTCCACGCTCAACAAGAGAACATGACGCTAGAAGTCCTGAAGGGTGTGATTCAAGATATCTACCCAGGGATCTCTGAGCTTTATGTTGTCTCTTATGAGTTGGTAGCTTAAGCCTTATTGGATTGGATTGGATTGGATTGACTAGCTAGGGATGGCGATTAATGAGTAATAACCAGCAGACACTGCTTCAGCTTTACTGTCGCGAACAACAAGACCAAACGTTACTGTCTAAGAATGACCTTGATAGTGATCTGAGTGAGAGTGCCGATTATTTAAAGTGGTGCGAGAGCAAAAGAAACTTTGTTGAAGAAGATGTCTTAGGGCGGACTTGGGTAAAAAGTTGCCCTGCAGGGTACATCACTGAAGTTCACTTTCATTCGGATGGTAGCCTAACGGAATACCGCTTGTTTGACCGGTTTGAAACTCAAGGAAATTGGCTGCTGAAAAGCGGGTTGTTGCACGTTGAGATCAATAAAGGTGACAATCGTTACCAGTTTGATGTTGTTGCGTGTAAGGATTTGAATATTCACTCAGCGGTGGAATATAAAAACCAAGAGCTTCACTCTTACCTTAAGCTTGTTCAAGTGGAAGCTCGTTAAGTCTGTTTCGATGAATTCAGCTCTAGAAGCAAAAAAGCTAACGTCAAACGTTAGCTTTTTCATTTCTGGAGAAACTTGATTGAACGCTTAAGCTTGGTCGCTCTTATGCGTGATAACTCTTATGCGTGATAGCTTTCGAGTTTCTTATACAGCTCTGAATTGATATCGCTTGCCGCGCAAACCGTCAATAGGTCTTCAATAAAGTACTTCAGTGCACGCGCTTCAATTCGACGAATGCCTTGTTGCTGCTCTTCAGTCAGGTAACCGTAGATAGTCGCCGCTCCGAAGTCACCAAAGATCATCTGACCTTGTTCGTTAACTAAAGTGTTGTGTGCGTATAGATCACCATGACAAACTTTGTTGGCATGAAGGTGTTCAAACACATTAATCATCTGCTCTGTAATACTATTGATCTGAGCAATTGAAAGCTTAAAGCCTTCGTTGAATGTATCGCGAGTGCAGCTTTCAAGAGTAGGGGGCAAACCTAGGTTGTAGTAGTTGCTCGGGATCAGTTCCATGACTAACGCTAGGTAGTCTGTCTCGTCGACTTGAGCGATAGACTTCACTAGGTTGCTATGTTGGCCTGCTTGAAGACACGCTTCAAGTTCATCATGTGGGTAGCCGTCACTGGTCACTTCGCCTTTGAATACTTTAACCGCCACTTCTTGTGGGAAATCAAAGTCACCGTTTAACCAGTTAGCATGAGAAATTACACCAGACGCACCTTGGCCAAGTACTTGATTGAGTGAGTAGCATTGCGAACTCACGGCAGGCACGCTATCTAAGCTGCTTGGGTGTTTACAAAACGGGTTACCCGCAAACGCTAACCAAGCCAGTTTTGGTAGCTTGATTAGGAACTCTGGGAATTCAGTCAGTTGGTTTGCAGACAGGCGAACTAGCTCAAGGCTTGATAGGTTTTCCATGCTTTCTGGTAAAACGCGAATCTTGTTACCTGCCAATGCGAGTTTTTGTAGGCGTGGTCTTTCACCTAAAGAGTGAGGGAGAACCTCGATCGCATTGTCTGTCAGGATCAACCAACGTAATTGAGTTGGCAAAGATTGCTCGCTAACGGTTTTGATTTGGTTGGTTTTGAAGCCAACCATTTCAAGCTTAGGAAGAGTACCGAGAACATCAGGAAGGTGTGTAAACAGGTTATTCGACGCGAAGATAATACGCAGGTTGGTCAGCTGTGATAACTCTTCTGGTAAATCTGACAGTTGATTACCTGAAAGGTCTAGAATCTCAAGAGAATCAGCGAGTTCTAAGATCTCTAAAGGAAACTCAGTGAGACCTTCTGACAGTTGTAAGCGTGTAATACCGTTTAGTTGTCCTGATTTAAGTTGTTCTAGAGTATGCAAACCTTAGCCTTATGAATAGATGTTCGAGGCGCGTAGTTTACTTGTCTCAATCAAGAAAGGCGAGCACCGGAACGATGCTCGCTTAACTAAACTAAGTAGACGAATTTACAAAGGTTAAAGTCGTATATGGTTTTGGCTGACGCCGACCTCCTCAACAAAGTCGCTGTCATGACTCACCAAGATAAATGCGCCTTGGTATTCACGTAAAGCGGACGCCAGTATTTGCTTTGAGTCGATGTCTAGGTGGTTGTCCGGTTCATCGAGCAATAGAAGCGGGGAGTCTTGCTTGTGGCTAACGATCAACATCGCCAGTTTCATTTTTTCACCACCACTTAAATGTGCCACTTTTCGGTATACGGAGTCTCGTCTGAACCCTATTCCAGCCAACAAGGTTCGTGCGTCACTCTCTGTTAACCCAAAGCTGTGTGTCATCAAGCTATCGAACATGGTGTTGTTGGTGTCTAACAGGCCAAAGTGTTGATCCAAGTATACCGTCGCCCCTAAGCGCTTGATGGAACCGGTATAGTTCGAGTGTTGGCCATGAATGGCTTTTAACAGTGTCGATTTTCCGCACCCATTAGCCCCAGTTAGATAGCATCGTTCTCCTTGTGATAGAGAGAAGCTAATAGGAGCACCAGAACCAAAACTTAGGTGACACTCTTCAACGGTTAATAGTGAGTGTTTTTTAGAACCATTCGCTTGTTGTAGGTACAACGCTTGCGGCTTCAGTTGCTCTTGTTGTTCTTTAAGAGATTGAAGTTTATGTTGGTTTTGATCCTTTAAGTTCTTGTGGCTTGTTGCCGATGCGGCTTGGGTTCGTCCTGCTTTATCTTTCATTGCATCCAATAATATCTTGGGTTGGCTACCCGACTTTCGGAGTCGGTTACCTTGAGACTCACGTTGTTGAGCTTTTTCCTTGTTAGTCTGAGCTTGGCGCTCGAGTCGTTTCTTTTCCGATTGATGATGCGTTATCTGCTTGTCCAGTGCTTCACTTTGACTCGACATTTGCGTGAAGTAATCATCGTAATTCCCTTTATAGAAACGCATCCCCAAACTGTTGAGGTGATAGATCCCTTCCATGTGTCTCAATAAGCTTCGATCGTGACTGATGATAAGCACTTTGCCTTCAAACAACTGGCACTGCTCTAGTAACCAATTACGTCCATCGCTATCTAAATGGTTTGAAGGTTCGTCGAGAATCAGTATGTCGTGGTTTGATGTAAATAACCGATGAAGCTGTAAAAGGGCGAGTTGCCCCCCGCTCAATGTATGGCAAGGCGTAGTCAATCCACTGGTTATTTTCAATGTGGCTAAAAGTTGCTTCGTGTTCGCTTGTAAATCCCAGTCCTCACCAACGGTATTGAAGTGTTTAAGTTCGCAACTGCCTTGTTCTATGGCGTGTAATGCGTCTAACTTTTCGGTGATCCCCAAGAAGTCAGCAATGCTGGTTGCGCTATCCAATAGCTTTGAAGGCAACTGGGAGTAAAAACCGATCGAGCCTTGTCTGGAAATACTGCCTGATGTGGGTTGTGTTTGCCCGACCAGTAACGAAAGCAGTAGTGACTTTCCAGCCCCATTTCTTCCGACTAGGCCGGTGAGGCGAGTGCTCAAATTAAAGGTGATGTCTTTGAATAACCACTCACCAGTATCGAGCTGGAATGAGAGATTGTTGGCTAATATAGTAGGCATAAAAATACCTCCCTTTACGTGTAAACGAGTAAAAGGGGTGAGGCGCTTTTCTGTATAGATTCCTACGTGGGATTCTATGTCTAGATCGCCAAAGACGTTACTTAAGTAGGATGACAGCAAAAGATAGAGATTATCTTGCTGAAATACTTTCTTTATTCAAGGTGCTGATCTTAAAGAGGTTGGTCTTAAATGACTGCTCTTCAATAGCTTGATTTTTCAAGAAATAGATGACGAAGTAACGCCCACTAACCCCGAGTGTCCAAATGATTTTTATAAAAATAAATCGGATGTCAGGATGTTAGTACTTCATTATGGCGTTATTCTCTTTTGAAATGATGGTGGGATGTTACTGAAAGAAGGTGTTGAAAGTCAATATGATGAAGTGACTAAAATGTATCCAAATAATTAAAGCGCCAGTGAGGCGCTCTAGAACGTTCTTTGGAAAGCTGGGTTTTCGACGGTAGTTACAGTTTCTGACCACCGACGGCACGCCAGCACATGTCAAAGCTATCGCTGATGTACTTGGCTGACTGCTCTGGTGGTAACTCATTCTGCTCAATCAACCAGTTTGCACAAATCAAAAAATGGCTATGGATGAAGTGCCTAACAAGGTTGATGTCTAACACCATCAGCTCACCGGATTCTTGTCCTTTCAGAACGATTTCATCTAGCGATGCGAACATCTGTGAGACGATGACTTCTCGAGTTTGAGTCGTTGGATCGAAATGAACATTGGTGAGGAACTTCATCGCAACTGGATTTTCTAACGCCCATTCAAGCCCAGTAAACCACATGAACTTAAAGGCTTGGTAGCGATCTTGTTCTGCAATATCAGTGTGTGGCTGAAGCGTCGAGAATAGTGCCAGTTTTAGCTCGCGAAACAGCTCATCAATTAATAACGATTTATTCTCGAAATGATGAAACAGTGTCGCTTTTGCTACGCCTGCTGTTTTCGCTATTTGTCCGGTAGATGTGCCCTCTAGCCCTTGTTGAGAGAAGAGCAGGAGCGCAGCATCTAGGATTTTTTGCCTTTTCGTAATCATCTATTTAGTACTTTGAACAGAATCTTTTTAATTGGGTTGTTGTAAGGAGGGTGCATTAACTTGGTGAAGTTAATTTTGCCTCGACTTAGAACGGTTTTGGCATGGCTAAAGGTCTTAAAGCCTTCAATGCCGTGGTAGTGTCCCATGCCTGAAGGGCCAATGCCACCGAACGGCGCATCTTCTGCTGCCACATGCACTAGCGAGTCGTTAATACAAACACCGCCAGAATGCGTATTCGATAAGAACTGATCTTGGGTCTGTTTATCATGACTCATCAGATACAGAGCAAGTGGACGTTCTCTTGCTGTGATGTAGCTGATCGCTTCTTCAATAGAATCATATGGCACAATCGGCAGAACGGGGCCGAACAACTCTTCTTGCATTGCGACCATGTCGTCGTTCACTTCGGTTAGAAGGTGTGGCGTCATTCTGTGGTTCACATCGTCTTGTGCTTGTTCGGTTACCGTGTGAACAACTGCGCCTTTCGATTGCGCATCTGTAATCACACCCTTCAAGCGATTGTATTGACGCATATCGATCACGGAGGTTAAGTCTTTGCTTTCAATGCCTGCTTTATATAGCTTTTTGAAGTACTGCTTATAAGCTGTGATGAACGCGTCGGCTTTTTCTCGTGGCAATAAGATGTAATCGGGTGCCACGCAAATTTGGCCAGCGTTTAAGCTTTTTGCAAACAAGATGCGTTCAACGGCGTCAGCGACATCAAAGTCAGGAGCAATAATCGTTGGAGACTTGCCGCCCAATTCCAAAGTTATTGGTGTTAAGTTGTCGGCTGCCGCTCTCATTACGTGCTTACCTACAGAGGTCGACCCTGTGAATAGAATATGATCAAATGGGAGCTGGCTAAACTTCGCGGAAACGTCAGCTTCACCTTCTATAATCGCAACTTGATCTTCGTTAAAACCTTCAGCCAACATGGCTTTCAAAACTCGGTTTGTCGCTGGAGTGAACTCAGACATCTTGAGCATTGCAGTATTACCTGCCGCCAACGCAGTGATGAGAGGCCCTAAAGAGAGCATCACCGGGAAGTTCCAAGGAACAATGATACCGACAACACCCACTGGCTGATAATGAACGGTGATCTTCGCGGGTGTCAGCATTAAGCCTGCTTTTCTGCGAGATGGCTTCAACCATTTCTTAAGGTTCTTCAGGCTGTAATTGATCTGGTGAAGAGAAGGGGTGATATCAGCAATCAAGCTGTCGTGTTTTGCTCGATGGCCATAATCTTCAGACACCGCATCAATCAATTGCCCTTGGTAGCGCATTAGCAACGCTTTTAATTCCGAGAGGTCTTTTCTTCTCTGTTCAAGCGTTGGACTAACATTACTGCGGTAGTGATCTTTTTGTCGGTTGAATATTTGATCCATGTCGTTGGTGTTCGACGTGGTTGGTTCAAGGTCTAGATTATGGCTCATAGTATCCCCTAAATTCGAAAGCTGACCGATTGGTTGGTCAGTTAAAATTACAAGAAGATCGAACCGAATACAAGATATGCGCGAGAAAAGTTTATTTTTTGTTCAGTTACACGTTGTTTGTTCGAAGGGAAATTGAAGAAAAGTGACTTAGACGTTGGGTGATAATGGCTATCGTAAGAAGATAAGAAGATAAGAAGATAAGAAGATAAGAAGATAAGAAGATAACGAGTGCCTTTGACGTATCAAAGGCACCAAAATAAGCGTTTAATGATTACGCAGGGGCTTTTTCACAACGGAGAAAGATAAAGTTAACGTTCTTTGACAGTCTCTCGTATGTCGCTTCAGAAATTTCTTTGGCTTTTTCATCGATAGTGCCTTCCGTGATTTTTGAAATCAGTAAGCCTGATTGAGTAACCGCTTGGCAAAGTTCGGTTAATGAACGGCGGTAGAAGCTCACTTGAACGGGCGTGCCTACCGTGTTCCACTCTTCTTGAATGAATTCACGTTCGTAGTAATTGCCAGAAATCGTGCATTCGAAGTCAGCAAAAGGGTGGTGCGTTGAAAAGATGATGTAACCACCTGGCTTAAGGACTCGATGAATATCATCAAAGACGGGTTTTAGATCTTCAATGTAGTGCAAGACTAGCGGACACACGATGACATCGGCACTGTTGTCTTTTTCATTCGGCAGACCAAGGGCAGCATCTTGAGCATAAGCGGAAACATTTTTGATTTGTTTTCTGTTCACCAAGTCGACCATATCCTGAGAGAGATCGGTACACGTCACTTTATTTGCGCCTTGGTCAATAAACCATTGGGCGTAAATGCCAGAACCACAACCTAGGTCGACAATATCCATGCCTTTTACATCATCGAGCAAGGCAATTGTTGATGGACGCTCAAGTAAGGCATTGTAAATATTATCGCGGGCAGCCGAGTCGTATTGTTTAGCGTAGGTGGTGTACATTTCAGACATGATTTAGCACTCATCAATAGGCATGGAATAACAGGATACAAGCTATGTCGGTGATAGCGAGAGTTGTGGTAGAGAAGTGGTTATATTTGGCACAACCCTGACTTAACTTGACCAGATTAGCCCAGAATTTTATGTGTCTTTGGTATTTTATTCACCTGATTTTTTGTTAGAAAGTGCTTTAAATCTCATGCGCTTCAGCCGGTTTTTGGACCTAAAACCTTGTAATTCCTTACCTGTCACTTTAAGTCGGATCGTCGATAAAAAAACGTAATCGTAACCACAAATATCAATGGTTGGACTCGCTCTTAATAATATCGGTTAATGCAGCCAACAAATCGTTTTTGAACGTTTTTTGTTGGGTTATACCTCGCTATTCCAATGAGGTATCTTCTGTCGATGGCCCTATAGTGTGAGGTCTCTAGAATTGGAAAATTCGGTTAATTTGGAACGCATCCGTGCTGAGTATAATGTAAAGCACTGGAGCCAAGGTTTTTATGGAATTGATGATAACGGCGAGGTGTATGTTTCACCGAACGAAACCGATCATCAAGTTCCGCTTAGTCAGATCGTAAAACAGTTAGAGCAGCGAAATATTGGTTTGCCCGCTCTTGTGCGTTTTCCTCAAATAGTGCATCAACGTGTGCACAATATCTGTAACGCATTTAACCAAGCGATCGACGAATATCAGTACGACAACCGTTACCTGCTTGTTTACCCGATTAAAGTTAACCAGCAGAAAGAAGTGGTTGACGAGATCTTAGCGAGCCAAGCTCAATTAGAGCAGAAGCAATTGGGCCTAGAAGCGGGTAGCAAGCCTGAACTATTAGCGGTATTGGCGCTGGCTCAAAAAGCGAGCTCGGTGATCGTGTGCAACGGTTACAAAGACAGAGAATACATCCGTCTTGCGCTGATTGGCGAAAAGCTAGGTCATAAAGTATTTATCGTTCTAGAGAAGCTGTCAGAGCTTGATCTTGTTCTTTCTGAAGCGAAAGCGCTTGGCGTGAAACCTCGTTTAGGTCTGCGTATTCGTCTTGCTTCTCAAGGTGCAGGTAAATGGCAAGCAAGTGGTGGTGAGAAGTCGAAGTTCGGCTTGTCTGCATCACAAGTGCTGACTGTTATTGAACGTTTAAAAGCAGAAGACCAACTCGATGTTCTAGAGTTAGTGCATTTCCATCTTGGCTCACAAATGGCCAATATTCGTGATGTGCGAAATGGTGTAAGCGAGGCGGCACGTTTCTACTGCGAACTGCGCGATATCGGTGCTCAATTGAAGTACCTAGATGTGGGTGGTGGTTTGGCGGTTGATTACGACGGCACACGTAGCCAGTCTTCAAACTCAATGAACTACGGCTTGCTTGAGTACGCTCGCAATATTGTGATGACAGTAGGGGATATTTGTAAGCTCTACAATCAGCCACAACCAGTGATCATTTCAGAATCTGGTCGTTCGTTGACTGCGCATCATGCCGTGCTTGTGACCAACGTGATTGGTACAGAAAGCTATTCTCCGGAAGATATGGCTGCGCCTGAAGCTGACGCCCCAATGTTGCTTAACAACATGTGGAAGAACTTCTTAGAGCTAGATGCGGGTAATGATGACCGAGCGTTGATTGAGATCTACAACGATACCCAGAGTGATATCGCAGAAGCGCATAACCAATTTGCAACAGGCATGCTGAATCTTCAGCATCGTGCTTGGGCTGAGCAGATGTCTTTGCGTATTAACTACGAACTTAGCTCTCGTATGAGCACTAAGAACCGTTACCACCGTCCTATTTTGGACGAGTTGAGCGAGCGTCTAGCAGATAAGTTCTTCGTGAACTTCTCGTTGTTCCAATCGTTGCCAGATGCTTGGGGTATCGATCAGGTGTTCCCTGTGTTGCCACTGAGCGGTTTGGATAATGCGGACGAGCGACGCGCTGTAGTACTGGATATCACATGTGACTCTGACGGTACTATCGACCAGTACGTTGATGGCCAAGGCATTGAAACAACGCTGCCAGTTCCTGCGTGGAACCCAGATGAACCTTACTTAATGGGCTTTTTCCTAGTAGGCGCATACCAAGAGATCTTGGGTGATATGCATAACCTATTTGGTGATACCCACAGTGTAGTGGTGAATGTTGATGAAAGCGGTCAAGCAAATATCGATTACATCAACGAAGGCGACACGGTTGAAGACATGATGCGTTATGTTCACATTGATACAGATCTGATTCGTCAGAACTACAAAGATTTGGTCACGGCGAAAGTACCTGCGCAAGAGCAACAAAGTGTACTTGAAGAGTTAGAGCAAGGCTTGATGGGTTACACCTATCTTGAGGATTTTTAATGAACGATCTATTTACGAAACCAGATTACTCGTTGTACTCCAATGCGATGACGTTTATGCGCCGTCCATTGGTGCAGAACCCAATCGATAACGATGCAGATGTGGTTGTGTTGGGTGCGCCGTTAGATATGGCGACGTCGGGTCGTCCGGGCGCGCGTATGGGGCCGGATGCGATTCGTCGCGCGTCGGTAAACTTGGCGTGGGAAGGCAAAAAGTTTCCTTGGGACTTCAATGTATTTGAACATACCTCGGTGATTGATGCTGGCGATCTTGTGTTTGATTGTGGTGATGCAGAAGACTTAACTCAACGTTTAGAAGCAGCTGCTGATGCGATTCTAAACAGTGGTAAAACATTGTTAGGTTTAGGTGGTGATCACTTCATTACATTGCCTTTGCTAAGAGCATACGGCAAGAAGTACGGTGAAATGGCTCTGATTCACTTCGATGCACATACTGACACGTACAGTCAGGGCAGTCGTTACGATCACGGAACTATGTTCTACCATGCGCCAAATGAAGGTTTAATTTCACCTGAGCATTCTGTGCAAATTGGTATTCGTACTGAGTATAAACAAGAAGGTCACGGCTTTAATGTCATTAATGCAATGCAAGCAAACGACATGAGCGTTGACGAGATCATTGCTCAAGTGAAAGGTATTGTTGGTGATAAGCCTGTGTACCTAACGTTTGATATCGATTGTCTCGATCCTGCGTTTGCTCCGGGTACTGGCACGCCAGTGTGTGGTGGTTTGAATTCAGATAAAGTGCTGAAAATCATCCGTGGCTTACAAGGTATCAACATGGTTGGTATGGATGTTGTAGAAGTTTCTCCTGCGTATGACCAAAGTGAGATTACCGCATTGGCTGGCGCGACGATTGCGCTTGAATTGCTTTATGTTTGGACGGCGAATCGCCTCGCTAAATCATAATCTTTTACAGCTAACAGCATAACGCTACATACTTATTTTAAAGCCCACTAAGGTTCAACTTAGTGGGCTTTTTTGTTTTTGGTGGTGGATAAATAGAGTCACTCATCGTTGGAAATGAGCAGTTTCCCCTATTATGAACTAATGCGCTACCAGGTGCGCCTTATGCAAGTCGTTTAATTGACTCTGGATAGAAATACATCATCTTTACTCTGGTTTCTGTCTCAAATGTGGGACTTGCCTCTGCTTTGAAGTTAACACATAGCTCACCTCAATTGATGCCACATATTCGCTAATGATTTATCAACTTTATTGCTGTATATATTTATAAATAATGAGGTGTAATTATATTGTGCGTTTATTTGCATATAAATCAGCATCCTACTAACTTTTAACTTAGGTTTTCAAACCTCAGCCAGAATACCAAGATTTGTGAAAAGACGTCTCGTCGCACAGACATGGCATTTTTTATGGGGAAGACTAGGCTTAAGGGTAAGTAAACTATAAAAAAACAGGTGAAATACTTCTCTCTTTTCAAGCCGATTGGGCATAACAATGGATTGCCATTGATGAGAGCTAAGTATGCGTTCAATTAAAACCTGCAATTGCTATTACAAATAATTTTCACAGCTCTAGAGAATAGTGCTTTGTGACAACGGGGGATATATGGATATCGAAGTTTCGCGCCAGGTTGCGGTAGTTGAAGCAACTAGTGGAGATGTCGTCGTAGTTAAGCCAGACGGCAGCGCAAGAAAAGTTTCAGTTGGCGATACCATCCGTGAAAATGAGATCGTGATTACGGCCAACAAGTCAGAGCTTGTATTAGGCGTTCAGAATGATTCGATTCCGGTTGCAGAGAATTGCGTCGGTTGTGTTGATGAAAACGCTGCATGGGTAGATGCCCCAATAGCTGGTGAGGTTAATTTTGACTTACAGCAAGCAGACGCAGAAACCTTCACTGAAGACGACCTTGCTGCAATTCAAGAAGCCATTTTAGGTGGTGCCGATCCGACTCAAATCTTAGAAGCAACGGCTGCTGGTGGTGGACTAGGTTCTGCAAATGCCGGCTTTGTGACGATTGATTATAACTACACAGAAACTCATCCATCGACATTCTTTGAGACCGCTGGTCTAGCAGAACAAACCGTTGATGAAGACAGAGAAGAATTCAGGTCGATCACCCGCTCATCCGGTGGTCAATCAATCAGTGAAACACTGACTGAAGGCTCCATATCTGGCAATACTTATCCCCAATCTATAACAACCACAGAAACGATTATTGCTGGTAGTTTAGCTCTCGCTCCTGACTCTTTCGTACCAGAAACGCTATCCCTCGCTTCACTGCTTAGTGAATTAAACAGCGACATTACTTCAAGTGGCCAGCCCGTCACCTTCACGTATGACGCGGCGACTAATTCTATCATTGGTGTTCAAGGTACCGACGAAGTATTACGTATCGACATTGATGCCGTCAGTGTTGGTAATAACATTGAGCTTTCTCTAACCACAACGATTTCTCAACCAATTGACCATGTACCGTCTGTTGGTGGTGGTCAGGTTTCCTACACTGGCGATCAAGTCGATATTACCTTTGATATTCAAGGCGAAGATACCGCTGGGAATCCGCTAGCAACACTCGTTAACGCACAAGTTTCAGTGTTTGACGGGGTAGATCCGTCTGCTGAAAGTGTCAATATCACTAACGTTGAAACTAGCAGTGCGGCAATTGAAGGAACGTTCTCGAATATTGGTAGTGATAATCTTCAATCAGCCGTATTTGATGCAAGTGCACTGGACCAGTTTGATGGGTTGCTCAGCGATAATCAAAACACGCTTGCCAGACTTTCTGATGATGGAACAACGATTACTCTGGCCATCCAAGGTCGAGGTGAGGTTGTTCTCACTATCTCGCTTGATACCGACGGCACCTATAAATTCGAGCAGTCTAATCCGATAGAACAAGTGGGCACCGATTCACTGACGTTTGCTTTGCCGATCACGATTACCGATTTTGACCAAGATGTTGTAACTAACACTATCAACATAGCTATTACTGATGGCGATAGCCCTGTTATTACTAATGTTGACAGTATTGATGTTGATGAAGCGGGCATTGTTGGCGGCTCACAAGAGGGCACGGCGCCAGTGTCTGGCACTGGCAGTATCACCGCGGACATTTTTGAAAGTGACATCATTGACCATTATGAACTTGAACCTGCAGAATTTAATACTGGTGGCAGCTTGGTTTCAAATGGCGAGGCTGTGCTACTTGAGTTGATTGATGAAACCAACGGTGTAAGAACTTACGAAGGTTATGTTGAGGTCAATGGTTCGAGAATTACGGTCTTTGACGTTAAAATTGATAGCCCTTCATTAGGGAGCTACGAATTTAATCTGTATGAAGACCTTTCACATCAAGGCGCTGAAGATGCGCTGCTAACCTTTGCATTGCCAATTTATGCTGTTGATGCAGATGGCGACCGTTCTGCACTGTCTGGAGGTTCGAACACACCAGAAGCTGCTGAGATCCTCGTTAATGTTAAAGACGATGTCGTTGAGTTAGTTGATAAGGTTGAATCAGTCACCGAGCCGACCTTAGCGGGCGATACTATTGTTTCGTATAACCTGTTCAATTTTGAAGGCGCAGATGGTTCTACAATTCAATCGTTTAACTACGACGGTGTTGATTACTCACTCGATCAAAGCCTGCTCCCCGATGCTACCCAGACTTTCAGTTTTACTGAAGGTGTCGTCACTATCTCATTAAACGGCGACTTCAGTTTTGAAGTCGATCGTGATATCGACCACTCAAGCAGTGAAACTATCGTCAAACAGTTCTCATTTTTAGCTGAAGATGGCGATGGAGATACTGATACCTCAACACTTGAGCTGAGTATTACCGATGGTCAGAACCCAACTATAGATCTGATTCCACCTGTCACTTTATCTGAAGCAGATCTTGTCGATGGTTCTGCACCAAGTGGAAGTGCAGTTAGCGCAACTGAAACGATTACCTTTACTGCAGGCAGTGATGATGTAGCAAACTTCCGGATTGAGCCAACCGAGTTCAATGTGGGTGGTGCATTAAAATCGAATGGGTTTGCGGTTGAGATAAAAGAAGATTCTGCTAACCCAGGTACTTACATCGGTTTTGTTACCAACGGTTCGAACACAGAAGTTCCAGTTTTCACGATTGCCTTCTCTACAAGTACGTTGGGCGAATACACCTTTACCTTGCTTGAAGCGTTAGACCATGTAGATGGTTTAGATAAGAACGATTTGAGCTTCGATCTGCCTGTTTATGCTGTTGATACGGACGGTGACGATTCACTGGTGTCTCAGCTAAACGTGACCATTGGTGATGATGTCCAAATCATGCAAGACGGTACGTTAGATATTGTTGAACCGAACCTTGCAGACGGTACGATCACAACCAACACCATTGATGTAATGCCAAATCAGAGTGCCGATGGCGCGACAATCACTCAGTTTACTTATGATGGTCAGCTACGAGCGCTTGACCAAAATGACACTGGGGAGCAGCAATTCAGCTTCACGGAAGGCGAACTGTTTATCACCCTTGAAGGTGAAGTGCGCTTTGAGCCGAACCGCGACCTAGACCACTCGGTGAGCGAAGATATCGTGAAGTCGATTGTCGTGACTTCAAGTGATTTTGATAATGATTCTCTGACTTCTACCGTAACGCTGACCATTACCGATGGTGATAATCCGACGATTGACGTTATTCCAAGCGTTACGCTTTCTGAAACGAATCTGAGTGATGGCTCAGCTCCGAATGGCAGCGCGGTAAGCTCGACTCAAACTATCACGTTCACCAATCAAAGTGATGATGTTGAGAAATTCCGTATTGAGCCAACGAAGTTCAACACTAACGATGATCTTAAATCGAACGGTTTAGCCGTTGAGTTACGTGAAGATCCGGCAGGGTCGGGTGACTACATTGGTTTTACGACCAGTGCGACGAATGTCGAAACCACGGTATTTACGCTTAGCTTCTCTAGCACCACATTAGGTGAATACACTTTTACTCTGCTTGAGGCTTTGGATCATCAAGATGCCCGTGGCAACAACGACCTCAGCTTTGATCTGCCTGTTTATGCGGTAGACAGTGATGGTGATGATTCAATAATGTCACCGTTAAGTGTCACTATCGGTGATGATGTTCAAATCATGCAAGATGGCACATTAGATATCGTTGAACCAAATCTTGCAGATGGCACAGTGACAACTGGTACTGTTGATGTGATGCCAAATCAAAGTGCCGATGGCGCGACGATCACGCAATTCACTTATGATGGTCAGCTTCGAACGCTTGACCAAAATGATAATGGCGAGCAGCAGTTTAGCTTCACAGAAGGTGAACTGTTCATCACGCTTCAAGGTGAAGTGCGCTTTGAGCCCAATCGCAATCTAGACCACACGCTGAACGAAGACATCGTCAAATCAATCGTGGTGACATCTAGCGATTCCGATAACGATGTATTGACCTCAACCGTCACGCTGACCATTACCGATGGTGATATCCCAACCATTGATAATGTTCCAACTGTGAGCTTGTCAGAAACCAATCTGAGTGATGGATCTGCACCAAGCGGCAGCGCGGTTAGCTCAACTCAAACCATTACTTACACTACTCAAAGTGATGATGTGACAAGCTTCCGTATTGAACCAACCGAATTTAATGTTGGTGGCGCTCTCACATCAAATGGATTAGCCGTCGAACTGAAAGCTGATCCAACCACGCCGGGTGGTTACATCGGCTTTGTTACGGATGGTTCAAACGTTGAAACCAACGTATTCACGATTAGTTTCTCGGATACCAATTTAGGCCAATACACCTTCACCTTACTTGAAGCGTTAGACCATGTTGATGGCTTAGCTAAGAATGATCTGAGCTTTGATCTGCCTGTTTACGCCGTTGATAGTGATGGCGATGATTCACTGGTGTCTCAGTTAAATGTGAACATCGGTGATGATGTTCAAATCATGCAAGACGGTACGTTAGATATCACTGAGCCAAATCTTGCAGACGGTACAATCACAACCAACACCATTGATGTGATGCCAGAACAAAGTGCCGATGGTGCGACGATCACTCAGTTTACGTATGACGGTCAAGTTAGAACACTGGATCAAACGGACAATGGTGAGCAGCAGTTTAGCTTCACAGAAGGTGAGCTATTCATCACTCTTGAAGGTGACGTGCGATTCGAACCCAATCGCAACCTAGACCACACGGCTAGCGAAGATATCGTTAGGTCGATTGTGGTGACCTCAAGCGATTCAGACAATGACGTACTGACCTCCACAGTGACACTGACCATTACCGATGGTGATATCCCGACGATTGATTCGGTGCCAAGCGTTACGCTTTCGGAAACTAACTTAAGTGACGGCTCTGCGCCTAGCGGCAGTGCAGTCAGTCAAACTGAGACGATTACTTTCACCAATCAAAGTGATGATGTAGCAAGTTTCCGTATTGAACCAACAGAGTTCAATGTCGGCGGTGCGCTAAAATCAAATGGTTTTGTGGTCGAGATAAAAGAAGACTCTGCTAATCCGGGGACTTATATCGGCTTTATTACTGATGGCTCGAACGCTGAAGTTCCAGTGTTCACCATTAGTTTCTCTACGACCACACTGGGCGAATACACCTTTACCTTACTTGAAGCGTTAGACCATGTGGACGGCTTAGACAACAATGACCTGAGCTTTGAGCTGCCTGTTTATGCGGTTGATACGGACGGCGACGATTCATTGGTATCTCAACTGAATGTAACCATCGGTGATGATGTTCAAATCATGCAAGATGGTACGTTAGATATCGTTGAGCCGAATTTGGCTGACGGTACAATCACAACCAACACCATTGATGTGATGCCAAATCAGAGTGCTGATGGTGCGGCGATCACTCAGTTTACTTATGATGGTCAACTACGAACACTTGATCAGAATGACTCTGGCGAGCAGCAATTCAGCTTCACAGAAGGCGAATTGTTCATCACTCTTGAAGGTGAAGTGCGCTTTGAGCCGAATCGCAACTTAGACCATTCCGCTAGCGAAGACATCGTGAAATCGATAGTCGTGACTTCAAGTGACTTCGATAACGATTCTCTGACTTCAACCGTAACGCTGACGATTACGGATGGTGATAACCCTACGATTGACGTTATTCCAAGTGTTACCCTTTCTGAAACTAATCTGAGCGATGGCTCTGCACCAAGTGGCAGCGCGGTCAGCTCGACTCAAACCATCACGTTTACCAATCAAAGTGATGATGTTGAGAAATTCCGTATTGAGCCAACGGAGTTCAATGCTAACGATGCTCTTAAATCGAACGGTTTAGCCGTTGAGTTACGTGAAGATCCGGCAGGGTCGGGTGACTACATTGGTTTTACGACCAGTGCGACGAATGTCGAAACCACGGTATTTACGCTTAGCTTCTCTAGCACTACATTAGGTGAATATACTTTTACTCTGCTTGAGGCTTTGGATCATCAAGATGCCCGTGGCAATAACGATCTCAGCTTTGATCTGCCTGTTTATGCGGTAGACAGTGATGGTGATGATTCAATAATGTCACCGTTAAGTGTGACCATCGGCGATGATGTTCAAATCATGCAAGACGGTACGTTAGATATCGACGAGCCAACCGTCGCTGATTTGGCTGCTGGCACAGTGACAACTAACACCATTGATGTGATGCCAAATCAAAGTGCCGATGGCGCGACGATCACTCAATTCACTTATGAGGGCCAGCTTCGAACGCTTGACCAAAATGATAACGGCGAGCAGCAGTTTAGCTTCACAGAAGGTGAACTGTTCATCACGCTTCAAGGTGAAGTGCGCTTTGAGCCGAATCGTAATTTAGACCACACACTCAGCGAAGACATCGTGAAATCAATCGTGGTGACATCTAGCGATTCCGATAACGATGTTTTGACCTCAACAGTCACGTTGACCATTACCGATGGTGATATCCCGACCATTGATAATGTGCCAACAGTGAGCTTGTCAGAAACAAGTCTGAGTGACGGCTCCTCACCAAGTGGCAGCGCGGTTAGCTCAACTCAAACCATCACTTACACCACTCAAAGTGATGATGTAACCAGCTTCCGTATTGAACCGACTGAGTTCAATGTTGGCGGTGCTCTCACATCAAATGGATTGGCGGTTGAGCTGAAGGCCGATCCAACCACTCCGGGCGGCTACATCGGCTTTGTTACTGATGGCTCGAATGTTGAAACCAACGTATTCACGATTAGTTTCTCAAGTACCAATTTAGGTCAATACACTTTCACCTTACTGGAAGCGTTAGACCATGTTGATGGTCTTGCAAATAACGATTTGAGTTTCGACTTACCGGTTTACGCTGTTGATAGCGATGGCGATGATTCACTGGTGTCTCAACTCAATGTAACCATCGGTGATGATGTTCAAATCATGCAGGATGGTACGTTAGATATCACTGAGCCAAATCTTGCAGACGGCACAATCACAACCAATACCATCGATGTGATGCCCGAGCAAAGTGCTGACGGTGCGACGATTACCCAGTTCACTTATGACGGACAAGTTCGAACTCTGGATCAAACTGACAATGGTGAGCAGCAATTTAGCTTCACTGAAGGTGAGTTGTTCATCACTCTCGAAGGTGACGTGCGATTCGAGCCAAATCGTAATTTGGACCACACTGTTAGCGAAGACATCGTGAAGTCGATTGTGGTGACCTCAAGCGATTCAGATAATGACGTACTGACATCCACAGTCACTCTGACCATTACTGATGGCGATATTCCAACTATTGATGCCGTGCCAAGCGTTACTCTGTCTGAAATCAATCTTAGTGACGGCTCTGCGTCAAGCGGCAGTGCAGTCAGTCAAACTGAGACGATTACTTTCACCAATCAAAGTGATGATGTGGCGAGTTTCCGTATTGAGCCAACCGAGTTTAATGTGGGCGGTGCACTGAAATCGAGTGGATTTGCGGTCGAGATAAAAGAAGATTCTGCTAACCCAGGTACTTACATCGGTTTTATTACCAACGGTTCGAACACAGAAGTTCCAGTTTTCACGATTGCCTTCTCTACAAGTACGTTGGGCGAATACACCTTTACCTTACTTGAAGCGTTAGACCATGTGGACGGTTTAGATAAGAACGATTTGAGCTTCGATCTGCCTGTTTATGCGGTTGATACGGACGGTGACGATTCATTGGTATCTCAACTGAATGTAACCATCGGTGATGATGTTCAAATCATGCAAGATGGTACGTTAGATATCGTTGAGCCAAATTTGGCTGATGGAACAATAACAACCAATACCATTGATGTGATGCCAAATCAGAGTGCCGATGGCGCGACGATCACTCAGTTCACTTATGACGGTGTCGTAAATACACTGGATCAAAGTATCTCAGGAGAACAGCAGTTCAGCTTCACAGAAGGCGAACTGTATATCACCCTTGAAGGTGAAGTACGCTTTGAACCTAATCGCAACTTAGACCACTCGGTGAGCGAAGACATCGTGAAATCGATAGTCGTGACTTCAAGTGACTTCGATAACGATTCTCTGACTTCAACCGTAACGCTGACCATTACCGATGGTGATAACCCAACGATTGACGTTATTCCGAGCGTTACTCTTTCTGAGACGAATCTGAGTGATGGCTCTGCTCCAAGTGGCAGCGCGGTAAGCTCGACTCAAACTATCACGTTCACCAATCAAAGTGATGATGTTGAGAAATTCCGTATTGAGCCAACGGAGTTCAACACTAACGATGATCTTAAATCGAACGGTTTAGCCGTTGAGTTACGTGAAGATCCGGCAGGGTCGGGTGACTACATTGGTTTTACGACCAGTGCGACGAATGTCGAAACCACGGTATTTACGCTTAGCTTCTCTAGCACCTCATTAGGTGAATATACTTTTACTCTGCTTGAGGCTTTGGAGCATCAAGATGCCCGTGGCAACAACGACCTCAGCTTTGATCTGCCTGTTTATGCGGTAGACAGTGATGGTGATGATTCACTGATGTCCTCGTTAAGTGTCACTATCGGTGATGATGTTCAAATCATGCAAGATGGCACATTAGATATCGTTGAACCAAATCTTGCAGATGGCACAGTGACAACTGGTACTGTTGATGTGATGCCAAATCAAAGTGCCGATGGCGCGACGATCACGCAATTCACTTATGATGGCCAACTTCGAACGCTTGACCCAAATGATAACGGCGAGCAGCAGTTTAGCTTCACGGAAGGTGAACTGTTCATCACTCTTGAAGGTGAAGTGCGCTTTGAGCCTAATCGCAATCTAGACCACACGCTGAACGAAGACATCGTGAAATCGATCGTGGTGACGTCTAGTGACTCGGATAACGATGTATTGACCTCAACCGTCACGTTGACCATTACCGATGGTGATATCCCAACCATTGATAATGTGCCAACTGTGAACTTGTCGGAAATCAATCTGAGTGACGGCTCTTCACCAAGTGGCAGCGCGGTGAGTTCAACTCAAACCATTACCTTTACTAACCAAAGTGATGATGTAACAAGTTTCCGTATTGAACCGACTGAGTTTAATGTTGGTGGCGCTCTCACATCCAACGGTTTGGCCGTCGAACTGAAAGCCGATCCAACCACACCAGGCGGCTACATCGGCTTTGTTACGGATGGTTCAAACGTTGAAACCAACGTGTTCACGATTAGCTTCTCAGGTACTAACTTAGGCCAGTACACCTTCACCTTACTTGAAGCGTTAGACCATGTAGATGGCTTGGCAAATAATGATCTGAGCTTTGATCTCCCTGTTTACGCAGTTGATAGCGATGGCGATGATTCATTAGTGTCTCAACTCAATGTAACCATCGGTGATGATGTTCAAATCATGCAGGATGGTACCTTAGATATCACTGAGCCGAACCTTGCAGACGGTACAATCACAACCAATACCATCGATGTGATGCCAAATCAGAGTGCCGATGGTGCGACAATCACTCAGTTTACTTATGACGGGCAAGTTCGCACTCTGGATCAAACTGACAGTGGTGAGCAGCAGTTTAGCTTCACCGAGGGTGAGTTATTCATCACTCTTGAGGGTGACGTGCGATTCGAGCCAAACCGTAATTTAGACCACACGCTTAGCGAAGACATCGTCAAGTCAATAGTGGTGACCTCGAGCGATTCAGATAATGACGTACTGACTTCCACAGTGATGCTGACCATTACCGATGGTGATATCCCAACCATTGATGCAGTGCCAAGCGTTACGCTTTCGGAAACTAACTTAAGTGACGGCTCTGCGCCTAGCGGCAGTGCAGTCAGTCAAACTGAGACGATTACCTTCACGAATCAAAGTGATGATGTAGCAAACTTCCGGATTGAGCCAACCGAGTTCAATGTGGGTGGTGCATTAAAATCGAATGGGTTTGCGGTTGAGATAAAAGAAGATTCTGCTAACCCAGGTACTTACATCGGTTTTGTTACCAACGGTTCGAACACAGAAGTTCCAGTTTTCACGATTGCCTTCTCTACGAGCACATTGGGTGAATACACCTTTACTCTACTTGAAGCGTTAGACCATGTGGATGGTTTAGATAAGAACGATTTGAGCTTCGATCTGCCTGTTTATGCTGTTGATACGGACGGTGACGATTCACTGGTGTCTCAGCTGAATGTGACCATCGGTGATGATGTTCAGATCATGCAGGACGGTACGTTAGATATCACCGAGCCAAATCTGGCTGATGGAACAATCACAACCAATACCATTGATGTGATGCCAAACCAAAGTGCCGATGGCGCGACGATCACTCAGTTTACTTATGATGGTCAGTTACGAACACTTGATCAGAATGATACCGGAGAACAGCAGTTTAGCTTCACAGAAGGCGAGCTGTTTATCACTCTTGAAGGTGAAGTTCGCTTTGAGCCGAACCGCGACCTAGACCACTCAGTTAGTGAAGATATCGTGAAGTCGATTGTCGTGACTTCAAGCGACTTCGATAACGATCCGGTGACTTCAACCATTACGCTGACCATTACTGATGGTGACAATCCGACTATTGATGCGGTGCCGAGCGTATCACTTGAAGAAGCTAATCTTGCTGATGGTTCCACGCCAACTGGTAGTGCGGTTAGCCAAACGGAAACCATCACTTTCACTAATCAAAGTGACGATGTTGAGAAATTCCGTTTAGAGCCAAGTGAATTTAATACCAACAACGCGCTCAAGTCCGATGGCTTAATCATTGAGATTCGAGAAGAACCAACAGGTTCAGGCAATTACATTGGTTTCACGACTGATATTTCGAATGTCGAAACCACAGTGTTTACACTCGATTTCAGCAGTACCACTTTGGGTGAGTACACCTTCACGCTTCTGGAAGCGATTGACCACACACCAATTCAAGGCAACAACGACCTAACATTTAACTTGCCAGTTTACGCGGTTGATAGCGATGGTGATGACTCTGTGATGTCGCCACTGGCTGTAACTATTACTGATGATATTCAAGTGATGGTTAATGACTCTCTCACTATTGAAGAGCCAACGGTTGCAGATTTGGCAGCAGGTACGCCGACTACGCCTATCGTTAATGTGCTTGATGAAGAAGGTGCTGATGGCACGACCATTACTCAGTTCACTTACGATGGTGGGGCGGTATTGACGCTTGACCAAAATGACACGGGTGAGCAAAAGTTTGTGGTTGCTGACGGGTCTTTGTATATCACTCTACAAGGCGATATTCGCTTCGAACCAAGTCGTAACCTCGATCATACTGGTGGCGATATCGTTAAGTCGATAGTCGTAACATCGAGTGATTCTGATAGCGATCTTGTGTCTTCAACGGTAACGCTAACCATTACCGATGGCGATATCCCAACGATTGACACTGTGCCAAGTGTTACGCTGTCAGAAACGAATCTGAGTGACGGATCTGCTCCGAATGCAAGTGCGGTAAGTTCAACTCAAACCATTACCTTTACTAACCAAAGTGATGATGTGACAAGTTTCCGTATTGAACCGACGGAGTTCAATATTGGTGGTGCTCTCACATCAAACGGATTGGCGGTTGAGTTGAAAGCCGACCCAACCACTCCGGGTGGCTACATCGGTTTTGTGACAACGGCTCCGAATGTTGAAACTAACGTGTTTACGATTAGCTTCTCGGATACCAATTTAGGTCAATACACCTTCACCTTGCTTGAAGCGTTGGATCATGTAGATGGCTTAGCGAAGAATGATCTGACCTTTGACCTTCCTGTTTATGCCGTTGATAGCGATGGTGATGATTCACTGGTGTCTCAACTTAATGTGACCATCGGTGATGATGTACAGGTCATGCAAAACCAAGCGCTTAACATTATTGAGCCAACGGTTGCTGATTTGGCTGCAGGTACTCCGACGACAGCTACTGTTGATGTGATGCCTAATCAAAGTGCCGATGGCGCGACAATTACTCAGTTTATCTACGATAACGGAGCAGTAATAACGCTCGATCAAAACGATACGGGTGAACAGAAGTTTGTCTTTGCTGAAGGTTCACTGTTCATCACCTTGCAAGGTGAAGTTCGCTTCGAACCAAACCGCAATCTTGACCACAAGCTGAGCGAAGACATCGTGAAGTCGATAGTGGTGACTTCAAGCGATTTAGATAACGATGTGGTGACGTCAACGGTCACTCTGACCATTACTGACGGTGATATTCCAACCATTGATGCAGTGCCAAGCGTTACCTTGTCTGAAACCAACCTTGCAGATGGTTCAACTCCAAGCGGCAGTGCTGTAAGTCAAACAGAGACGATTACCTTCACCAATCAAAGCGATGATGTAACCAGTTTCCGTATTGAACCAACCGAGTTCAACGTGGGTGGTGCACTTAAATCGAATGGATTTGCGGTTGAGATAAAAGAAGACCCTGCGAATCCAGGTACTTACATCGGTTTTATTACCAACGGTTCGAGCACTGAAGTTCCAGTGTTTACCATTAGTTTCTCGGCAACCACGCTAGGTGAGTACACCTTTACCTTACTTGAAGAGTTAGACCATGTAGATGGCCTAGATAAGAACGATTTGAGTTTTGATCTGCCTGTTTACGCAGTTGATAGCGATGGCGATGATTCTCTGGTATCACAACTTAACGTAACCATTGGCGATGATGTTCAAATCATGCAAGACGGTACGTTAGATATCACTGAACCAAACCTTGCAGACGGAACCATCACAACCAACACCATTGATGTAATGCCAAATCAGAGTGCCGATGGTGCGACGATCACTGAATTCTCATTTGGCGGTATTGTCAAAACACTCGATCAAAGCATCGTAGGTGAGCAGCAATTCAGTTTCACAGAAGGTGAGTTGTTTATTACTCTTCAAGGTCAAGTGCGCTTTGAACCTAATCGTGACCTTGACCACTCTGCCAGCGAAGACATCGTGAAGTCGATTGTCGTTACTTCAAGTGATTTTGATAACGATCCAGTGACTTCAACCGTTACGCTGACCATTACCGATGGTGATATTCCAACTATCGATGCGGTACCAAGCGTTACGCTCTCAGAAACAAACCTAGCTGATGGTTCTGCACCAAATGCTGGCGCGGTCAGCTCAACACAGACGATTACTTTCACCAACCAAAGTGATGATGTGGTTCGCTTCCGTTTGGAACCAACCGAGTTCAATACTAACGATGCACTTAAGTCGAATGGCTTAGCGGTCGAACTACGTGAAGACCCTCAAGGCTCTGGTCAGTACGTCGGTTTTACTACCAGTTCGTCTAATGTAGAGACGACAGTATTTACACTGGACTTCAACTCTGGAACCTTAGGCGAATACACATTTACGTTAATCGAAGCTCTGGATCATCAAGATGCGCGTGGCAACAACGATTTAAGCTTTAATCTACCGGTGTATGCGGTTGATAGTGATGGCGATGACTCGTTAGTTTCTCAGCTTGGCGTAACCATTGGTGACGATGTGCAGTTGATGCAAGACGGCACAATCACCAGTCGTGAACCGACAGCAAGTGTCGAAACATCAAATACCTTTGATGTGATGCCAAATCAAAGTGCTGATGGAGCCAAAGTTACTTCATTTGTTTTCGATGGTAATACTGCAGAAAGCCTTGATTTAAATGTGAATGGTGAACAAGAGTTCGTCTTCACGGAAGGCTCGGTATTCATTACGACGGAAGGTGAGATACGTTTCGAACCAGTGCGCAATCAAAACCATGCAGGCGGTGATATTACCAAATCTATTGAGGTGACGACTGTTGATCTCGATGGCGATATTGTTACATCGACAGTGACACTGAAGATTGTTGATGGTGACCTTCCTACCATCGACCTTGTTCCTGGAATTATGTTATCTGAAGTGGATCTGGCTGATGGCTCTGTGCCAACGGGCAACCCAGTAACGATGACGCAAACCATTACCTATACTGTCGGTAGTGACGACGTAAGCCATTTCAGAATTGACCCTATGCAGTTCAATACTTCAGGGGCTTTGAAATCGAACGGTTTAGATGTCGAGATAAAAGAGCAACCAGCTAATTCTGGTAATTTCATTGGCTTCGTTAAAGACGGTTCTAACGTAGAAACCAACGTCTTCACGATCAGCTTCTCGACGAGCAATTTAGGGCAATACACGTTCACACTGCTTGAAGCGTTAGATCATGTAGATGGATTACAAAACAATATACTAAGCTTCGATGTCCCTGTTTTAGCGGTTGATGCGGATGGTGATGATTCTGCAATGTCGCCAATGACGGTTGCGATCACCGATGACGTACAAGGCGTTCAAGATCGTACATTGAGTATCACTGAGCCTTCATTAGCTGATTTGGCATCGGGTACGCCACCAACGACGCCAATCATCGATGTTATGCCAACGCAGAGTGCTGATGGCGCGAAAGTGACACAGTTTACTTACGATGGTGGCACAGCTGTAACGTTAGACCCAAGCATCTCTACAGAACAAGTCTTTACCGTAACCGATGGCTTGCTGTACATCACTATTGAAGGGGAAGTTCGTTTTGAACCGAGCCGAGATCTAGACCATTCATCTGGCGACATTGTAAGAACGATTGTCGTCACCACCAGTGATTTTGATAACGATACAGACACCGCGGATGTCACTTTGACGATCAAAGACGGTATCGATCCAGTTATCAATGTGGTTCCAGATGTTAACTTATCGGAAGTCAACCTAGCGGATGGCTCGACGCCAACTGGTTCTCCGGTAAGTTCGACTCACACAATCACTTACACCGAAGGAAGTGATGATTTTAGTCACTTTAGAATTGCGACCAACGAATTCAATCCTGGCGATCTGTTGAAATCAAGTGGTCTTGTTGTTCAACTAAAAGAAGATCCTGCTTCTGCTGGTGACTACATTGGTTATACCGATGATGGTATGGGTAACGTTACCGATGTATTTACCATTAGCTTTGATAGTGTAAACAAAGCTCAGTTTACATTTACCTTGATTGAGGCGCTTGATCACCTTGATGGCGTGCTCAACAACGACCTTACTTTCCGCTTACCTATCTATGCTGTTGATACCGATGATTCTGAGTCAACAAAGCGCGATGTGGTGGTTACGATAGAAGATGACATCCAGCAAATGCAAGATGGCTTCTTAACCATTACCGAGCCAAATTCTGGTGCGCCAACAACAACTACCGTTGATGTGATGCCAATACCAAGTGCAGATGGCGCGAACATTACGCAGTTCACGTATGACGGTGGTTCTCCAATTACTCTGAATCAGAACATCAGTGGCGAACAAGAGTTTGTTTTCACTGAAGGTTCATTGTTTGTGACATTAGATGGTGACGTAAGGTTTGAGCCAAATCGAAACCTTGATCACTCTGCAGGTAACATTGTTAAGTCAATCGTGTTCACGTCTTCAGATTTTGATAACGATATCTTTTCGTCGACGGTTACGCTCACCATTATTGATGGTGATGGACCAACAATCGACGTTGTGCCGGGTGTGGCATTGTCAGAAAGCTTACTTGCGGATGGTTCAACGCCTAGTGTGAACCCTGTGAGTATGACTCAAACCATTACTTCACTTGCAAGCAGTGATGATATTGCTGAAATAGTGGTGGAAGTAGGGTTGTTCAATACCAACGGCGCGTTGAAGTCGGACGGTTTGTCACTGAGTTTGCGTGAAGACCCTGTAAATTCTGGCGACTACATTGCATTTACTACTAATGGTTCGGGTGTTGAGAAAGTTATCTTCACTCTAGATTTTGATGACACGAACCCGAGCCAATACACATTTACTCTGCTTGAACGTTTAGACCATGTTGATGGCTTGGGAAATAACGATCTCAGCTTTGATCTTTCTGTTTACGCTGAAGATACCGATGGTGATATTTCAGCGTCTAAACCGCTGACAGTCACCATCACCGATGATGTTCAGCTGATGCAGTCAGGTGCGCTCAACATTACTGAGCCAACCACGGGAACACCGACTACAGCGGTCTTTGATGTGATGCCTGCGCAAAGCGCAGATGGTGCCACAATCACTAAGTTTACCTATGGCAGCCAACCTGAAGAGTCTCTGGTACAAACCGACACGGGTGAGCAAGAATTTGTTTTCACTGAAGGTTCTCTGTTTATCAATCTTGAAGGGGATGTACGTTTCGAACCTAACCGTAATCTCGATCATTCGGGTGGTAACATCGTCAAGACAATTACGGTGACATCGGAAGATAAAGATGGCGATATTGTCACTTCGACTGTAACGCTAACTATTGCAGATGGCGCGCCACCAACAATCGACACCGTACCGACTGTCGCGTTGGCTGAAGCAAATCTGGTTGATGGCTCTTCACCAGGCTTACCTGTCAGCCAAACTGAAACCATTACTTTCACAGCAGGAAGTGATGATGTTAGCTACTTCCGCATTGATCCGGCTCAATTCAACACATCAGGAGATCTGCAAGCGGATGGTTTGGTGGTTCAGCTAAAAGAAGACCCTCTGAACAGCGATAATTATATTGGTTACGTTGAAAGCGGCGGTGTCCAAACGGATATCTTCACCATCACGTTTAGCAGCGTGGTTCTAGGAGAGTATACATTCACCTTGTTGGAAGAGTTAGATCACCTGCCAGTACAAGGTAACAATGATCAAATCTTCACCTTGCCAGTTATAGCAGTCGACAAAGACAACACTGACTCAGCGGTGAAGCCGCTAACGGTGACGATTACCGATGATGTGCCAACCATTACTGATACCACTGGCGCGAGTACGTTTGTGGTTGATGAAGATGATTTAGGTACTCTGGCACAAGCGACGGGTTCGTTTGTTACCACAGAAGGTGCGGACCAAGTTGAAGTTTACGAACTACGTAATATCTCAGCGCTGGAAGCAACGCTATCGTCGGGCAATGAAGGTATTAAGATCACTGAGATCACCGGTGCTGCCAACACGACCACCTACCAAGGGGCGACCGACCCAAGTGGAACGCCAATTTTCACATTAGTGCTGACTGATGATGGTGCTTACACCTTTACCTTGCTTGGCCCTCTCAATCACGCTACGACACCGAGTAACCTCGATACATTAACAATACCGTTTGATGTTGTTGCCGTTGACGGTGACGGTGATGATTCTAACCAATATGTATTACCGATCGAAGTGCTCGATGATGTGCCTGTGATGACGGCGCCGACGGGTGAAACGGTTGTTGATGAAGACGATCTTACAGGTATTGGTTCGGATCAAACGGAAGACACCATCATCAATGGACTGTTCACGGTCGATGAAGGTGCCGATGGTGTTGTTAAGTACGAATTGGTTGATGAAGATTTGGTTCTGACGGGCTTAACCTCCGATGGAGAAAGCTTAGAGTGGTTAGCTGTTTCACAGGTAGGCACAACATTTACCTATACTGCTCAAACGGTGACGGGCAACGAAGCGGTATTCGAAATTGTTTTCGATACCTCAAACAACAGTTATCAATTTGAATTGTTTAAACCGCTTAAACACCCTGATGGTGCCGATGAAAATAACATCGAACTTGATTTCTCAGTCGTGGCTGAAGACTTTGACCAAGACCAATCAAACGCAATCGATTTAAAAATTACGGTAACCGATGATGTTCCGTTAGTGACAACTCAGTCGATCACTCGTATTGAAGGTCAGGGGTATGGCAACTCTAAAGTCGATATGTTTGCCAATGCGACGGATGTGGGGGCTGATGGCGCGGTACTGAGTCGAATTGAGGGCATCTCAAATAATGGTGCAGATATTGTTTTCCGTAGCGGGAACAATGGGCCATATAGTAGCGGCTTCGATTTAAACAGCGGTAGCCAACAAGTTCGAGTCTACGAGCAAACAAATGGCGGTGCTGATACTCGTGAACTTGGCCGTCTACGCATCAACTCAAATGGTGAGGTTGAATTCAGAGCTAACGGCTATTTAGATCATGACGGTGATGACACCATCGACTTCTCTATTAATGTGATTGCCACAGATGGAGATTTAGACACCTCTGAAACACCGTTAGATATCACGATTACTGATAGGGACTCTACAAGAATCGCGCTGAAAGTGACGACCTTCGAGGATGCGGGTAGAGATTCAACCATACTTTACGCAACAGGTGATGCACCGACTCTAGAGAACGTTCAAGATAACCAGAGTGGTTTGCCTAATGCCCCTGCACAAGTCGCGTTGCAGGTTAACCTGAAGGACCAAGATAACAACGAGTCCATCGGCCAACTGACGATCCAAAGTGGCAATCACAGAGGGACGTTCTATTACTTTGATGGCGTGGAATATCACAAACTAGTGGCAGAACCAAACGGCGATATCTTGTTTGGTCCGCCTCAAATACAGCAGAGCTTTGCTCCAAGCACGAACCAACCATTAGATATCATCGCGACAATCGACAACTTGTTCTTTGTTCCAGACCAGAATTTTGGTTCTGGTGAAAATGGGGTTCGAATCAATTATGAACTTGAAATTGACAACAACAATAACAATCCTGATCACACCGTTAATTCAAACTTCAGAATAGAGATTGAAGCTGTGGCTGATATTGCGACTTGGGATGACACCAGTAGCACGTATCAGTATCAAGTGAACGAAGATGAAGACAACGTTACCCTGCAATTAAACGCTGAATCACAAGATAACAGCCGCACTGAAACCATTACCTATGAGCTCGAAGTTGTTCAGGGAGATGGTAAGTTTGAGTTGCTTGACCAAAATGGCACAGTGCTTACGCCAGTTAATGGTGTTTATATCATCACATCTGCTGATATCAATAGCACCGTAGTTAACCCTATTGATAACTTCTCTGGGCAAATTGAGTTCAAAGCGACGGCAATTACGGAAGAGACGCTTAATCCATACGATGATGCAGCCAGCGGTGGAGCAAACGATAAGACGACGGCTCGTTCTGTAGATCAAAACATCATTATTGATGTCACTGCTGACGCCGACCCTGGCAAATTCAGTGTGAGTCGTATCAAGATCAACGAAGACAACATCGATGATCCTGATTACATTGGTCCTTTGGACAACAAAGACGCATTCACGCTAGACGAAGTCATCACCATGACTGGGTCAGTGGATACCGATGGTTCTGAAGAACTGTTTGTTCGTATCAGCAATGTTACTGAAGGCGCGGTGCTCTATTTCCTAGGGACGACTACAGTTGTTCCTACAGTCAGTGGTACCAATTACCAAGAAATTGCGTATTCCGATTTGGCTAACGTGGAAGTTGTTCCTACCAAACACAGCAATGTGGATTTTACTTTCGATGTAACCGGTGTGGTTAAAGACACCGCGAACCTTTCTTCAGGTGCGCAAGTCGATGAAGAAATACTGGGTACTAAGACGGTCAACGTCGAGGTTAAAGGTGTTGCTGATGTTCCTTATGGTGGAACGAATGGTACAGATTGGACAACGTTTGATGACGGCACAACGAGTGGTGTTCAAACGACCATTGAAGAGAGTCAAAACGGCGATAGATTTGCTCTGCTGGACTTCACAGTATTGTCTGGAGAAAGAAGACCTGATGACCCAACAGATTCTCCTCTAACTGGAGATGGTTCTGAAGCCATCACTGTAATTCTTTCAGGTATTCCTGATGGCGTTATTCTGGAAGACGGCGACGGTACAGTGATTGATCTTAACTTTGTTGGTTACGAGACTGGACCGGGCGGTAGTCCTGACTTATCCAAACCTATCTATGAAGCGAACATTACTGAGGCAGGTAAAACCTCAGGCATTCGCATCAGACCTGTCGATTCGTCGACGGAGAATATCCATATTCAAGGCAAAGTGATCGTGACTGAAAACGATGGTCATACGCTTTCTTTTGATCAGGAAGTTCGAGTGTTGGTAGAGCCTAGGATCGATACCTCAGCAACTTACAATACCGTGACCAACGGCGACGAAGATACGGCTATCAATATTGATTGGCACCCAGAGGGTACTGACTATATTGACGATGATGAGCATTTCACTTCTATTGTCATCAGTGACATTCCAACAGATGTTGAAAGTGTTGTGGTTAATGGAGATGTAACTTGGGTTTACGATGCTGCCGCAGGCACTTTAACCATCACACCTAAGAGTGGCCAGACGCCAGAAGAGTTCACTCAAATTGCGCTAAACAATAACTTCATCCAAATCACACCAGCTCAAGATTCAAGTACTGATTTCACGCTTGATACCGTGGTGATGATTGAAGAGCGAGATCACGAATACGTCGACGCTGGCAATCCTGGTCAAGGCATCGTTACCGCGACGATTAACGGTTCTATTGATGTTCAAGTGCGACCTGTGGTTGAACCAGAAGATGCCAATAACAAACTTGTTGTCGATGAGGTTTTAGGTCTCACAGATCTAACAACAGTGGTTGCAAATGCTCTGACCGGTGTCCTCAAATTTACAACCAACAGTGGCAATGCATCGGTAACGGATGAGTTTGTTATTCGTTACGAAGAAACTGATGCTTCGTCTGCTATCGAAGAAGTGGACCAGTTAGTTATTCAATTGACAAACGTGGACGACTCGGCGCTATCAGATGATGTGCTCAATCAGTTACTTGTTATTGGTGCTGCATACGAAGGTAATGGTCGCTGGGTTGTAACCAATGAAGATCTGTTTAGCATTGGTGCACCGAACGGTCTAGCATTTCCGCCAGTTTCTAATATCCCCGGCGTTTTCAATGACATCAAGATGACCATCTTTAGTACAGTGGTTGATCGCGGTGATGGTGTTGAAATTGAGTCATCAGCGGCGGTTCAAAGGGAAGGTGAAGTAAATCTATCGTTCCCAGAAGTGCTTGTTGGCGGGAATGAGGTAGCTGCAGATATTACGATGACACCAGACAGCGTTGTTGATGCTATAGAAGACACACAGCTAGACTTAGGATCTGCGCTAAATAGTTTGATCACTTTCTCTGGCGAGGATGCTTCAACAGACCAAGTGACCATCATTATTGATGACTCAGTTACTATTAATCCAGGCGGCACCTTCCCAATCAGTTTGTCGGGAAGCAGTGAAGTCGACTTCGTTAACGGCAAATATGTATTCGAAACAACAGTAGATCAAGGCGTTTCAACGGACTTTTCTGGGCTGTTACTGAACCTACCAGCGGACTACTCTGGTGACTTTAAGTTACCACTAACCATTGTGACCAAAGACCTCCTTTCAGGTGATGAAAAAACCTTGGTGACCGATGTGGTAATCAAAGTTGCGCCAGATGTTGAAGGCAACCCTGACATCGACGTTACAGTCACAGGCTCATTAGACGATTTGTTTAATCCTGTCGATACTGATGGCCAAGCTGGGCAAGATCCAGTTGGCTACGAAGATACCTATATCCAGCTTGATTTCAGCTCAACTATTACTGACCAAGTAAGTGGGGTTGAAGGTGGTGACGAAAAATTCACATCTATTACGCTGACTTTGGATGACACGAGTGTCGGTGCGTTTTATACCAGCGCGGGTGTTTCTCTTGGCACAACGGTGACCTTCGATGAAGCTCAGATCAACGCGGGTGCTCTAGACAACGTATTGTTCCGACCTGCGCCAAACTACCCAACGGGTAATGACGTTAATCAGGTTCAAGTGAATGTCAGCGGGACAATTACCGACACGGCTACCTACAATGAGACAGCTTCTCCTGCTGGCAGCGCAGTCGATACGGATACTTTCTCTACGAGTGTGAACTTTGAAGTGGTTCCTGTCGTGGATGATGTCCTTGTCACAGGACCGGGCAGTGATCCGGATGTTATCGAGATTACAGGAAACGAAGACCAACTTATTTCCTTGTCAGGTACGGGGCCAGTATCGATCGCATTGACTGACCTTGATGGCTCAGAGCAGTTCGTTTCGATTAAGTTTACGGGTGTACCAGATGGCTTCTTAATGAGTGCAGATGCTGCCTCAACTTACACTGTGAAGAACAACGGTGGTGGTGAATGGAGTGTTCAACTGCCTCAAGCATCAGGATTGTCATTCGACCTCAGTGAGCTGTCGATTTTACCACCGAAAAATTTCAGTGGTACGGCCGAGTTTGGTGTTGAAGTCTTCACTCAAGAATCTTTGTTGGGTGTGCCTACTGCTGCGGCAAACTTGCCAAGCTTCAAGCTGCATGTGGTACCTGTTGGTGATGATGTCGATACCAATCCAACTGACTCTGTGACAGGCAACGAAGGTCAAAACATTGATATCGAAATCAATGCGACTATTTTGGACAAAGAATTGTCGGCAACAGGAAGCGGAACGTTTACTGAAAATGCTCCTGAAACACTTCGAGTTGAAGTGGCGGGTGTGCCTCAAGATGCTTCTATTTTCTATCCAGACGGCACGACATTGGCTAGCTACGATTCGGGGACACAACTATGGACACTTGATGTTCCTGCTCAGTCGCTCGATAAAATCGTATTTAATTCGGGTGAACACAACAGCGATACGGGCAATGTGCTTGGCATTAATGGACCATTACAAATTACGGTTCGCTCGGTGGATACAGATGCTGACAACACCGAATACTTAGGTACACCAACCAGCTTCGATGTTGATTTAGTGATTGATCCTATCAATGATCAACCGACGTTTGTGAATGTGACCAACATTGAAACGGCGGAAGATATTAGCATTGCTATCGACAACTTCAGTATCTACGATGTTGACGCTAACTTTGATAACCCAGATGCGCCGTATGTTCTTACGTTGCAAGTGCATCAAACGCTGCAGGGAGCGCAAGGTGTGTTTGAGTTTACGAGCTCACCTGACGTGACGTTTGTATTGCAACCTGACGGTTCATTGGTGATTACCGGTAAAGAAGCTGATATCAATATCGCATTGACTAATGGAACAGTGACTTTCAAACCAGACCCAGATCAGAACTACCTTAACCAGAGTGGTTTAGTCACAATCAATGCAACGCTCAATGATGGTGGTAATAACGGCTTGATTGACGCGGGTGATCCGAATACCGCTCAAACCAATCAAACTACGTTCACCATTAAGGTGACGGAAGTGAATGACGCTCCGGTGGCGACTGATGTCGATTTAGGCTCGATTGCGGAAGACGGTCAAATTGTGATTGTTGAAAGTGACTTGATTGCAGCGAGTTCTGATCTAGAAAACCATAACCTCACGGTAACCGGCGTAACTATTACCCAAGGTCAAGGTCAGCTAACGCGCTTTGAAAATGCTGGTGGTGCTGATGACGCTGGGATAACTGGACCATTCTGGATATTCATTGCAGCCAATGATTTCAATGGCGATGTGAAGTTCAATTACGACATCATTGATGACGGTACCACCAATGGTGTGGATGATTTCTTAACTGATAATGCTGAAATTAGCCTTGTGGTGACTGAAGTCAATGACCAGCCAGTGGCATCGGACATTGATTTGGGCACCATGCTTGAAGAAGGTCAGTTGATCATCAAAGAAGAAGACCTGATTACCGCAACCACTGATCCGGAAAACGACACGATTACCGTGAACAGTTTGGTGCTCGATCAAGGTCAGGGTCAATTACAGCGCTTTGAGAACGTGGGCGGTGCTGATGATGCTACGATCACTGGCCCGTACTGGGTATTTACTGCAGCCAACGAATACAGCGGTGATGTTAAGTTCACTTATACCGTTGAGGATGATGGTACAACCAACGGCGCTAATGATTTCTTAACAGACACCGGCGAAATCAGCGTTGTGGTAACGGAAGTGAATGATCAGCCGGTGGCAACGGACATTGACTTAGGAAACATCCTTGAAGAAGGTCAGTTGATCATCAAAGAGGGCGACTTAATTGCTGCGACGAGCGACCCGGAAAATGACACGATTACCGTGACTAATTTGGTGCTCGATGAAGGCCAAGGCCAATTACAGCGCTTCGAGAACGTGGGTGGTGCTGATGACGCTATGATCACTGGCCCGTACTGGATATTTACGGCGGCTGATGAATACAACGGTAACGTTAAGTTCACCTATACCGTTGAAGATGATGGTACAACCAACGGCGCTAATGATTTCCTAACGGATACAGCGGAGATCACCGCGATTGTCGATGGAGTGAACGATACACCTGTCGTTAATGGTGACAGTGTCACTACGATTGTGGACGAGGATGCTGGTCAGCTATTGAGTGGTATCAATGTCAGTGACCCTGATTATGTTGATACATTTTCTGATGATCTCATGACCGTCACGCTGACAGTGGATTACGGTACATTGAACGTTTCACTTCCGGCAGTGACGACGGTGATGGTCAATGGCAACAATACCGGTTCGGTTATCTTAGTTGGCACTCTGAGTGACTTAAATGCACTGATTGATACGCCAACCAGTCCAAATGGTGTCTACCTTGATGCGAGTCTGTCTCCAACCAATAGCATTGGCTTAGAAGTTGTCGCTAAAGACAGCGGTAACCCTTCTGGTATTGCGATAGAGACAACGCCTGTTGTTTACAACATCGCGGTAACGCCAGTCGCGAATGCGCCAACCTTGTCGATTGATACTGCGTCTAATTATGTGAGAAACATTACTGCGAGCCAGTCAGTCAGTGCGAGTGGTATTCCTTTGGTTGGAATTATCGCTGCCTTAACGGACATTACTGAGGAGCTAACGTTGCATATTAGTGATGTGCCTGCTGGCGCTCAAATCACCAGTGATGTCGGTTCTGTGACCGATCTCGGTGGTGGTGTTTGGGTGGCAACGGCAGATGCGATCGATAGCTTGCAGGCGGTAGGACTTTCTCAAACTCCGGGTAGCTACACGCTTAAAGTTGAGGCGGTTTCTGAAGAAACTGACAACAACGACACGGCGACCTCGGCTTCAATCGACCTTAACCTGAATATTGTATCTGACGCGGTCGACATTAACCTGGCTTCGGAAACCGACGATATTCAACTATTGGCTGGCGCGAATGCGACTGACCTAACTGCGGGTTCTGGAAATGATCGACTGGAAGGTGGCGCGGGTGACGATACGCTGTTTGGCGGTGACGGTAACGACACACTGATTGGCGGCGGCGGTTCAGATATCCTAACTGGTGGTGATGGAATGGATTCGTTCGTATGGCTTAATATCGAAGATGGCGTTGAAGACACCATTACTGATTTCAGCCTATCTGAAGGTGACCAGATCGACTTGCGCGAAGTATTGCCAGAGCTGAAGAACACATCTCCAGACATGACCGCGTTACTGCAACAGATAGACGCGAAAGTGGAAGGGGATGATATTGAGCTTACGATCAAGTCTGATGGTTTAGGTACTACGGAACAGGTGATTGTGGTTGAAGACCTTGCTCCTCAGCTAACCTTAAGTGGCACTATGCCTTCGGATATTTTGGATGCGTTAGTGCAACAAAATGTCATCACTCACGGTTAACGTTACATTGGAGGTTAGCTATTAGAATCTAACGATTAAACTAAAAGCGAACCATTTAACCATAACGAAAGAGGCCAGCATTGCTGGCCTCTTTTTTGTCTCTGTATAAATCGAAAAGAGTTACTTAAGAGAGTTACTTAAGAGAGTTGTGGATCAGAAACTCTTCTTCAATGCCTTTCAATTTCATCTCATCCATAATGAAGTTCACTGTGTTCAATAAGCGCTGTTCGCCTTTAGGAATTAAGTAACCGAATTGGCTGTTGGTAAACGGCGTTTCACAACGAGCGGCTTCAAGGCGCTCGTCCGTGACTTGATAGAACAGACCTTCAGGAGTTTCTGTCACCATCACATCAACTTTACCTTCCGCAACGGCTTGCGGAACGTCTAGGTTGTTCTCGTAACGTGTAAAGCTCGCGTCTTGCAAGTTAGCATCCGCAAAAATCTCGTTAGTCCCACCGATATTGACGCCAACACGCACAGAAGAAAGGTTCACTTTCTCAATGCTGTTGTATTGTTCTGCTTTGCCTTTCGCAACTAAGAAACACTTGCCAAAAGTCATGTAGCCTTGAGTTTGTTCTGCGTTTAACTGACGCTGCATTTTACGCGTGATACCGCCCATCGCGATGTCGTATTTATCGCTGTCTAGATCGGTCAGTAGATCTTTCCATGTGGTACGAACAATCTGTAATTCAACGCCCAGCTGCTCTGCAACATGTTTAGCTACGTCAATATCATAACCAGAGTAGGTTTTGCCGTCGAAGTAAGAAAAAGGTTTGTAGTCGCCGGTGGTGCCGACACGAAGTGTGCCTGACTTTTGGATGTCTTCTAGCTGGTCAGCTTGTGCGACACCAGAAAGTGCCAGAGCAATGGAAGCAAGTAATAGTGATGTTTTTTTCATTGTAATTATCTGTTGTGTTTGTCTAGTTGTTAAAAGTAACAGAAAGAAAAGCAGAAAGAGATCAAACCATTGGAAAGTTTAAAAGAAAGTGAGATTACAAAAAATAGAGGTAAGAAAACTCTGTCTGAAAGAGGGGGGGAACGGGAGTAATGGAAAGGTTTAGGGAAGGGGAGAAGATACATTTAAGTGCGATTCAGAGTTGAAAGTATGCGCAAGTTTGATTAGCAAACAAAAAGCCCATGTTCTCGAATGAGTAACATGGGCTTCATTATTGGTTTAACTTGTTAGCTGCTTATTTTAGCTGTTTAGCTGTTTAGCTGTTTAGCTACTTAGCAACTGACTCGTTGTTCATCTTAGCCGGACCTTTAGATGCATTAACCAGTAGGATACCAACGGTTAGTACCATCGAACCACATAGTAAGAACAACAAGCGTCCTGTTGGTTCGTTTGGAATTAGAGCCATTGCTAGAATACCGAAACCTGCTGTGCTGATAAGCTTACCAAGCATTGAACGCTGTTTAGTATCTAGGTTTTGTTGCTCTTCACCTTCAGCAACAAGTGGTGTATTCCAGTTAGTAAACAATGTATCAACTTCTTTCTCACGCTCAGTTGATAAAGGTTTATAGAAGAACTGAGTTGCTAAGAAGAAGCCACCAGTAAAGATTACGTGTGCAGCTAAGCTTAAGCCAACTTTAAGATCTGCCCACTCACGACCAGTCAATTGTTGCTCTAAACCAAATAGGTGTTCAATATCTTCTGCTTGTAGAGAAATACCAAAGATGTAAGAAACAAAACCACCGACAATCAATGTAGTCCAAGCCGACCAATCTGGTGTTTTACGAATAATCATACCTAGGAAGATTGGAATAAGCATTGGGAAGCCGATTAATGCACCCACGTTCATTACGATATCAAATAAGCTTAAGTGACGTAACGAGTTAATGTATAGGCCAATCGAGATAATGATTATACCCATCAGAATTGTCGTTAGCTTACTTACAATCACGAGTTCTTTTTGCTCTGCATTCTTGCGAAGAACAGGGCTATAGAAGTTCATTACAAAGATGCCAGCGTTACGGTTCAAACCTGAATCCATAGAAGACATTGTTGCAGCGAACATCGCAGACATTAATAGACCAACCATACCTGCTGGCATTACGTTTTGTACGAATGCTAGGTAAGCAGCATCACCCGCTTTATCACCCATTGAAGCGTACTCCAATGCGAAATCAGGCATGAATGCACTTACGTACCAAGGTGGTAGGAACCAGATAAGAGGGCCAACAACCATTAGGATACATGCTAAGCCTGCCGCTTTACGCGCATTTTCACTGTCTTTAGCACATAAGTAACGATAAGCATTGATACTGTTATTCATTACACCGAACTGCTTCACAAAGATGAAAACAACCCATAGTACGAATACACTTACATAGTTGAGGTTATTCCCCAACATGAAGTCACCTTGGAAATTATCAACAATGTTCGTAATGCCACCACCGTGGAAGTAAGCAGCAACCGCACAAGTGATCGTAACCGCCATGATAACTAGCATTTGCATGAAGTCAGATGCGACAACGGCCCAAGACCCACCAGTTACCGACATGATGACTAACACAGCACCGGTGAAGATGATGGTGGTTTCCATAGGGATATTAAATACAGCAGCAACAAAGATTGCTAGACCATTTAGCCAAATACCTGCAGAAATTAGGCTGTCCGGCATACCGAACCAAGTAAAGAACTGCTCTGAAGTTTTACCAAAACGCTGTCTGATTGCTTCAATCGCGGTTACAACACGAAGTTGACGGAACTTTGGGGCAAAGTACATGTAGTTCATGAAATAACCAAATGCATTGGCTAAGAACAGAATTACAATAACAAAACCATCGGAGAATGCGCGTCCTGCGGCTCCAGTAAACGTCCATGCTGAAAACTGTGTCATGAAGGCGGTTGCACCAACCATCCACCACAACATTTTGCCGCCCCCTCTGAAGTAATCACTAGTCGACGTGGTGAACTTACGGAACATCCAACCAATAGCGATTAAAAAGAAGAAGTAGGCGAGAACAACAAAAGTATCAATAGTCATCTTTTCAGCCTTTTAAATATCATAATTAACTGGGCTTAGATTAACGCGTCCAAAGGTTTATTTGTACTACAATATGTCTTTAGTATGATCTAGGTCGCATTGATTTTTGAGCACACACGACAAGTTGGCTTAACCTGCTGTTTTTATTGTCTTTAATTGTTTTTATGAATTGCTCTAGATCCAAGATAAATTGAAGCTCAAATGTTTATATGTATTACAATATAAGTAATAAGGCTTTAGCTTGCCTTATTTATAAGATTTTAATTATAACCGTAACAAATGTGCTACAACTGAACGTGGTTGTGCGACGGGATTCACGTTAAATCTCTGTACTAAATCGCAAAATATTGTTTCTAGCATTTAAGTGTAGCTTATTGTTTTTATGTCGCTATTTTCTATTTCACGCCCTGAATTGCTCATTATTTATCCGTACTATTTATCTACGCGATTTATCCACTCAATTTTTCTGCTGTTCTTGTGTTTAGGGTCTTGGTTTGTCCAACCGCTCGAAATTGGAGTCGGCAACAGCGAGAATCATACTCAATACCCAATAGCTAATATCCGGTAAACGATAGCTAATATCCGATAAGCGATAACCACAGCCACAAGCCTTGTATTGCTTCATGATGGTTTTTAAGCATATGTAAGAGATTTGTATGCGTAATGGTGAGTAAGGGCGGATGCGTCGATACAGGGCTCAAGATACGATATGAGTCGAGTGAGTTAGATTACATAAGTGAGTGCTTAGAGTGTTTGCCAGGTCGTGTAAGTCGTTTTAGCGAAGTGAAATAGCACGTGCACAAAATTATAAATTACAAATTACCAGTCACATAGCTGGTGGATGGCCTGATAAACGGGAACGTATTGTAGAGGTCTTAACTTGTTTGAGCATTGTGCTTTTCAGGTAACAGCTTCAAACTATCAACTATCAACTATCAAACTTCAGTTACCCAAAAGATCTAGATAACACAATCCAGTTATTGAATAACCTCAGATAACAAAAAGCCCCACCGAAGTGAGGCTTTATCACCAAATCTAAAATAGATTAAGCGTTAACGTGATCAACTGCGTCACGAACAAGCTTGCCTAGCTCGTCCCACTTACCTTCGTCGATAAGGTTAGTTGGAACCATCCAAGTACCGCCACACGCAAGTACAGAAGGGATAGACAGGTATTCATCTACATTCTTCAAGCTTACGCCGCCAGTTGGCATGAATTTAACAGGGTAAACCGCGGTAAGTGCTTTAAGCATGCCAGTACCGCCAGAAGGCTCAGCAGGGAAGAACTTCAACGTGCGAAGACCCATTTCCATTGCTTGCTCAACTAGGCTTGGGTTGTTTACACCTGGTACAATTGCAACACCTTTGTCGATACAGTATTGAACAGTACGAGGGTTGAAACCTGGGCTTACGATGAAATCAACGCCCGCTTCGATAGATGCGTCAACTTGCTCGTTAGTCAGTACCGTGCCTGAACCGATTAGCATGTCTGGGAATTCTTTACGCATGATGCGAATCGCTTCGATTGCACATTCTGTACGTAGTGTGATTTCTGCACATGGCATGCCGTTTTCAACAAGTGCTTTACCTAGAGGGATAGCGTCTTCAGCACGGTTGATAGCGATTACAGGGATTACTTTTAGGCTTGCTAGTTGTTCATTTAATGTAGTCATGAATTCTTTCTCACGTTAATTATGGGCTTGCTTTCAACTAAGCAAACCCTTGATTAATATATAAAGTGCGTAATTATAGAGACAAATCAGGCGTCGCTTCTAGAGGTATGATAGCACCTGGATGCTGAATCACAGTCCCTGCCACAATATGACCTGCTAATGCTGCATCGCTAGCATTACCACCACTTAAGCGTTTAGCTAAGAAGCCAGCACTGAATGAATCACCAGCTGCGGTAGTATCAACGATGTTGTCTACAGGGTTGGGTGCAACGTATCGAGCACTTTGGCTTTCAACCACTAAGCAATCTTTTGCACCACGTTTAATGATGATCTCTTTCACACCAGACTCAGACGTACGTGCAATACACTGTTCAATACTTTCGTCACCGTACAGCTCTTGTTCGTCATCGAACGTGAGTAGAGCCGTGTCCGTGTACTTAAGCATTTTCAAGTACCAAGAAATCGCTTCTTGTTGGCTTTCCCAAAGTTTAGGACGGTAGTTATTATCGAAGAATACTTGGCCGCCTTGAGCTTTGAATTTGTCTAAGAAGTTGAATAGCTGCGTACGTCCGTTCTCAGTCAAGATAGCAAGCGTAATACCACTTAGGTAAACCGCGTCAAAAGAGAATAGCTTATCAAGTAGAGCAGGGGTGTCTGGTTGATCAAACATGAATTTCGCGGCAGCGTCACTACGCCAGTAATGGAAGCTGCGTTCACCAGTTTCATCGGTCTCGATGTAGTAAAGCCCTGGTTGTTTGTGATCAAGCTGAGCCACTAGGCTTGTGTCGATACCTTCTGCTTGCCACTTTTTCAACATGTCGACACTGAATGGATCAGTACCTAACGCTGTTACATAGCTAGTTTGGATATCTTGCTCTTTTGTTAAGCGTGACAAGTAAAGTGCAGTATTCAGCGTATCGCCACCAAAACTTTGCTTAAGCCCGTCTTGTTTCTTTTGTAGCTCAACCATGCACTCGCCAATGACCGCGATGTTTAATGATTTCATATGCTTACCTTAGCAACTGAGGTTGCGCTATTAATTATTTTAGGAAATCTTCACGCGCAGGGTTGAAGATATCAAGAAGGATGCTGTCTTGCTCTAGTGCAACCGCACCGTGCATCATGTGTTTACGAGCGAAGTAAGCATCGCCTTCTTTAAGCACCTTCTTCTCGCCGTCGATTTCAGCTTCGAAGCTACCACGAACAACATAACCGATTTGGTCGTGAATTTCGTGAGTATGAGGATGGCCAATCGCGCCCTTATCAAAACACAGGTGTACAGCCATAAGATCGTCAGTGTAAGCAACGATTTTACGCTTAATGCCGCCACCAAGTTCTTCCCATGGGTTTTCATCTAGGATAAAGAAAGAGTTCATTGTGTATCTCCTAATCTGTTTAAATCTTTTAAGTGTTACTTAACTTGCATCCATCATAAGGGAATGAGCTTAATTGTAATACAATATATCTAAATTTGTGTGATATTGATCAAGCGATACTTTATATAGCGTAAATAAATCAACAACTTAATGAATGGCTGATATTTATCATTAGTCAGCTACATCAATGACTTATAGCTAATTATGTGACTCTACTCATCATTTGGCGACGAATAGGTATAATTAAAGCTCATATTGTATTACTTTATATGGAGTTTGAAAATTTAATCAAAGTTTAAGCAGATAAACTCTTTATTGAGGGTGACAAAGAATATGACGACTAAACCAGTATTGTTGACTGAAGCTGAAATAGAGCAACTTCATCTTGAAGTGGGCCGTTCTAGCTTAATGGGCAAAACCATTGCAGCGAATGCGAAAGACTTAGAAGCGTTCATGCGTTTACCTATTGATGTTCCAGGTCACGGTGAAGCAGGGGGTTACGAGCATAACCGCCATAAGCAAAATTACACGTACATGAATCTAGCTGGTCGCATGTTCTTGATCACTAAAGAGCAAAAGTACGCTGACTTTGTTACAGAATTACTAGAAGAGTACGCAGACAAATATCTAACGTTTGATTACCACGTACAGAAAAACACCAACCCTACCGGTCGTTTGTTCCACCAAATCCTGAACGAACACTGCTGGTTAATGTTCTCAAGCTTAGCTTACTCTTGTGTTGCTTCAACACTGACACAAGAACAACGTGACAACATTGAGTCTCGCATTTTCGAACCAATGCTAGAAATGTTCACCGTTAAATACGCACACGACTTCGACCGCATTCACAACCACGGTATTTGGGCAGTAGCCGCAGTGGGTATCTGTGGTCTCGCTCTAGGCAAGCGCGAGTACCTTGAAATGTCAGTGTACGGCATCGACCGTAACGACACTGGCGGTTTCTTAGCGCAAGTTTCTCAACTGTTTGCACCTTCTGGTTACTACATGGAAGGTCCTTACTACCACCGTTACGCGATTCGTCCAACGTGTGTGTTCGCTGAAGTGATTCATCGCCACATGCCTGAAGTGGATATCTACAACTACAAAGGCGGCGTGATTGGTAACACAGTACAAGCGATGCTGGCGACGGCTTACCCGAACGGTGAGTTCCCGGCTCTGAATGATGCTTCTCGTACTATGGGTATCACAGACATGGGTGTTCAGGTTGCGGTCAGTGTTTACAGCAAGCATTACTCTTCTGAAAACGGCGTAGACCAAAACATTCTTGGTATGGCGAAGATTCAAGACGCAGTATGGATGCACCCATGTGGTCTTGAGCTATCTAAAGCCTACGAAGCCGCTTCTGCTGAAAAAGAAATCGGCATGCCTTTCTGGCCAAGTGTTGAGTTGAACGAAGGCCCTCAAGGTCACAACGGCGCACAAGGCTTTATCCGTATGCAGGATAAGAAAGGCGACGTTTCTCAGCTAGTGATGAACTACGGCCAGCACGGCATGGGTCACGGCAACTTCGATACGCTGGGTATTTCTTTCTTCAACCGCGGTCAAGAAGTGCTACGTGAATACGGCTTCTGTCGTTGGGTGAACGTTGAGCCTAAATTCGGCGGCCGTTACCTAGACGAAAACAAATCTTACGCTCGTCAAACGATTGCTCACAACGCAGTCACGATTGATGAAAAATGTCAGAACAACTTTGATGTTGAACGTGCAGACGCTGTACACGGTTTACCTCACTTCTTTAAAGTAGAAGACGAGCAAATCAACGGTATGAGTGCATTTGCTAACGATCACTACCAAGGCTTTGACATGCAACGCAGCGTGTTCATGCTAAACCTTGAAGAGCTAGAATCTCCGTTATTGTTAGACCTATACCGCTTAGATTCTGAGAAAGGCGGCGAAGGCGAGCATCAATACGACTACTCACATCAATTTGAAGGTCAGATTGTTCGCACTAACTTTGAATACCAAGCAAACAAAGAGCTGAACACTCTAGGTGACGATTTCGGTTACCAACACCTATGGAACGTCGCAAGCGGTGAAGTGAAGGGCACAGCACTTGTAAGCTGGCTACAAAACAACACTTACTACACTTGGCTAGGTGCAACGTCTAACGACAATGCTGAAGTAATCTTTACTCGCACTGGTGCTAACGATCCAAGCTTCAACCTACGTTCTGAGCCTGCGTTCATTCTACGTAGCAAAGGCGAAACAACATTGTTTGCTTCTGTTGTTGAAACGCACGGTTACTTCAACGAAGAATTCGAGCAATCAGTTAATGCACGTGGTGTTGTGAAAGACATCAAAGTAGTGGCTCACACGAATATCGGTTCGGTCGTTGAGATCACCACAGAGAAATCAAACGTGACAGTGATGATCAGCAACCAACTTGGCGCGACTGACAGCACTGAACACAAAGTAGAGCTGAACGGCAAAGTATATAGCTGGACAGGCTTCTACTCAGTAGAAACAACTTTAAACCCAGAATTAGCAGAGCAGGGGAAATAATAATGAGCTATCAACCACTTTTACTTAACTTTGATGAAGCAGCAGAGCTTCGTAAAGAACTTGGCAAGGATAGCCTTTTAGGTAACGCACTGACTCGCGACATTAAACAAACTGACGCTTACATGGCGGAAGTTGGCATTGAAGTACCTGGTCACGGTGAAGGCGGCGGTTACGAGCACAACCGTCACAAGCAAAACTACATCCACATGGATCTAGCGGGCCGTTTGTTCCTTATCACTGAGGAAACAAAGTACCGTGATTACATCGTTGATATGTTAACTGCGTACGCGACGGTATACCCAACACTTGAAAGCAACGTAAGCCGTGACTCTAACCCTCCGGGTAAGCTGTTCCACCAAACGTTGAACGAGAACATGTGGATGCTTTACGCTTCTTGTGCGTACAGCTGCATCTACCACACTATCTCTGAAGAGCAAAAGCGTCTGATCGAAGACGATCTTCTGAAGCAAATGATCGAAATGTTCGTTGTTACTTACGCACACGACTTCGATATCGTACACAACCACGGCTTATGGGCAGTGGCAGCAGTAGGTATCTGTGGTTACGCAATCAACGACCAAGAATCTGTAGACAAAGCGCTTTACGGCCTGAAACTAGACAAAGTAAGCGGCGGTTTCTTAGCGCAACTTGACCAACTGTTTTCGCCAGACGGCTACTACATGGAAGGTCCTTACTACCACCGTTTCTCTCTACGTCCAATCTACCTGTTCGCAGAAGCGATTGAACGTCGTCAGCCTGAAGTTGGTATCTATGAATTCAACGATTCAGTGATCAAGACAACGTCTTACTCTGTATTCAAAACAGCATTCCCAGACGGTACATTGCCAGCTCTGAACGATTCATCGAAGACAATCTCTATCAACGATGAAGGCGTTATCATGGCAACGTCTGTGTGTTATCACCGTTACGAGCAGACTGAAACTCTGCTTGGTATGGCTAACCACCAACAAAACGTTTGGGTTCATGCTTCAGGTAAAACATTGTCTGACGCGGTTGATTCAGCAGACGACATCAAAGCATTCAACTGGGGTAGCCTGTTTGTAACCGACGGCCCTGAAGGCGAAAAAGGCGGCGTAAGCATCCTTCGTCACCGTGACGAGAAAGACGACGACACCATGGCGTTGATCTGGTTTGGTCAACACGGCAGCGATCACCAGTACCACTCTGCTCTAGACCACGGTCACTACGATGGACTGCACCTAAGTGTATTCAACCGTGGCCACGAAGTGCTACACGATTACGGCTTCGGTCGCTGGGTAAACGTAGAGCCTAAGTTTGGCGGTCGTTACATTCCAGAGAACAAGTCTTACTGTAAGCAGACGGTTGCTCACAACACAGTAACGGTTGATCAGAAAACGCAGAACAACTTCAACACAGCATTGGCTGAGTCTAAGTTTGGTCAGAAGCACTTCTTCGTAGCAGACGACCAGTCTCTGCAAGGCATGAGCGGCACAATTTCTGAGTACTACACAGGCGTAGACATGCAACGCAGCGTGATTCTTGCTGAACTTCCTGAGTTCGAGAAGCCACTAGTTATCGACGTATACCGCATCGAAGCTGACGCTGAGCACCAATACGACCTACCAGTTCACCACTCTGGTCAAATCATCCGTACTGACTTCGATTACAACATGGAAAAAACGCTTAAGCCATTAGGTGAAGACAACGGTTACCAACACCTATGGAACGTGGCTTCAGGCAAAGTGAACGAAGAAGGTTCTCTAGTAAGCTGGCTACATGACAGCAGCTACTACAGCCTAGTAACCAGCGCTAATGCGGGCAGCGAAGTGATTTTTGCTCGCACTGGTGCTAACGATCCAGACTTCAATCTTAAGAGTGAGCCTGCGTTCATCTTACGTCAGTCTGGTCAAAACCACGTGTTTGCTTCTGTACTAGAAACGCATGGTTACTTTAACGAGTCTATCGAAGCCTCTGTAGGCGCTCGTGGTCTAGTTAAATCAGTGTCTGTTGTGGGCCATAACAGTGTCGGGACTGTTGTTCGCATTCAGACTACTTCTGGCAACACTTACCACTACGGTATCTCAAACCAAGCTGAAGACACGCAGCAAGCAACTCACACCGTTGAGTTCGCGGGTGAGACATACTCGTGGGAAGGATCATTTGCTCAACTGTAAATGATTGACACGCAAGTTATTTAACGATGGCTTGTGTTGATGTGGTGCTTTGCGGGAACGAAGCATCACATTGAATTCAGTCGTGATTGCAAAATCGTTCGTTGATACCAACAACGACTGAATACATCGGGAATAAGTCAAACCGAGTAACTCACTGTGAGTTGCTCGGTTTTTTTATGCGTGTAGGAAACAGAATAGAATGGCTTGCTAGACAAGATAAGGAACAAAGAGTTAACCCAAGTGAAGGGAAATAGGTAATGCTCACCTGTGTTTAGACTACAGTAACTGATAGGAATAAACGGTTAGGGAGTGAACCATGAAGTTAATGAAAGGGTTGGTATCAATACTTGCGGTGTCTTGTTCTACCTTTGTTTTTGCTAATGCTGCTTTAGCAAATGACGAACCTGATAGCAGCGTAGAAGCTGAGGAGTTCGTGCGTTATCAATATCAAGATAAAATCAGTTATGGAAAGTTAGATAAAGGCGCAGTGCTGCCAATCAGTGGTGATATCTTTGGCGAATATTCAGTCGCGAAGGCTTCGATTCCACTGGAGTCGATTGAAGTGCTGCTGCCTACACAACCTGAAAAGGTGTTTGCTGTGGGAATGAACTTCGCCAGTCATTTAGCTTCACCAGCAGATGCTCCGCCACCCATGTTTCTAAAACTTCCTTCTTCCTTAACGCTCACCGGTGAAGTGATTCAAGTGCCACCCGGAGCGAAAAACGTTCATTTTGAAGGAGAGCTGGTGATTGTGATTGGTAAGCAAATCAGTCGAGCCAGTGAAGAGGAAGCCGAGCAAGCGATCTTTGGTGTCACGGTGGGTAACGATATTACAGAGAGAAGCTGGCAAGGCACAGATTTACAATGGCTACGAGCGAAAGCTTCAGATGGCTTTGGCCCCATTGGTAATACGATTGTTCGTGGTATCGATTATAACAACGTGCAATTAACCACGCGTGTCAATGGCAAGGTTGTTCAACAAGAGAATACTTCGTTTATGATTCACAAACCTACAAAAGTCATCAGTTACTTAAGCCACTATTTTACCCTCAAACCGGGCGATCTCGTGTTCATGGGAACGCCGGGAAGAACCTATGCTTTGTCCAATAAAGACCAAGTGAGTGTCACGATTGAAGGCGTAGGGACTGTGGTCAATGAAGTTCGGTTCTGATGGCCAACTTTGCTTAGAACGTTTCAACAAACGAAAAGCCTACTCAGTGAGTAGGCTTTGATCTTATTGACTAGGGCGTGTTGACTTTTCGCGGTTAAATTTTGTTCGAGATAAAAGCGTTTTAATCGAGGCGAGGGGGAAGTCGCCTAGTCATTCTAAGCAAATCCCCCTCAACAAAGAGTAAAACGCTTTTAGCCGAACCCTTCGGGCAGCGTTTGCTGGTCATTTCTACTACGTTATCGGCTTCTCATGTAGGCTAGCTACACATCGAAGCCTCTGTCTTGTATAAATACCCAGCAACTCGCTGCAAAAATCAGCTCGAAAGGTCAACACGCCCTAAATAACCGTCTATTTGACGTTGTTTTTAGTATTTAGATAAGGGCTTTTCTTGCTTTGGCAGCCACCCATTCGGAGAAGATGACTGTCACTAGAATCGCACAGAAAATCACAGTCACTTGCGGCCATGCCAGCATTGCCATCGACTCTTGTAATTTTAAGCCGATACCGCCAGCGCCCACCAAACCTAAGACGGTAGACTCTCGAATATTGATGTCCCAACGGAACAAGCTCGTACCGATGAAACTTGGCATCACTTGTGGAAGAATGCCGTAGTTCAATACTTGTAGTGGGGATGCCCCCGTCGATTGAATCGCTGACATCTGCGTGACGTTCACTTCTTCAATCGCTTCGTACATCAACTTAGCTACGAAACCAATCGAGCGCAGCGCAATCGCGATAATACCTGCTAATAACCCTGGGCCGATGATAGCCACCAATAGAAGTGCCCAAATTAGCGAGTTGATCGAGCGACTTGCCGCAATGATGAACAGTGCGATAGGCCTGATAAACGTTGTGCTTGGCGTTGTGTTGCGTGCGGCTAAGAACGCCACTGGAAATGCCAGTACGATTCCTAACAGTGTGCCAAGTGTTGCGATGTTAATGGTGTCCCACAAAGGACTCCAAAGTGACTCTAAATAGCTCCATCTTGGTGGCCACATACGTGACGAGATATCAGCAAGTTGGTTGGGTGAGTCAGTCACAAAGTACCAAATGGTGTCTTTGTTCATGACTTGCCATGCAAAAACCGTTAGGGCAACAAAGCAAAGCCAGCCAATCCAAAGCATTAGGCTCTGTTTACTGTCGTAACGCTGCCATTGGGTACGATTCATGGAGCTTGTAGAGGTGTCATTTAGCGTGCTCATTGGTCGTTCCTTACTGCACATGCTTGCGGATGATGGTCGATAGGTATTCACACAACATCACGATCACGATAATAATCAATAGAATAGCGGCCGCTGCGCTGTATTCGTAACGGTCCATGGCGGTGTTCAATGTTGCGCCGATGCCCCCTGCGCCCACAATGCCAATCACAGCAGATTCGCGAAAGTTGATGTCGAGTCGATACATCGAAAGCCCGATAAAGCGTGGCATTACCTGCGCTTGAATCGCATAGTTCACTTGTTGTAGCCAACTTGCGCCAGTTGCGCGCATTGCGGTGAGTGGTGCTGGGTCAATGGCTTCAATCTCATCGGCAAACAATTTAGCGAGAAAGCCGATAGTTGCGAATGTCAGCGTGACAAAACCCGCAAACGTACCAAAGCCAAACAGAGCCACACACAGAATCGCAACGATGATCTCTTGTAAGCTACGAGCGATTGAAATAAACGCACGACAGAATAGATAAACAGGAGTAGGGGCAAGGTTTTTGGCTGCACCTAATCCGAATGGGATTGAAAGAATGACACCTGCCACCGTTGATGTGAGCGTCATGGTTAAGCTCTCAATCAAACCTTGTGAGATGTTGTTCCAACGTCCGCCAAAGTCAGGGTTCATGAAAGCTAAAATGAACTGCCAACCGCGTTCGCTGCCTTCGTAGATTCGAGCCCAGTTTACGTGTACCGATTGAGTCGCAAGGTATAAGTACACCGCGACGATGATGATCAAACTCCAACGCAACCATGAATTAGATATAAGTGGCGGCTTTGTCCAATGTGTCGGGTATTGTTTGGGGTTCTGTTGTGCAGACTTTAAATGCCGCTGAGCTTGTTTTGGATATGGCTGAGTCATATTGTTGCCTCAGACAAGCGAGGGTTCATGATGATCAGATCATCTTCCTCTTCTTCTGCTTGTTGGCTCCAATCTTCTTCACCGTAGATCTGTGTGAGTACGTCTTCGGTGAGCAAGTTTGGTTTGTCATCAAACACCACACAGCCAGCATTTAGGCCGACAACACGGTCGACAAACTGTTTCGCTAACTGAACGTCGTGAATATTGATGATGGCTGGGAGTTGTTGTTCTGAACAAATTTCGCTGATCAATCGCATGATCTGTCGGGCAGTGCGTGGATCGAGCGCGGCCGTAGGTTCATCAATTAATAGTAACTTTGGCTTTTGAGCGAGTGCACGTGCAATACCTACGCGTTGGCGTTGGCCACCTGATAGGGCATCAGCTCTTTTATTTGCGTGTTCTAATAATCCAACGCGGTCGAGTAGCGCATAAGCGGCTTGGATATCCGATTCTGGGAAACGACGAGTGAAGCTTTGCCAGAAATTCACGTACCCCAAACGGCCTGAAAGTACGTTTTCCATGACTGTTAAACGTTCAATCAGTGCATACTCTTGGAAAATCATCCCAATTTCACGTCGAGAATGTCTCAGTTGGCGCTTAGACAAGCTCTCTAGGTTGGTGTTGGAGAAGATAACTTCACCGCTGGTGGGCTCGGTTAGTCGATTAATACAGCGAATCAGCGTTGATTTACCCGCACCAGATGGGCCAATCAATCCAACGACTTCACCGGCGTTCACCGATAAGCTAACGTTGGTCAGGGCTTTATCAGAACTGGAGTAGTGCTTGGTAAGCCCTTTAAGGGTAAGAGTAGACATAGAATTCCTATAAGGACGGTGTACTAACAGTTCGCCTGAGGCAGAAATCGGAAGCAAACCGCTGAGAGTGGTGAGTAACTGCAGGCGCGTAAGCCTGCAGTTAGTTTTATCAATGTGTGATTGGCTTTTAGTTCGGTTGAACTTAGCTACACGTGTAAGACACTTTATTGGCTGTATCGATAGTGCGGATCACTTCCCAGTGCTCTTGGTAAGTGATCGGAACAAATTTCGCTTCACCGTTACGCTCAAATTCTTCTTGAAGCTTCGTGCCTTCCCAGTCGAAAGTGAAGAACGCTTTTTGAATCTTCTCTTGAAGCTCTGGTGTCAGGTTGTGTGCTGTGCCGTAAGCCGTTGTTGGGAAGGTCTGTGACTTGTAGATGCTCTTGATTTGACCTTCTTTCACGACTTCACGTGAAAGCATACGGTTCAATACTGAGTTAGCGACGGCTGCTGCGTCGTAATCTTTGTGTGCCACACCCAAAATAGAGTTGTCGTGCGCGCCAGAGAAAGCCGGTTTGAAATCACGCTCAGGTTGAAGCTGGTATTCAGCATCCAGAATCGCAGAAGGGGCTTTGAAACCAGAGTTTGACGTTTGCGATGTGAATGCTAGGTTTTTGCCGTTTAGGTCTTCCACCTTTTCGATGCCTGAACCTGGGTGCGTGATGATTTCCATTTCGTAACCGAAAGAGCCATCTTCAGCCGCCATCATGGTGAATGGAGCAAAGCCAGCACAGTTAACTGCTAGTGGCGTGGAACCTGTGTTGAAACCTGCGATATGCAGACGACCTGAACGCATTGCTTCAATTTGAGCTGCGTTATTTTGAACAGGGAAGA